>JAFYUJ010000016.1 GCA_017558555.1 Akkermansia sp.
CTAACAACCTCCCGCATCTGATTTTATGAGTTTCCCATTTTTCAGCAAGCTTCGCAACAAGAAGGCCTATATGCAACTCGTGCGCAATGAGTTGCAAAAAGTGCGCGAAGAGATAGCCCGCCAGGCAGAGACATTTGAGCCGTATGTGCGCGACTATATGGTGAAAGTGTGCAAAGGGCAGGGCAAGATGATTCGCCCGGGTCTGGTATTGCTGACAGCTGCTGCCACAGGGGGCATCAAGGATGAGCATATCACCTTTGCTGCCTTGCTGGAAATGATTCACATGGCTTCTCTGGTGCATGATGATGTGCTGGACAAAGCAGATACCCGCCGTGATATTCCCACGCCCAACGCCTTGTGGGGCAATGAATTGGCTGTATTGCTGGGTGACACGCTGCTGGCTCAGGCCATTGTGATGGGTACTGAGATTGGCGGCAGCAAATTCTGCCGAAAGATGGCTTTGGCCATGAAAGACCTGTGCCAGGGTGAAGTGGAACAATCCACCCGCTTGTGGGATTTGGACATGAGCCGTGCGGAGTATTACGAAATCATCCGCAAGAAGACAGCCACCCTCTTTGCTGTGGCCATGAGTGGCTCTGCGTTCCTGCAAGGGCTTGATGATGAGATGGTGGAGCATCTCAACCGCATGGGTACTTTGCTCGGTATTGCATACCAGATTTATGATGACTGCCTGGATTTGACCGGCGAGGACGCTGCTGCCGGCAAGACCCTGGGCACCGATGCAGAAAAAGGCAAGTTGACGCTGCCTATGTTCTTCCTGCTGGAATCCAGTTGCGAAGACGTGGCCGCATACATGCACGATGCCATTGAAAAACATGAGACCATTGATTACAGCCGCCTGCGTGGCACAGAAGCCTTTGCCGAGGCTATCAAACTCTCGGTAGATGAGGGTCTGGCCCGTATGGAAGAGGCGCGCGAGGTGCTTTGGTTGCTGCCGGAAACACCTGCTCGTGAAGCCCTCGCAGAGATGACTTATCGCGTGGATGAAATGCTGCGTGATTGCTGCAACTGATGTCTGCCATGATACGCCCCGAAAAGATGGTGCCGAGCACCCCCGGGATTGCCAAAACCGTGTGGGAGCTCGTGTATGCCGAAGCTGAAAAAGTGGCTCAGCAAGAGCCGAAGCTTGCCGGTATGTTGGATGATGTGGTGCTGAGCCGCACTTCCTTGTGCAGTGCCGTGGCTGTGCGCCTGGCCCGCAAATTGTCCCGCCGCGATATTGGGCGAGATGACCTGGAGCCGCTTATTCGCACCATTCTGCGCAACAACCCTGTGACGGTGGATTGCCTGGCTGCGGATTTGATGGCGGTGGTGGATCGCGATGCTGCCTGTCACAATGCGCTGGAGCCCCTGTTGTTTTTCAAAGGATTTCATGCCCTGGCCACCTATCGTGTGGCGCACTTGCTGTGGCAGGAAGGCCGCCACCTGATGGCGCTGCTCTTCCAGAGCATTGGCAGCGAGGTATTTGGTGTGGATATTCACCCGGCAGCCCGCATAGGTTGCGGTATCCTGCTGGACCACGGTACCGGCTTTGTGGTGGGTGAGACCGCCATCATTGAGAATGATGTCTCCATGCTGCATGAAGTCACCCTGGGTGGTACCGGCAAAGAAAAGGGAGATGCCCGCCACCCCGTTGTGCGCAGTGGTGTGCTCATCGGTGCCGGGGCTAAAGTGCTGGGCCGTGTGGAAATAGGTGAAGGCGCTAAAGTAGCCGCATCATCGGTGGTGCTGCGAGATGTTGCACCGCATACCACAGTAGCCGGTGTGCCGGCGGAGCCTGTGGGCACCGTCGGGGAAGATGCACCGGCTCTGGGTATGCGCCAAAGTCTTTCATCATTATGATTCGGGAGCTGGACATACACTTGCCCCTGCGCAAAGCAGGCAAAGAAGAAGCCTGCCGCAAAGCCGCAGCGCAGAAGATGGGAATCTCACCCAAGCGCATCACCGGTATGCGCCTGCTCAAGGAGAGTATCGATGCCCGCCGCCGCCCCATCAGCAAGCAATTGCGCTATATGGTAGCGGTGGATGAGCCCTTGCCCCCGGCAGAAGAAATTACCTGTGCGTATCCGTCAGTTCCGTCCGGTGCGCGCCGGGTCATCATCGTGGGGAGTGGCCCCGGTGGTCTGTTTGCCGCTCTGCGTTGTCTGGAATTGGGACTCAAGCCCATCATTCTGGAGCGTGGCAAGGATGTGTCTGCCCGCCGCTTTGATTTGCAACCCATCAACTGCAAAGGCTATGTGGTCGAGGATTCCAACTACTGCTTTGGTGAAGGTGGCGCCGGTACGTTCTCCGATGGCAAGCTCTTTACCCGCGCCACCAAACGCGGCCCGGTGATGGAGATTTACAAGACCTTTGTGGCCCACGGTGCTGCACCGGAAATCATGACGGATGCCCACCCGCACATTGGCTCCAACAAGCTGCCCAACATCATCCGCGCCATGCGCCACAGCATCTTGAATGCCGGAGGCGAGGTGCATTTTGGCACCCGCGTGAATGGCTTGCTCAAATCGGCCGATGGCACACGACTGCATGGTGTGCGCACAGCTGATGGCCGTGAATGGGTGGGGGATGCCGTCATTCTGGCCACGGGGCACAGCGCACGCGATGTATACCGCATGCTGCATGCCGAGGGCGTGTTGCTGGAGCGCAAGCCCTTTGCCGTGGGTGTGCGTATTGAGCACCCTCAGTCTCTCATTGACGCTGCGCAATACCACCTGCGCCCCGGCGAGGTGCGCCCGCATGAATTGCCCGCTGCCCGCTACACCCTGGCCACCAAGATTCGCGACCGCGGCGTGCATTCCTTCTGTATGTGTCCGGGTGGTTTCATTGTGCCGGCTGCCACAGAGAATGACGAAGTGGTGGTGAACGGCATGTCACTTTCCCGCCGCAATTCTCC
>JAFYUJ010000017.1 GCA_017558555.1 Akkermansia sp.
GGCAAGGGCTGCGCCCAGGCTCTGCGCGGGTTGGGTGCCCAGGTCATCGTGACGGAGGCAGACCCCATCTGCGCCCTGCAAGCCGCCATGGAGGGCTACCGCGTGCTCACCGTGGAAGACACACTGGGCATGGCCGACATTTATGTGACCTGCACCGGCAACTGCGACATCATCACCCTGGAGCACATGGAGCAGATGAAGGACCAGGCCATCGTGTGCAACATCGGCCACTTCGACAACGAGATTCAGGTCTCCCGCTTGCAGGCACGCGAGGGCATCGTATGCACCAACATCAAGCCGCAGGTAGATAAATACACCTTCCCGGATGGCCACAGCCTGTACCTGCTGGCCGAGGGCCGCCTGGTGAACCTGGGCTGCGCCACGGGCCATGCTTCCTTTGTGATGAGCAACAGCTTCACCAACCAGGTGCTGGCTCAGATTGCCCTGTGGAAAGAACGCGAAACCGCCCGCCCCGGCGTGAAAGTGCTGCCCAAGATTCTGGATGAAGAGGTGGCCCGCCTGCACCTGGCCAAGCTGGGAGTGCGCCTCACCACCCTCACCCGGAAACAGGCAGACTACATCGGCGTGCCGGTGGCCGGTCCGTACAAGACGGATGCCTACCGCTACTGATTTTTCACCATTCACACACACAGCCCACCTGCCATGGCGGATTACGTGTTGGAAGACGAGCTCAGCTGGTTGTACTCCACCCAGACCTTCGGCATCAAGCTGGGGTTGGAGGGGATGACCCGCCTGCTCCGAGCCTGCGGGGTCTATTACCCCAAGGCACGCGTCATCCACGTGGCAGGCACCAACGGCAAAGGCTCCACCTGCGCCTTTGCCGAGTCTGTGGCGCGCGCGGCAGGCTACAGCACAGGCTTATTCACCTCCCCGCATCTGGTGGAGTTCGGTGAACGCATCCGTGTGAATGGAGCCAACATCCCGGCGGCAGATACCGCCCGGCTCATTGCCAAGGTGCGCGGCATCATCTCCACGTGGGAAAACTCCCCCACCTTCTTTGAGATTGTGCTGGCCGTGGCCATGCTCTACTTTGCCGAGCAAGAGGTAGACATCATCATCCTGGAAACCGGTATGGGCGGCAGACTGGATGCCACCAACGCCGTGCCAAAGGATGTAGCCGTCATCACCCCCATCGATATTGACCACACCCAATACCTCGGCGAGACGCTCTATGACATCGCCGGTGAAAAAGCCGCCATCATTTCCTGGCACCGCCCCTCCGTGGTCGCCCCCCAGCTGCCGGATGCCCTGCGCGCCATCCACGAAGCCGCCCAACGCATGGATACGGACTACCGCATCGTGTCCGAAGAATGCGAGCTACCCCTGGGGCTGTATGGCAGCTACCAGCGCCGCAACGCCGCTCTGGCTCTGGCAGCTCTGCGTGCCCTGCCGCATTTCCTCTGTTCGGAGGCAGAAATGGCACGCGGTCTGGCAGAGGTGCGCTGGCCTGGCCGATTTGAAGAAATAGCCCCCGCCGTGGTGATGGACGGTGCCCACAATCCGCAAGCCATGCGCGTGCTGATGCAAACCTGGCAAGCCCGCTTCCCCGGGCAGAAAGCCCGCTGCATCTATGCCGGCTCTGCCGATAAAGCGCTGGACGAAGTCATCACCCTTCTCTCCCCCATCGTCGGTGAGTGGGTGCTGCCGCCCGTCAACTCCCCGCGCATTCTCCCCCAGGCCGATATGGCCGAAAAAGTGCGCACCCTTTGCCCGACCACACCGCTTTCCTGCCCTTCCACGCTGGGAGAATCCCTGCATTTCAGCACCCAAAACACCCCCACGCTCATCTGTGGCTCCTTCTTCCTGCTGGGAGAGGCCAAAGCCCTGCTTGCCAAGGCTGAATACCACCCCACCGCGCAATAATATCATCTCAAAAGTAAAGATTTCTTAAAAAAAATCCTTACAACGGGAGCTTAGCGTATTTTTTGGATTGAACTGCCAAATCCAAGTGATATAATGAGCGCGTTATGAGTACAGATACAGCAAAGGCCGACCTTCCGGCCTCGGTTAAGAGCTATGCCCTCTACCTGATGGTCATGGCTGGTCTTGGTGGTCTCTTGTATGGTATTGATGTAGGCGTGATTGCCGCCGCTCTGCCCTACATTGAGAAAACTTCTACCTACACACCTGCAGAATTGGCATTGGTGGTGGCTGCGGTGCTTTTCGGCTCCGTGCTTTCCTCCCTGTTCGCCGGTATGCTGGCCGAATGGCTGGGCCGCAAGAAGGTCATCATCCTGTCTGCCCTGCTTTTCACCCTGAGCATCCCCGTCATCTGCTTCTCCAACGGCATGTTCGGCATGCTGCTGGGTGGCCGTATCCTGCAGGGTGCTTCCGCCGGTCTGGTGGGTGTGGTTGTTCCCATGTATCTGGCTGAATGCCTGGACGCCGACTCCCGTGGTAAGGGTACCGGCATGTTCCAGTTCATGCTCACCGTGGGTCTCGTGTTTGCCGCTGTGATTGGTTTGGTGACCACCGAACTGGTGGGCGCTGCGGATGACGTGACCGTGGCAGCAGCCGACAAGATTGCCGCCTGGCAAACGATTTTCTGGTGCTCCGCCATCCCCGGCGTGATCCTCTTCTTCGGTGCTTTCCGTCTGAAGGAATCCCCCCGTTGGCTGTACATGCGCGGCAAGGAAGACCAGGCTCTCATCTCTCTGGCCTCCAACAACGGCGAAGCTGCCGCCAAGGCCATTCTGGATGAAATGAAGGCCACCGATGCTGCCGCCAAGGCAGAGAAGGAAGCCATGGCCGAAGCCTCCAAGGGCGACTCCCTCCTCCAGCGCAAGTACGTCATCCCCTTCATTCTGGCCGTTATCGTGCTGGCTTGCACGCAGGCTACGGGTATTAACTCCGTACTCAACTACTCCGTGAAAATCTTCCAGCAGGCCGGTTTGGAAGGTTCCCAGGCCAACTGGGCTGACTTCGCCATCAAGGTAGTGAACATGCTCATGACCATCGTGGCCGTCTCTCTGGTGGACAAGAAGGGCCGTACTTTCCTGCTCAAGATGGGTACGCTGGGCATCATCGCCGGTCTTGCCGGTGTGGGTGCTGTCTTCTTCACCGTGGAGAATGACCGCGTAGACGTGACAGCCGATGTGGCCGCCCTCGTGGCCGACAACAGCCTCAACATCTCCGTGGCCGATGCTGTGGCCAAGGCCATGCAGAATGGCGATGTGGCCGCCGCTCACCCCGACTTCATGCAGGGTGCCTCTGTGACCCCCGGCATGCAGCTCATCGTGACCTACACCCAGGGCACCGACAGCAAGCAAGAAGTAGCCGAATTCCGCAGCGCAGACGTAACGGAAGGCGCCTCTGTGGCCATCGCCAAGGACACCGCTCTGGCTCCCAACTTCTTCGATAAGCTCTGCTTCTGGAGCACCCCGCTGCCCGAAGGCACGGTGAAGGAAGTGACCATCACCCGCGCTGAAATCGGCAAGAAGCCCAGCGCCATCACCGGTTGGCTGGTCACCAGCTTCTTCGTGGTGTTCATCGCCTTCTATGCCGCCGGTCCCGGTGTGTGCGTATGGCTGGCTCTCTCCGAGCTGATGCCCACCCGCATCCGCGCCAACGGCATGGCCATCGCCCTGCTCATCAACCAGGGTGTGTCCACCACCATCGCAGGTACCTTCCTGCCCTGGGTCGGCGCTTCCGGCTACTCCAGCGTCTTCTTCACGCTGGCCGGTTTCACCGTCATCTACTTCATCACGGCCGCCTTCTTCATGCCTGAGACGAAGGGCCGCACCCTCGAGGAAATTGAGCAGTACTTCACCACCGGCAAGATGCCTTCCCGCAAGGACGAGAAGGACGAAGCCGAGGCCAAGGCCTGATTCTCCTCCTGACTCACTTCTCTCTCTCACCATAACTTACTCTACATGCATGCCGGGTTCGCAAGAGCCCGGCATGTATTGTTTTTGTCTCCCTGGTGCATATCTCAGCATCGGCAATTCTTCATGACGAGCGATAGTTAGTCGACTCCGGATCAGCGTCCTTCGCCGTTCAATCTACCGCCGCGTGATGGGGCTTAAATATGGCCGTGCCTTGGGGCTTCGCGTGCAGCCTCCGGCTGACTTGCTACGCCCACACAGGATGGCGCGGAGTATTTTCCAACTGTGCAATTCCTGTCTCGGTGTAGGCGAAAACGGATGCAATGTTAAAATTTGAAATTCGATATCGCGCATGTGCGCGCCTGATCGTGACAACTTCACCCCACCTGCCGGGTGGCAAGTGGGGTGATTTGTATGAGTATTTGGAATGCTGTCAGCGGGGCTTATTCGGCCTCGGGGGTGGGAGCGGCGGCGCTCACCTCCTCGCCATCGGCGGGGGTGGAATCGGCCTCCGCATCCACGGCATCGTCGGTGGTGTCATCCTCATCGTCATCGGGGATAACGAGGGTGATTTCCTGGATGCATTCCTTGCCATCGAGGGTGATGAGCTTCACACCCTGGGCGGCGCGGCCGGTTTCGCGGATGGTGTTCACCTTCATGCGGACAGACTGGCCACCGGTGGTCATAATCATGAGTTCATCGGCATCCGTCACAGTGGAGGCAGAGACCACGAGGCCGGTCTTGTCCGTGCAGTTCATAGTCTTGATACCGATACCACCGCGGCTCTGCAGGCGATACTCGCTGAACTTGGTGCGCTTGCCGAGACCATTCTCGGACACCACAAGCAGGGAGTAGACGGAGCCGGTGTCTTCATCGGCAGCGGGCACATCGCCCTCCGTCTGTTCAGCAGCGGTGGCATCCTCTGCTTCATCATCGGCAGCGGCAGCGATGGCGGTCACACCCTCGGGCACCACAGCCATGGCGACCACATAGTCACCCTCGCGCAGCTTGATACCGCGCACACCGATGGTGTTGCGGCCCTGGGTGCGCATATCGCTTTCATGGAAGCGGATGCTCATACCGTTGTGGGTCACGATGATGACATCCTGCTCGCCGGTGGTGAGCACGGCATTCACCAGGGAGTTACCCTCCTCCAGGTTGATGGCGATGATACCGGCCTTGCGGTAGTTCACGAAGTCGTTGAGGGCGGTCTTCTTGACGGTACCATCCTTGGTAGCGAACACGACATTGCCGGAGCCTTCTGCAAAGGTAATATCCTTGCCATCCTCGCTCACCTTGCGCTCCAGGCGCAGGATGGCGGCGATGCGCTCCTCTGCCTGCATATCCAGCAGGTTCTTGATGGAGCGGCCCTGGGCGCTGCGGGCGGCCTCGTCGATTTCGTACACGCGCTCCACATACACACGGCCGGTGTTGGTGAAGAACATGATGTAGTCGTGGTTCTGGGCCGCGAAGAGGTGCTCCACGAAGTCGTTGGCATCCTTCTTGCTCTTGGTGGTAGCGGCCTTGATACCCTTGCCACCGCGGGCCTGCAAGCGGTACTCATCGGAGTTGGTGCGCTTGATGTAGCCGCTGTGGGAGATGGTCACAATCATGGAGTCATTGGGGATGAGGTCCTCAATGGCCATATCACCCTCGAAGGGAATGATGTGGGTCATGCGCGGGGTGGCATACTTCTCCTTGATGGCGCGCAGCTCATCCTTCACGATGCCGAGCACGCGGCTCTCGTTGGCCAGGATGTCCAGATAGTCCTCGATGAGCTCCAGCAGCTTCTTGTACTCATCAGAAATCTTGTCGTTTTCCAGAGCGGTGAGCTGGTAGAGACGAAGTTCGAGGATGGCGTTCACCTGGCGCTCGGTGAAGATGTACTGGTCGCCCTGCACGGAGGGCTGGCTGTGGATGAGAATGCCGAGGCCCTTGGCGAGCTCCACGGGGAAGCTGAACGCCATGAGGCGGTTGCGGGCATCTTCGCGGTTCTTGGAGTCGCGGATAATGCGGATGAACTCATCCATATTGGCCAGGGCGATGAGGTAGGCCTCCAACACCTCGGCGCGGTCCTCGGCCTTGCGCAGCAAGTACTTCGTGCGGCGGATGACCACCTCGCGGCGGTGTTCCACGTAGAAGTTGATGGCATCCTTCATGGTGAGCACCTTGGGGCGCCCCTCGTGAATAGCCAGCATGTTCACCGCAAAGGAGGTATCCAGGCTGGTAAGCTTGTAGAGCTGGTTGATGACCACCTGCGGGCGGGCATCGCGCTTGAGCTCGATTTCGATGTAGTCCGTCAGGTCGCGCATACCGGCAATGTCGGTGATGACCTTATCACGCACGAGCTCGGCGATGCGTTCCTGCAACACAGCACGGTTCACACCGTAGGGTACATCGGAAATATGGAGGAACTCACGGCCATTTTCGTTGGAAACCACCTCGACCTTACCACGCATGCGCACGCTGCCACGGCCGGTGCGGAAGTAGCTGTCGATACCCTTGTAACCCAGGATATAGCCGCCGGTGGGGAAGTCCGGGCCCTTGATATAGGCGCGCAGCGCTTCGGCCGTGATGAGGGGGTTATCAATGTAGGCACAGATGCCGTCCACCACTTCGCCCAGGTTGTGCGGGGCCATGTTGGTGGCCATACCCACAGCAATACCCGTACCGCCGTTTACCAGCAGGTTCGGGAAAGCAGAGGGGAACACCACGGGCTCCGTGAGGCGGTTGTCATAGTTGGGCTGGAAATCCACCGTATCCTTGTCCAGGTCATCCATCAGGGCTACACCCAGATGGCTGAGCTTGGCTTCGGTATATCGCATGGCGGCGGGGGGGTCGCCTTCCGGGGTACCGAAGTTACCTTGCCCCTGCACCAACACATCGCGCATGTTCCAGGGCTGGGCCATGGTCACCAGCGTGCCGTAGGCGGACTGGTCGCCGTGCGGGTGGTAGTTACCGATGGTGTCACCCACGATTTTACCACACTTGATGGTGCCCTTGCTGGGCACCAGGCCAAGCTCATGCATAGCGTAGAGCACGCGGCGCTGCGAGGGCTTGAGACCGTCGCGAGCATCCGGCAGGGCGCGGGAGATAATCACGGACATGGAATAGTCCAGGAAGCTGCGGGAGACCTCCTCGGCCACGTCGACGGGACGAATTCTTGTTTCGCTCATAATCAGAATGAAAGGTTGGGGTTACACGTCGAGGTTGCGGACGTTGAGGGCGTTGTCCTCAATGAAGCGGCGGCGGGGTTCCACCAAATCACCCATGAGGATGGTGAACATCTTGTCGGCCTGCATGGCGTTGTCATCATCCAGGCGCACGCGGAGCAGCTCGCGCTTCTCCGGGTCCATCGTGGTGGCGTACAGGTCCTTGGCGTCCATTTCACCCAGACCCTTGAATCGGGTGATGGTGACGCTGCGGCCGCCGATTTCCAGCACCTTGGCCAGGATATCACCCACAAAGAAGACGGGAGTAACCGTGTTGCGGGCGTTTTCCACCAGCTCGAACACGGGTTCATCATCGCTGAGCAGCTTATCGGGCGCCACGCCCAGTTCCTCCAGGCGGGAGAGCACGCGGGTGATGGCCTTGGCCTCGTGCAGCTCATGCAGCAGGGCGCGGCGGCTGGGGCCTTCGCGTACGGGCAGTGGGTTGGCTGCCAGCTCTTCCTCGGTGGGCTCGCCAAAGAGGAACAAGTCGCGGTTCTCGTCGGAGAAGGCAGCAAGCTCTTCCATGCCGCGGAAGTAGACCACTTCTTCATCATTGCCGCAGCGCACCTTCACCAGGTACTGCGGGAACGCGCCATCGGCTGTGCGGTGGCGCAGCAGGTCCTTGAAGTCGCCACCGTGCTGGGCCACGCTGCCTTCATACTTCTGCAGGTTGATGAGCGTCTCCAGGATGGCCATGAAAGAATCGGCATCGAACTCCATGCTCTTATCCGGGGTGCGCAGGGTCACATCGCCGGCACCCAAGGAGATAAGCTTGCGGTTGAGGGAAACTTCATCCTGCACGTACTGCTCCACCTTGCGGTGAATCACGCGGTACAGCGGGGGCTGGGCGATGTAGAGATAACCGGCACGCACCAGCTGCGGCATGTGGCGGCAGAAGAGCGTAAGCAACAGCGTGCAGATGTGGGAGCCGTCCACGTCAGCATCAGCCATCAGAATAATCTTGTGGTAGCGCACCTTGGAGAGGTCAAAGGAGCCTTCGCCCTCGCCATCACCAATACCGGCACCAATGGCCGTGATGATGTTCTGAATGGTCTCGCTGCCCAAGGCCTTGTCCAGGCGGGCTTTTTCCACGTTGAGAATCTTACCGCGCAGCGGCAGAATAGCCTGCGTACGGCGGTCGCGGCCCATCTTGGCAGAGCCACCTGCGGAGTCACCCTCCACAATGAACAGCTCGCTGAGCTTCGGGTCGCGGCAGGAACAGTCCGCCAGCTTGCCGGGCAGGCCACCACCCACGGTCATTGCGCTCTTGCGCACACTTTCGCGAGCCTTGCGGGCGGCTTCACGGGCACGGGAGGCGATGAGGCAGCGGTCGATGATGGTCTTGGCCACCTGGGGATTTTCCTCGAAGAATTCCTTGAGTTCCTCGTACACCACGCTGCTCACCACGCCTTCGATTTCGGTGTTCACGAGCTTATCCTTCGTCTGGGAGGAGAAGCGGGGGTTGGGCATCTTCACGCTGATAACAGCCACCAGACCTTCGCGCACGTCGTCGCCGTTCAGGCTGGGGTCCTTATCCTTGAGGAGGTTGTTGCTCTTGGCGTAGTTGTTGATAGCACGGGTGAGCGAGCTGCGGAAACCGGAAAGGTGCGTACCGCCGTCGGCATTGAAGATGGAGTTGGCGTAGCACTGAATCTGGTAGCGATCGCTGTCGTTGTACTGCATCACCACGTCCACAATCACATCATCTTCCATGGTCTTGCCATCGTACTCCACCTCGATGTGGCGCACGCCGCTCATGGCGATGGGCTCGGCGGTGATGAGGGTCTTATTTTCGCCCAGCTGCTTCACGAACTCGCGGATACCATCGGCATAGTAGAACGTCTCGGTGCGTTCCTGGCCGGTGCGCTCGTCCACCAGCTCGATGACGAGGCCGGGGTTCAGGAAAGCCAGCTCGCGCAGGCGGCGGCCCAGCAGGTCGAACTTGAACTCCACCGTGTCGGTGAAGATGGTGGGGTCCGGCAGGAAGGTGATGGAGGTACCGGTCTGCCCTTCGGGGCATGTGCCCACCACATGCAGCTTCTCCACCGTCTTACCGCGCTCAAAGGTGATGACGTGGCGCTTGCCATCGCGGCGCACCTCGGCCTTGAAGAAATCAGACAGGGCGTTCACACACTTGGCACCCACACCGTGCAGACCGCCGGAGTACTTGTAGGCACCCTGGCCGAACTTACCACCTGCGTGCAGGTTGGTGAGCACCAGCTCCACGGCTGGTACGCCGAACTTGGGGTGCATATCCACAGGGATACCACGGCCGTTGTCTATCACGGAAATGGTGCCACCCTCGTGAATCTGGATGATAATCTTGGTGCAATAGCCGGCCAGATGCTCGTCGATGGAGTTATCCAGCACTTCAAACACGCAATGATGCAAACCACGTTCGTCCGGGTCACCGATGTACATACCCGGGCGCTTACGCACGGCTTCCAAACCCTCCAGCTTATCAATCTGGGCGGCGCCGTACTCCTGCTGTGCTCCGGTCGAAAGCTTTTCAGCATCCTCCGGAGGCGTAATGTTTTCACTCATACGGCGCATACTATACACGCGCGTACGCGCGCGCTTCAATAGTAGAGTGTGTCATTTCAGCGCTATGCCACAAAAAAACGCGTAGCAGGGCGTTAGGTACCCCCCCTACAATTTAAAAACATCGAACACAACAAACGGCCTTAGAGAGCAAAGGGAAACACATCAAATAATACAACTCTTACGGTCAACTCAAAAACACTTGCATAGAATCATCCAATACGCTATACTACACATACCCTATACCAAGCAGATAAATACACCATGAATCACGAACTCGCTAACAAAATTCGACAATACGTTGCTTCACACATAAGCGAGTTTCATGAAGCTCGCTTAAACAACCTTAATAAGTTAAAATTAAAAAAAGTCATTGCTCACAAAAACCCATATCTCTTCAAAGCAAAGAATACAGAAACAGCAGAAAGTATTGTCCGCACTATTGTAGATGCATTTCTTTCATCTGGTGAAGAAACGATTTTTGGCGATTGGTTGGAGGGCCTTGCCATTTTTGTATGCAGCGAAGTATATGGTGGATTTAAATCCAGCGCAAAAGGCATCGATTTAGAATTTGACAAGGAAGGTTGTCACTATATCGTTGCTATTAAATCTGGACCACATTGGGGTAACAGTAGCCAAATCAAACGTTTGGTGGATGAATTCAAATCCGCTAAAAAAACCCTTCGTACAAGCCGCCACAACATACGAATTGAAGCAGTCAATGGTTGTTGTTACGGAAAAGATCGTTCCCCAGATAAAGGTGATTATTTCAAATATTGTGGGCAGGATTTCTGGGAATTTATTTCAGGCGAAACTAATTTGTACACAGAGCTTATAGAACCTTTGTCAACGGATGCAAAAGAACGCAATGAGGAATTCTCTATTCAATACAGCAAAAAAATTAATCTTTTTGTCCATGAGTTCATTGAATCATTCTGCGACTCTGACGGAGCTATAGACTGGGAAAAAATTGTAGTATTCAATTCCGGTAGAGTTTAATCATACAACTTATTGCATATATGTATCCGACAATCTCCACGTTCTCTGGAGCCATGGGCCTAGATAATGGTCTTGAAAAGGCAGGCTTCACCATCTGCTTAGCCGTAGAAATGGAGAAAGCGATGTGTAATACCATAAATTTAAATAAACCTCAGCTTCCGCTTATCTCCGATGATATTCGTAATTATAATGGGGACGAGTTGCTGCGTCGAGCCGGTCTAAAAAAAGGAGAATTGTTTCTTCTATGCGGAGGGCCGCCTTGCCAGGCATTTAGTACGGCAGGCAAAAGGCGAGGGCTCGAAGATGACCGTGGAAACGTATTTTTGAAGTTTATTTCTCTTATTGGTGAATTACAACCCAAATACTTTCTGATAGAAAATGTTCGCGGATTATTATCTGCAACATATTCTCCGTTTTCTCATAATAATGCAAATGCTGAAAAAGGTTCAGCACTAGCTTACCTTTTGTATGAGATTGAAAAATTGGGGTATTCGTTCACATTTACTTTATATGATGCTGCTAATTATGGTGTTCCGCAACATCGAGAACGCGTAATCATATTAGGAAACCGTGAAGGATATAGAATACCTCATATACCTCCCACGCACAACGAGACAGGCTCATCTGGTTTGAAGCCATGGGTTTCTTTGAGAGAAGCTGTCGAGGGCATAAAGGGATGTACAGCAGGCAAAATACCCGATAAACGCAAACGCTTTTACGAATCATTAAGCGCTGGCCAGAATTGGAAAAATCTCCCTATCGAAATGCAGAAAGAAGCATTGGGCAAGGCTTACGAATTACAGGGAGGCAAAACTGGTTTTCTTAGACGATTAGCATGGGATAAACCATCTCCTACGCTGGTAACCTGCCCTACAATGCCTGCCACAGAACTTTGTCACCCTGATGAAATTAGACCTTTATCAGTGGAAGAATACGCGCGTATACAAATGTTCCCCGACTCATGGAAATTTGCGGGAAAAATGGCCGACGTGTACAAACAAATAGGTAATGCAGTCCCGGTAGGACTGGCAGAAGCCGCGGGAAAACACATCCTTTGGTTTGACTCATTGAGTAATGAAGAAAAAGAACGCATCAGTCGGCAACACGAATATACTCCCATGAGACATTCTCGCTATAAAAACACAGATGAACGTTATTTCCTCTCTCACATGGAGCGTATTAGGGCCATTTCAACCCAATCATACGATTTGGTTCTCAGCAGTTGCTGACAGCTCAGTGAACTCATTTTCACCTCGTTTCAACTTAACTTTTCAAATCGAACACTGATGCTTCAGCCTGAAAAAACACTTGCAAAAAGGTACAATTTGATATACCCTCGGAGCTGCTCTCGATACACCAACGCAACATGAAACACGTTCACTTTCTCGGAATCTGCGGTACCGCCATGGGCGCAGTTGCCTCTGCCATGGCTCGCAAAGGGTATGTAGTGACCGGCACAGATGCCAACGTCTACCCGCCCATGTCCACCTTCCTGGAGAGCGAGGGCATCCGTATTTTCCAGGGCTACAAGCCTGAAAACCTGCCTGAAGATGCGGATTTGATTGTGATTGGCAACGCCATGAGCCGCGGCAATGCCGAGGTGGAGGCCGTATTGGAGCGCAACCTGCGCTACAAGAGCCTGCCGGAGACGATGAAGGAGTTTTTCCTGTGGGGCAAGCACAACTATGTGGTGACAGGCACCCACGGCAAGACCACGACCACCTCCATGCTCACCTGGATCATGGAGGCCAACGAGATGAACCCCAGTTTCATGATTGGCGGCATTGCCCGCAACCTGGGCCGCGGCGGTCGCTTCACGGATTCCGACTACTGCGTGTTGGAGGGCGATGAATACGACACCTCCTTCTTCGACAAGCGCTCCAAGTTCCTGCACTACCTGCCCGAGGTGGTCATCATCAACAACATTGAGATGGACCACGTGGATATCTACGCCAATGTGGAGGAAATCAAGCTTTCTTTCAAGCGCCTGCTGCGCGTGGTGCCCCGCAACGGCATCGTCTTCATCAACGCAGACTGCCCCAACTGCCGCGACGTACGCGAACACGCCGCACGTGAGCTTCGCATGGTCAAGATCGTCAGCGTTGGCATGGGTGAGGAGGCCGACATACGCATCACCGACATTGAGCACCGCATGGAGGGCTGCAGCTTCACCCTGGAGGGCGAGACTTACAGCATCCCCATGATTGGTGACTTCAACGTGCGCAACGCCGCCATGGCTACCTGTGCCGCACGCTTTGCCGGGCTCACCCCCGAACAGATTCGCACCGCTTTCCTCAGCTTCGAGGGCATTGCCCGCCGCCAGGAAATCCGCGGCACGGTCAACAGCGTCACCGTGGTGGATGACTTTGCCCACCACCCCACCGCTATCCGCCAAGCCGTGGAAGGGCTGCGCCAGCGCTTCCCCAAGAGCCGCGTGTGGGCCTTGTTCGACCCCCGCAGCAACACCTCCATCACCAACACCTTCCAGCACGAGCTTGCAGATGCCCTCTCGGTGGCGGATTTTGCCGTGTTGCCCCCGGTGGAAAACTACAAGAAGCTCCTGCCCGAAGAGCGCCTGGATTTGCAGCTGCTCTGCGAGGAAATCACCCAGAAGGAGACTCCCTGCTACGTGGGCTCCAGCGTGGATGACATCGTGGCCTATGTGGTGAACCACGTGCACCCCGGCGATGTACTACTGGTGATGAGCAACGGCGGCTTCGGCGGCATCCACAACAAGCTGCTCATCGGCCTCGCACAGTAAAAAGCGCCATTCAGGCACCTCTGAAAAACCATTAATGGCGGCGCGACAACGGATTTCAAATTTTAACATTTCAAATTGCACATTTGGAAAGTTCCCCGCGCCGCAGGCGCGGCAAGCTTAGAGCCCCGCTTGCGGGGCGGTAGATGGTAGCCCCGGGTGCAGCCACGCAGTGGCGGAACCCGGGGTTGAGTGCAAAAATGATGAGGAGTCCGGGCAGCATCGCGACTGCGATGCTGTAGAGGACGGCAGATTGAACGGCGATGGCGCTAGCCCAGAGCCGATTAGCGTGGATTTATCATATTGGTGATGAATGAACAAAAACGAAAAACACGCTTATTCCA
>JAFYUJ010000018.1 GCA_017558555.1 Akkermansia sp.
AAAATCGCTGGCGAGAATGAGAAAACAGGCCGCTTGGAATACCAGCGTGCTGGAGGAAATCCTCTTCAGTGCTTTGGAGTCAAAAAACGGAGCGGAAGAGAGTCAATAAGAAAACACGACATCGAAATGCGTTTGCCCTGCCTGTACGGTCTAAAAACTTGCGGAAACAGGTGGAGTCTGGTATACTGCGGCGCGTGCGAACATATGGGTTCATAGCCGCACTGGTGGGTGCGTTGGTGCTGTCTTCTTGTGGAGATGGGCGCAGCTCTGCGGAAAAATTTGCAGAGCAGGGCATTCTTGTCGTTGGCAACAACGCTGAGCCCCAGAGCCTGGACCCGCACAAAGCTACGGCTGTGGCAGATGGCAAAATCATCTCTGCGCTGCTGGAGGGGCTGGTGCGCCCCGATGCCCGCGTGGAGGGCCAGGTGCACCCCGGCATGGCCGAGCGCTGGGAACACAATGCCGATGCCAGCGAGTGGATTTTTCACCTGCGCGAGGCGGTGTGGAGCGATGGCACCCCCGTGACAGCGCATGATTTTGTGTACGCCTACCGGCGTTTGCTGCATCCGGCGTTTGCCGGGCGCTATGCCGAGATGCTCTACCCGCTCAAGGGGGCCGAGGCATACAACAAGGGGCAGGGGAGCTGGGAAGCAGTGGGTGTGGCGGCGTTGGATGACCACACGCTGCGGCTCACGCTCAATGGCCCCACGCCGCATTTGCTGCAGCTGGTGCAGCACTACACTTGGTACCCGCTGCCCGCTCACCGAGTCGAAGCCCTGGGGGGCATGCTGGACCGCCGCAGCCGCTGGACACACCTGGAGCACTGGGTGGGCAATGGAGCCTACGTATACAGCGGCCACCGCTTCAATGATTTTCTGAGCGTCTCCCCCAATGCGCGCTACTGGCGCGCCGATGAGGTGCGCAACCGAGGGGTGCGTTTCCTGCCCATCGTCAATGGCTACACGGAAACGCGCATGTACTACGGCGGCAAGCTGCACATCACCAACAATGTGCCGCCCGAGATGCTTTCGCATGCAGCTCAGAAAGTCCCTAATCATTTCTGCAAAGACCCCTACTACTGCACGATTTTCTATCGGCTGAACACCACGCGCCCGCCGCTGAATGATGAGCGCGTGCGCCATGCGCTTTCCCTGGCTATCGACCGCGAAACACTTGTGGACAAGGTGGTGCGCGGAGCCGGCAAGCCCACGGCTTCGTTCACCCCGGTGGGAGCCGGTTATGCGGCGGGTACCCCCGCCTTCATGCAGGCATCTACCGCGCAGGAACGCCGGGAGCGTGCCCGCCGGTTGCTGGCCGAGGCCGGTTATGCCGACGGCAAGAATTTTCCCGTGCTGGAGCTCATGACCACCTCCCGCGATGTGCAGCGCGTGATGGCCGAGACCATTCAGGCCATGTGGAAAGAAGTGCTGGGCATTCATGTGGAAATCCGCTCCTGCGAGTGGACGGCCTACAAATCCGCCCAGCAGAGCATGCAGTATGATATTTCCTCCTCCTCCTGGAGTGGGGATTACCTGGACCCCTCCACCTTTGTGGAGCTGTGGCGCAGCGGTGGCGGCAACAACTGCACCGGCTGGGGGAATCCCGCCTGCGATGCCGCTTTGCAAGCCGCCCGCGTCTGTGGCGATGCTGCTGAGCGCGCCGCACTCCTGCGCCGTGCCGAGCAGGTCATGCTGGAGGCCCAGCCCATCATCCCTCTCTACACCAGCGAGCGCACCTACCTGAAACACCCCGGCATCACCGGTTGGCATCCGCTCATGCTGGATAATCATCCGCTCGATGCCGTGCAACTCCCAACTCCTGATACCAAGCCATGATACGTCTTCTCCTCCGCCGTCTGGCACAGGGCTTGTTGGTTATCTTCGTGCTGGAAACCATCACCTTCTTCCTCGTGCGGTTGCTGCCGGGCAACCCCTTCCTGGGCGACCGTAAGCTGCCGGAGCATATCATGGCGCAGCTCAACAATCTCTATGGACTGGACCAACCCGCCTGGGTGCAGTATCTGAACTATTGGAAGGGCATCTTGTTGCATGGGGATTTCGGCCCCTCTCTTGTGCGCGAGGGGGTGCAGGTGTCCACCATCATTGCACAGGCCTTCCCCGTATCTCTGCAAGTGGGTATCGTGGGCATGCTCATCGCCATTGTGGTGGGGATTCCTGCCGGTATGCTGGCGGCGTGGTACCGCAATCGCTGGCCGGATGCTCTGCTCATGCTCCCCGCCATGGCCGGTATCTGTATCCCCGCATTTGTCACGGCTCCCGTCTTCGGGCAAGTGCTGGGCACCCATGTGCCGGGGCTCAGCGTGGCCGGGTGGGATAACCCGCTCTGCGTGGTGCTGCCCGCTCTCACCCTGGGGCTCATCAATGCCGCTTATATTGCGCGCCTTACCCGTGGCGGCATGGTGGAGGTGCTGGCGCAGGACTTTGTGCGTACTGCCCGGGCCAAGGGCTGCGGCCCTGTCCGCTTGCTCTATGTGCATGCCATGCGCAGCGGCTTGCTGCCGGCTGTGTCTTATCTCGGGCCTGCCTTTGCGGCGCTCATCACCGGTTCTTTCGTGGTGGAAACCTGTTTCCAGGTGCCCGGCATGGGCCTGCATTTCGTGAATGCCACCACCGATCGCGATTACTTCCTCATCCAGGGGCTGGTGTTCTGCTATGGCTCTCTCATCGTGGCGGCCAATCTCCTGGTGGACCTCGTTCTGGTTGCTCTCAATCCTCGTTTGCGTGCCCAGGGCACGGCATGATATTCTTTCTCCGGCAATGACTCCCACATACACACAAGGTAACTCCCTCTGGCAAGATGCCATGCGCCGCCTGCGCAACAACCGCGCGGCTGTGGCCTCACTTGTGTTTCTGGTGCTTGTGGCGGCGGCTTGTTTCCTGCTGCCGCTGTTCCCCTTCATTGCCAACCCCAACACCACCAACCTCGACAACATTGCCGGGCCCTGTTGCTGGGAGCACCCCTTCGGTACAGACCAACTCGGGCGCGATTTGTTGGCACGTGTGCTCTATGGCGGCCGTATCTCCCTGCTGGTAGGCGCTGTGGCCACGGGCGTGTCGCTCCTCGTGGGCCTGGTGTATGGGCTCATCTCCGGCTATGTCGGCGGGCGCACGGATGCGTTCATGATGCGCGCGGTGGATGTGCTCTTTGCCTTGCCCTTTATCGTGCTGGTCATCGTCTTCTCCCTCAGTATCGAGGAGCCCGTCAAGGAGATGACTGCCTGGCTGGTGGAAACTACCGGCTGGAGCCGAGAGAGTGTGGCTCCCATCCTCGGGCTCGTGCCGCTGTTCATTGCCATCGGCGCGCTCGGCTGGCTCACCCTTGCGCGTATCGTGCGCACGCAAACCCTGGAAATCAAGGCCCAGGAATACGTCATGGCTGCCCGCTCCCTGGGGCTGGGACACCTGCGCATCCTCTTCCGCCACATTGCCCCCAATCTGCTGGGTACCGTGGTGGTATACACCACCTTGGCCGTGCCCGGTATCATGCTCACGGAATCCACCCTCTCCTTCATCGGCCTCGGCGTGAAAGCCCCTAATTCCTCCTGGGGTACCCTCATCAAGGAAGGAGCCGACCGCATGGAAGTCTCTCCTGAGCTGTTGCTCTTCCCCGCGCTTTTCTTCTGTCTCACCCTCCTGGCGCTCAACTTCCTCGGCGATGGTCTCCGCGATGCCATTGACCCCAAATCCGCCAAGGATTGATGTGGCATACGCTCTTCCTCTTGATTTCCCGGATGGACAGTCACGCGCGTTTCAGAATCGGGCAAGATGAACAAATAAACGCTTGATAGGTGGGCTGGGGTGTGGTAAAGTCTGGCAACGGTTTTATTCGCATATGAATACGGAACTTCGCATTGTGATTGGTTCAGACCACAAGGGAGTGGAGCTGAAGGAAGCTGCTATCGAACTGCTGAAAGCCTGGGGCTTTGAGGTAGAGGATGTGGGTACATATAGCAAGGAGTCTTGCAATTATGCGGATTATGCGAATGCCGTATGCAAGCGCGTGTCCGATGGACGCGCCGATCGTGGTGTTCTGATTTGTTTCTCCGGCCTCGGGATGAGCATTGCAGCCAACCGATGGAAAGGTATCCGCGCTACGCTGACCCGCACCCCGCAGGTGGCTGCTCTTTCCCGCCAGCACAATGATTCCAATGTGATGTGCCTGGCTTCTGCTTTCGTGCAGCCGGATGATTTGGATGAGCTGCTGCATACCTGGCTTTCTGCTGAGTTTGAAGGCGGTCGTCACGTCCAGCGACTTATCAATGGTTCCGGTTCTCCCCTGGCTGTGACGGACCCTGAGCTGGCTTCTTACATTGAAGAGGAACGCCAGCGCCAGAACAACAACATTGAGCTGATTGCTTCCGAAAACTTTGCTTCTCCCTCCGTGATGGAGGCTCAGGGTTCTGTGCTGACCAACAAGTACGCCGAAGGTTACCCCGCCAAGCGTTGGTATGGCGGCTGCGAGGTAGTGGACAAGGTGGAGCAGCTGGCTATCGACCGCGCCAAGGCCCTCTTCGGCTGCGATTTCGCCAATGTGCAGGCTCACTCCGGCTCCCAGGCCAACATGTCTGTGTATCACGCTTGTATTAATCCCGGTGATACCATCCTGACGATGGACCTGGCTTGCGGCGGCCACCTCTCCCACGGTTTCTTCGCCAATTTCTCCGGCAAGCAGTACAAGGTGGAGCACTACGGTGTGAACCCCGAGACAGAATGCATCGATTACGATGCTTTGGAAGCCAAGGCTAAGGAAGTGAAGCCTGCGCTGATTCTGGCCGGTGCTTCTGCCTACTCCCGCACGATTGATTTTGCCCGCATTCGCCAGATTTGCGATGAGGTAGGTGCTATCATGTTTGTGGATATGGCTCACATCGCCGGTCTGGTAGCCGGTGGTGCGCATCCGTCCCCCGTTCCTTATGCTGACTTTGTGTCCACCACTACTCACAAGAGCCTGCGCGGCCCCCGTGGCGGTCTGGTGCTCTGCAAGGAGAAGTGGGCCAAGAAACTCAACAGCGCTACCTTCCCCGGTCTGCAGGGTGGCCCGCTGATGCACGTGATTGCGGCCAAGGCTGCTTGCCTGGGTGAAGCTCTGCGTCCCGAGTTCCGTGAGTATGCCCAGCAGGTGGTGAAGAACTCCAAGGCCATGGCTGAAAAACTCACGCAGCTGGGCTTCCGCATCGTGGCCGGTGGTACGGATAACCACTGCTTCCTCGTAGACCTGAGCGTGAAGGGCCTCAACGGCGCCGAAGCTCAGATTGCTCTCGACGAAGTGGGTATCACCGTGAATAAGAACGCTATCCCCTACGATAAGGGCACCACGGCTAAGCCCTCCGGTATCCGCATCGGTACGCCCGCTGTGACAACCCGCGGTATGAAGGAGGATGATGTGCGCAAGGTGGCCGAATACATTGCTCGTTGTCTCGCCATTCTGGCTTCTCAGAAGATTTGCGCAACGCCTGATGCTTACGCTGCTCTGCGAGCCGAGGTTTCTGCTTTCAACAAGTCTTTCCCCTTGCCCTGATAAGCAGGCTGTAAGCCCTTGATTTTGCTTGCACCCCCTCTCTGTGTGGGAGGGGGTGCGATTTCTTTAGGAAAGGTAAAATAAAATCAATCTTTTGGCAAGAATTTGGCTTGCCAAAAGGGAGCTTGCGTGGCAATATAGACTCATGGTAAGGAGGGGTCGGATTATAGCTCTCATGTGCATGCTGTTGGCATGTATGCTCGGCTGTCAGCAGCAGGGGAGCAGCTCGTATCTGAAACGCCCGGTTGTGTATAAGTTCAAGACGGTGCAGGGCCCTCTGGTGGCTCGCACACTGGGGCAAATGGCGCGCGAGGTGAATATCAAGGTGCGTATGATGCCCTCCAACTCATTGCAGCGCAAAAAATCCCGCCGCATGCGCCCCACGTTCCTGACGATTCACAGCACGGCGAATCACTCCTCGACCTCCACCGCGATGCAGCATTCCCGAGCCTTGTGCCGTGGGGCTTTCAACAACCGTAACTGGCATTTCACGGTAGACCAGTACATGGTGGTGCAGAATATCCCGCTGAATGAAACGGCCTGGCATGCCGGTACGGCAGCCGGGAATCACAACTCCATCGGTATTGAAATGTGCGAATGCGAGAACCGCGGGCACAATCATTTCCGCACTTGGGACCGCACGGCTAAGTTGGCGGCGCTGCTGATGAAGCGCTATGGTATCAATCTGCGCCGCGTTGTGCCGCACTATCACTGGACCGGCAAGAATTGTCCCACACCGTTGCTGACCAATGGTCGCCCCGGCCCGAAGTGGGCTTGGTTCCTTTCCCGTGTGGATTATTACTACCGCTGCATCAACAAGGGTGTATCTAACCGCTGATGCCCCAGGCTGCTGCACTTTTGCCAGATACGAATCTGAGGGATGTGGAGTGGCTCTCGGAGCGGGAGCTCAAGGCGTTGCAATCCGCCGGGCTGGAGAGTGTGGGTGATGTGTTGCACCGGGTGCCACGCCGCTATGAAGACCGGCGTGTATCTGCCCCGCTGGCATCATTGGTGAATGGCGAGACATACAGTCTGCGTGTGCATGTGTATAGCGCGGGGTGGCGTTTTTCGTACAAGAAGTATTATGAAGTCGCGGTGGGCGACGAGGGAAATCCCTACGGCCCGCGCTTGTATTTGCGATGGTTCAACATGCCCTACGTGGCTAAGTTGATAGCTGTGGGCATGAATTTGTCCATCTACGGCAGGGTGAAGGTGATGGGCGGGAAGCTGACCATGGCTAACCCTGATTTTGAGGTAATGGAGGAAGAAGATGCCGGCCTGCGCCTTGCCGAGATAGCTATGGGGAATATGGCTTTGCCGGCAGATGCCACGCCGGGGCAGGAACGGGTACACACAGGGCGCATTGTGCCGGTGTATCGCTCCGTCTCCGGGATGGCGATGCGCAGCTACCGCGCGTTGGTGTGGAATTTGCTGCGTGATTTGGCAGAGGAAATTGCCCCGCCTGTGTATGATGTAGCTCCCACGTACCCCTATCGCAGGGCGTTGCAGGATTTACATTTCCCCGGTGCAGAGGAGGATAGCCGCAAAGCGCGCATGCGTTTTGCTCTGGCGGAGTGTTTTATGCAGCAATTCCGCGTGGCATGGCGCCGCCGCCGGAATCAGGCTCATTGCGGGCAAATCACCGCTACGAGTGATGGATATCTGGAAGAGTTGCAAGCAGCGCTGCCATTTGCTCTCACGGCGGCGCAGCAGCGTTGTGTGGCTGAGATTCGTGCAGATATGGCCTCTCCACGGCCAATGAATCGCCTGCTGCAAGGGGATGTGGGCAGCGGCAAGACGCTGGTGGCGCTGTGTGCCATGCTACTGGCAGTGGAGAGTGGACACATGGCGGCCATGATTGCACCCACGCAGATTTTGGCAGAGCAGCATTACCACAATTTCTGCCGCTTGTTGAAAGGGATGGATGTGCGCATATCGCTGCGCACGGGTGCGAGAGCGGATGATACGGATTATCTGGCGGAGATGAGTGGAGACTCGGCGCCCCGTATCATTGTGGGTACCCATGCGCTGCTTTACAAGAAGAATCGCCCTGCAAACCTGGGGTTGGCGGTTATCGATGAGCAGCACAAGTTCGGTGTGATGCAGCGAGAGTCCTTCATCAACTGTGGCGATCATCCCGATGTGTTGGTGATGACGGCCACGCCCATTCCCCGCACGCTCACGCTGACCTTGTACGGTGATTTGGATGTGTCGGTTATAGACGAGTTGCCCGCAGGCCGTGGCGAAATCATTACGGCCTTGCGCAATCCGGATAATACCAAACGCATTGTAGCTTTTATGCGTTCGGAGCTCGATGCCGGGCGCCAAATCTATATCGTCTCCCCTTTGATTGAAGATAGCGAGGCTTCGGAGCGCAAATCGGCCACCGCGCAGCTGGAGCATTGGAAAAGCATCTTCCCGGATGAGCCCATGGGACTGCTGCATGGCCGCATGAGTGCGGATGAAAAAGATGCCGTGATGGCTGCTTTTCGCGCCAACGAAACACATTTGCTCATCGCAACTACGGTGGTAGAGGTGGGCGTGGACGTGCCGAATGCCACCATCATGCTTATCAATGATGCGGATAGTTTTGGCTTGTCGCAGCTGCACCAGCTGCGCGGGCGCATCGGCCGCGGCTCGCACAAGAGCTATTGCATTCTCCTTTCCAAATCCAAACCCGGTGAGCCCGGCCGGGAAAAATTGGAGGTGCTGTGCCGCACCCTCAATGGCTTTGAAATTGCAGAAGAGGATTTCCGCCTGCGTGGGCCGGGGGATGTGCTGGGTACGGAGCAGAGCGGTCTGGGAGCGGTGCGCTTTGCCGAGTGGCTCACCGATGCCCGCCTCATCCACCGTGCCAATCGTGATGCTGCGCAGATTTTGGATGCTGACCCGGAGCTGATTCTGCCGCACCACCACGCTCTGCGTTCCTTGGTGTCGGGGGAGATTGCTCAGGCCGTGGTCGGTTGATGTTTTTATCTTGTTATGCTGCACAGATGCACTCTTGCAGTTAATGAAATTAAAAAGATAGAAAGCATTAAAGAATAACACTAGAAAATTATTAAAAAACACAAACAAAAGCTTGACCCTGCTCTGAAAAATTGCTAGACTTGCGCCATGCAAACAAAGCAGAAATACATCAGCCGGTATGAGAAAACGAAAGGCGGAGGTTATACTTTTTGCGGTTGGCGACTGTGTATCACGCGCAACAAGGAACGCTATGTTCGCTATTTCTCCGATAAGGCGTATCCCACCCCGGAGGCCGGGTTGGAAGCAGCATTGGCCGAACGCGATAAAATCCTGTCCGAATTGGGGACGGTGAAGCCCGAAGACGTGGTGGAATATTTCCGCCAATGCAGACGCTCGGCATACTGAAAAACAGCTGGAATTCCTGATGAAAAAAATCAGCATTTTTCTTGACTTGAGACGCGGAGATTGGTACACTTCGCTCCGTGGTATGAAGCATGCTTCATAATTGCTTCGAGGATGAAATAAGGGCTCACCAACATGGATACGGGGCACAGCATAGGCTTCATGATGAAGATGATAACGGACCGCATGAGCAGTCTGTTTGCTCCGCGTATGCAATCAGCGTTGACGGCGCCCCAATGCCGTGTGTTGATGTATCTTGAAGCATGCGGCGGAGGCCCGGTTTCTCAGCGGGATTTGGGGAAGTATCTTGGGGTAAGCCATACAACGGTGAAAGGCTTGTTGCAACGACTGGAAGAGAAAGGATTTGTGAGGATTGCGCATGATGATGCAGATGCTCGGGTGAAGAATGCTTACCTGACCAGGAAAAGCGCACAGATGAAGAATGATATGGAGCAAAATGTGAATGATTTGCATGAATTGATGTTGCAAGGCATCAGCAGAGAGGAACGGCAACAACTCGCGCAAATCCTGCACAAGATGTATACCAACATAGCACGATAATTTTAATCAACATACAAATGAAATCGAACATCATAGTGAAGATTGCCATGAGTGGCTTGCTGGTAACCGGTTTGGCCGGTTGTGGGGAGAAGGAAGACGGAAAGCCCGGCTTCTTTGAGCGTTTTTACAATGACTTTTTCGGTGAACCCCAGCAGGCACAGCAGCAGATGCCTCCGCTGGGCGTATCGGTGATGAAGTTGCAGCAACAGACGGTGCCGGTGTATGCTACGTGGTTTGGTCAGTTGCGCGGCACGGAGCAGGCCGATATCAAGCCTGAAGTGTCCGGTAAGATAGTAGAGAAACTTTACATTGATGGCTCCCCCTGCAAGAAGGGTGATGTTTTGTTCCGCATTGACGATGTGACCTACCGCGCCGCTGTGGATATGGCTGAGGCCAATCTTGATGCGGCCCATTCTGCCGTGTTGCAGGCTGAGGTGGCCGATGTACAGGCCCAGCAGGATTTAGCACGCTATACAGAGCTGGTGAAGAGTGGCTCTGTCTCCGAAAAGACATTTAAAGATGCGGAACACGCCAAGCGCCGCACATCGGCTATCTTGGCTGCGGCTCATTCCAACGTGAAGCAGGCAGAAGCGGCCCTGGAGACTGCGCGCATTAATCTGGAGCGCTGCTCCATTAAGGCTCCTTTCGATGGTTATGCCTCTGCAGCCACGGTAAGCTTGGGCGACCACGTTTCCCCCGGCGCTGTGACCCTTACCCGCATGAGCGCTATCGATCCGATTCGCGTGGATTTCATGGTGACGGGCAAGCATGTGCTGGATATCGTGACGCAGACAAACTTCCGCGCCGGTGAGAATATGGATTCTCCTTTCACGGAGTTTGACGTCATCCTGGAAGATGGTACCCTCTACAAGGAAAAGGGTATTGTCCGTACCATGGACAGTGAGGTGAATACCTCTACCGGTACGGTGAACTTTATCGGCGAAATCCCCAACAAGGAGCTGCGTCTGCGCTCCGGTGCCTCGGTGCAGATTCGCGCCAAGGTCAGCGAAGTGAAAGATGCATTCCTGGTGCCCAAGGCTGCCATTCTTTCCTCCATGAACCATCGCTTCATATATGTGGTTGGGCCGGATAACTTGCCCTATGGTATTGACGTGATTCTGGGGCAGGAGGTGGAACTGGAGATGCCCAACGGCGATGGTGCCACCGTCAACATGCCTATGCAGGTCGTGACGGCCCGCCCCATTGTCAACGAAAAAGGCGAAACGCTGGACTTGGAAAGCATCCTCAGCGGTATGGGGTACAACAACCCGCTGGAGGCTCCCGTGATTGTGGAAGGTGGTCAGATGGCCCAGATTTACGCCAACGTCAACCAAGGTATGAAGAAGGCTGGTGCCAAGGGAGGCTTTGCATCGGTTGCACCCAATCCGCGTCCGTATACATACGTCCGCCCGGTCACGTCTACTCCGTCTGTGACGGCCAAGGGTGAGTAACCATCTTTTCTCCTCAAGGACACAAGACAGTAACAAGAACTCATGAGTGCTTATTTCATCAAACACCCCGTCATTGCCACAGTGATTGCTGTGCTGACGACTGTGCTGGGTGTGGTGTGCCTTCTGAATCTGCCCGTAGAGCAATACCCGGAGATTACCCCTCGCACCATCAATCTGACGGCCGTATACCCCGGTGCTGATGCTCAGGCTGTGGCCGACTCTGTGGGTACGCCCATTGAGCGCCAGATGAATGGTGTGCAGCATATGGACTACATGACATCCGTGTCATCCAACAACGGCGTATACAATTTGCAGGTGGTCTTTGAGCCCGGTTCGGATACCGACCTGGACCAGGTGCTGACCAACATGCGTTATGGACAGGCCCAATCCCAGGTGCCCACGGAGGTGCTCAACTCCGGTATCACCATCCGCCAGCAGCCGGGCTTGCCCATCATGATTTACTCCCTCACTTCGCCCGATGGCTCCTACGATGCTGTAGACCTGGCCAACTACGCCCAGGTGAAGTTGCTGGATGAAATCAAGCGTGTACCCGGCGTGGGTGAAGTGACGGTGTATGGTGCCGGTCGTTATGCTATTCGTATTTGGCTCAACACGGTCAAGATGTCGCACTTCGGCATTTCTATTAATGAAGTGCAGGGCGCCATCCGCCAGCAGAATATCACCAACCCCGGTGGTAAAGTAGGTGCCGACCCTGTGCCTGATGGTCAGGAAACAACGGTGACGATTCGTACGGAAGGCCGCCTTTCCACGCCTGAGCAGTTCGAGAACATCATTGTGCGCCAGAAGGGTGATGAAGTAGTGTTCCTGAAAGATATTTCCACCATTGAGCTGGGCTCCGCAGACTATTCTGTGACAGGCCGCCTGAACCGCAAGGTGGCCGCCAGTATTGTGGTGTTCCAGTCGCCCGGCTCCAATGCCATTGAAACGGTGGACCGTGTGAACAAGTTGTTGGCTTCAAAAGCACTGCCTCCGGGTGTGGAGGGTACATGCTCTCTGGATACAACCACGGCTGTGCGTTATTCGATTGAGGAAATCAAGCAGACATTCATAGAAGCCATTGTGCTGGTGGCATTGGTGGTGTTCCTCTTCCTGCAAAGCTGGCGCGCCACGGTCATTCCGCTCATTGCCGTGCCGGTGTCGCTGGTGTCAACATTCTGTGTTTTCCCTGTGCTGGGCTTCACGCTCAACACCATCTCCCTGCTGGGTATGGTGCTGGCTATCGGTCTGGTGGTGGACGACGCCATCGTGGTGGTAGAAGCTGTGCAGCACCACATTGAAAAAGGTCTCAACCCGCGTATGGCCTCTTTTGCTGCCATGCAGGAAGTGAGCGGCCCGGTTGTGGCCATTGCTCTGGTGTTGGCTGCTGTGTTCCTGCCGGCGTTGATGCTGGAGGGTATCACAGGCACGCTCTTCAAGCAGTTTGCTATCACCATTGCTATTTCGATGCTCATTTCCGCTTTCAATGCACTCACGCTTTCGCCGGCCTTGTGTGCCTTGATGCTCAAGAGCAAGGAAGAGGAGAATACGGCGCCGAAGAACCCGCTGCGTCTTCTGGTGTACCGCCTCAACCATGGGGTGTTCAAGCCCTTCTTCCGCTTGTTCAACAAGAGCTATGATTGCACCGCTGGTGTGTATACCAAGATTTGCGGCGGCCTGGCTCGCAAACTCATTATTTCCATGCCCATTCTCGTGTTGTTCTGGCTGGCTATTGGCCCCGTGAGCAGTAAGGTGCCCGGCGCTTTCCTGCCGGATGAAGACCAGGGCTTCCTGCTGGCTGCTCTCGTGATGAAGCCGGAGACATCTTTGCAGCGTTCGCTGGAGCAGGCCAAGAAGTTTGAGGATGCTCTGGCCGGTACCGCAGAGAATCCCGAGCCCGCCATCAAGAACCTGACCTCTGTGGTGGGTGTCAACATTCTCAATATGGTGCAGACCCCCGGTGCGGCTATTGCTTTCGTCCAGCTCAAGGACTGGAAGGACCGCTCAGAATCCGCCGAGCAGGTGCAGAAGCGCATGCAGGCACGCTGCCACATGGCGGGGTTGGATGGTATCCCCATGGTGCTGATTCCCCCGGCCATTCCCGGTGTGGGTACGGCCAACGGTGTGACCATGGTGCTTACCGACCTCGAAGGCCAGGGCGTGGAGTTCCTGTACCAGCAGGTCAAAAAGTTTGAGCAGGCTGCCGGTGCCCGTGCCGAGGTATCCATGTGCCGCGATATGATGATGGCCGACGTGCCCCAGAAGCATATCTCGCTGGATCGCGCCAAGTGCCAGAAATACGGCGTGAGCATCAGCGATGCCTACGGTGTGCTGGCTTCGTATTATGGCTCCAGCTTCGTGAACTTCTTCAATGCCTTTGGCCAGCAGTGGCAGGTGTTCATGCAGGCTCGCGGTGCTGACCGCCGTGACCTGGAGCAGATGAAGGGGTTCTTCGTCATCAACAAGAAGGGCGAGAAAGTGCCGCTGGATGCCATTGTGAGCATCCACGACATCGCAGATACGGAGTTTGTGATGCACCACAATGGCTACAATGCGGCCAAGCTCAATGTGATGCCGCGCGAGGGCTTCTCCACCCAGCAGCTCATGGATGCCATGGAAGAAGTCTTTGAGCAGACCATGGATAAGACCAAGGTTGGCATGGATTACCAGGATATGTCCTTCCAGGAAAACAAGGTGCGCAACAGCACCGGCCTGGGCACCATCTTCCTCATGTCCGGTTTCTTCGCCTTCCTCATCCTGGCTGCCTTGTATGAAAAATGGACACTTCCCATCTCTGTCTTCATGACGGTGCCCATCGCCGTGCTTGGTGCCTACATCGGTCTTTATGTATGGGGGCTGGAGCTGAACCTGTATGCCCAGGTGGGTCTGGTGATGCTGGTGGGTCTGGCCGCCAAGAATGCCATTTTGATTGTGGAGTTTGCCAACCTGGAAATGGAGCGCGGGAAGACGCTGATGGAAGCCACGCTCACTGCAGCCCGTCTGCGTTTGCGCCCCATTATCATGACTTCGTTCGCCTTCATCCTGGGCTGTATTCCGTTGGTGCTTTCCAGTGGCTCGGGTGCTTTGGCCCGCAACTCCATCGGTGTGGTGGTGGTGGCCGGTATGACTGTGGCTACGGTGGTGGGTGTATTCCTCATCCCCTGTTCCTATGTCTTTATTATGAAACTCTTCCGCATCAAGTTCAAGCTCAACGATCTGAAGGAAGATCCGGATGAAGTAGGCGCTCGCGAGTACCTGGCTGCCGGCAACAACGATTCTCACTAATACTAATCTCTTACCCCCCTATAAAACAATGAACAAAACAGCAATACTGATTCTGGCCGGTGCGGCCGCTTTTACTACTGCCTGCACCTTCGGCCCCATGTGGACCAAGCCTGAAATGCCCGTTCCCGCAGAGTTCCGCGGCAATGGCATTGGCGGCAGCAGCATGGCTGAACTCCCCTGGCAATCCGTCATTCGCGACAGCAATTTGCAGAACTTGCTGAATGACGTTTTCGAAAATAATCGCAGTCTCGAATCCCTTTCCCACAACGTGGATGCTGCTCGTCAGTATGTGACGATTGCCCGCGCTCCCATGTTCCCCTGGCTGGGCTACAGCGCCTCTACCAGCAAGGGCATGAACCAGAGCGGTGGTGCCGGTGTGGCTCAGATGGGTGGCGTGACCACCAATCCCGGTTCCATTGCTGCCAGCGCCTCCTGGGAAATTGACCTTTGGGGCAAGACCCGCAAGGGTGTGGAAAGCGCCGAGGCATCTGCCGAGGAAGCTCAGGAACAGCTCAATGCTCTGCGTTCCTCCTTGCTGTGCCAGGTCTCCACAGGCTACCTGCAACTGCTGATGCTCGATGAGCAGCTGCGCATCGCCCGCTCCTCTGTGGAATCGTATCGCGAATCCCTCCAGCTCTTCCAGGACCAGCAGTCCGCCGGTGTGGCAGACCGCTTGCAGACCGCCTCTGCCGAGGCTGCTCTGGCCGCGGCCGAAGCTGAAATCCCCTCTCTGGAAATGCAGATTGCCGAGCTGGAAAACACGCTCTCCGCCCTGGCCGGTCGCATGCCCGGGCATATCAAGCGCGGCGGCAGTCTGCTGGGCTTTGCCAATGCCAGCACGGTATCTGCCGGTATCCCGGCGGACGTGTTGGCTCGCCGCCCCGATATCCGCTCCAAGGAGCAAGCCATGCGCTCTGCCAATGCTGAGGTGGGTGTGGCGATTGCCAGCTATTTCCCCAGCATCAGTCTGACGGGGACGGCTGGTGTGGCTTCTGCTGATTTGCGCCACGCTATCCATGGACACCGCACGGGCTGGGGCATTGGTGCCAGCCTCACGGGCCCGCTCTTCCAGGCCGGGCAGCTGAAGGCCAATGAACTTGCCAAGCGCGATGCTTTCCTCGCAGCCAAGGCTGATTACGAGAATACGGTACTGTCTGCCATGTCCGAAATCTCCACCACGCTGATTCAGCGCACCAAGTTGCGCGATATCATGCGCAAGCAGGAAGCTGCCGTGGCCGCCTATCAGGAAAGTGTAAAGCTTTCCAAGGCTCGCTACACGCAAGGCTTGTCCAGCTACTACGAAGTGCTGAATGCTCAGCTCTTGCTCTTCCCCGCCCAGAAGCAGCTGGCTTCCTACCGCTACCAGTATGCCGCCTGCATTCCCACCCTCTACACCCAGCTGGGTGGTGGTTGGCAATAATGCTGCTGCCTTACAGCTCGTTTTATCACAAAGCGCAGGGCTCCGGCTCTGCGCTTTTGTGCTGCCACAATGAAACTGCCGCCATGATTGACATCCGGCGCGCCCCGTGGTATCATGGCGCACCTTTTAACGCATCCACTTATGACTTTTTACGAAGAACTCGAATGGCGTGGCTTGATTAACCAGATTTCCAGCCCTGATTTGATTGAGAAACTCAACAAAGGCGGGCTGACCTTCTATATCGGCACCGACCCCACGGCGGATAGCTTGCACCTGGGGCACTATTCGAGCTTCCTCATTACCCGCCGCTTGCAGAAAGCCGGCCACACCCCGCTGTTGCTGGTGGGCCTGGCTACCGGGCTTATTGGTGACCCCCGTGGCACAGTAGAGCGCGAACTCAAGCAGAAGGAAGAAGTATTCCGCAATTTTGAGGCGCTCAAGGCCCAGGTGGAGCGCATCTTCGGTTTTGAAGTCGTGAATAATTACGACTGGATCAACGGCATGAACGTCATTGACTTCTTCCGCGACTACGGCAAGTACATCAACGTGGGCTACATGCTGACCAAGGACCACGTGCGCCGCCAGATGGAGAGCGGTATCTCCTATGCCGAGTTCTCGTACATGCTCATCCAGGCCATCGACTTCAAGCACCTGCATGAAACACGCGGTGTCGATTTGCAGGTGGCCGGCAGTGACCAGTGGGGCAACATCACCACCGGTATCGAGCTGATTCGCAAGACCACGGGCGATGAGGTGTATGCCCTCACCATGCCTCTGGTGACGGATTCTCAGGGCAACAAGTTCGGTAAGAGCGAGGGTAACGCCCTCTGGCTGGATAAGAACAAAACTTCCCCCTACGAGCTGTACCAGTTCCTCATCAATGCCGAGGATTCTCAGGTCATCACCTACCTCAAGCGCCTTACCTTCCTCACCCCCGAGGAGATTACCTCCATCGAAGCCGAGCACGTGCAGCACCCCGAGCAGCGCGTGGCTCAGAAGGCGCTCGCCCGCGAAATCGTGACCGACCTGCACGGCGCTGAGGAGTTCGAAAAGGCCGTGGATATCAGTCAGAAACTTTTTGCCGGTGATTTCAAGAGCCTGAGCCTGCGCGATATCAAGGCCGGCATGCGCAATGTGCCCCATGTGCAGCTTACCCCCGGTCTGCTGCCCGATGTGTTGGTGTCTTCCGGCGTGTGTGGCTCCAAGCGCGAGGCCCGCGAGTTCATCAACAACGGCGCCATTTCCCTCAATGGCGAGGTGGTGAAGGATTTGGCTTTCAATGTCACCCCCGAGTTGGCGATTGAAGGCTCCGTCCTCATCATTCGCCGTGGTAAGAAGAAGTTCTACCTGGGTGAGTTCTGATGCTGCGTAAGTGGATTCCGGCCGCTTTGGTGTGTGCATTCGCCGCCGCTCCCGTCGGGGCAGGGGTGAATGCGCCTCATCCGGGCGCCATGGAAGCCGCTTTGCAGGAGGAATCCCCCTATGCCGTTCTGTGGGCGGAGGGGCTGCCCTTGCCCCCCTCCCGTATTGATGTGGCGGCTATGCCGGCTACAGAGTTTGTACGGCAGCAGTCCGCTATCAAGCAGGTGCTGCTCGCTCGCGGCGTGCGTGCCTATGCCGAGCGGAAGCGCGTGACGGATGAAAATCTGCTGGCCTGTGCCCGCCTGGCGGAGCAGCTGCAAGCCCCGCGGGAGTTTTCTCTTTATCTGCGCTTGCTCGCATCGGATGAGCTTGGCTCCCGCCAGCGCTACCTGGTGCAGTCTGCGCTGGACGCTTTGCTGCAAGCTTACCTGGTGGATGAGTTGCAGATGCGTTACCTGGTGGAGTACTCCGCCCTTACTGGGGATGAGGTGGATGCTGTGTTGGCCTGGTTGCCCTTGCAGCCTTTTTTCAATATGGTGCCTGTGGGGCAGGGAGAGGCCGCGATGGCGGCAGATTACCACCTCTTGCACGGTGTATACACCCGGTTGACGACGGCCTACGCCTCCGTTCAGGACAAGGAGAGCGCCGATGCGGTGGCAGATACCGCCCTGCGCGAGCTGATTTTGCACGAATCCACCGCCTACACCCGCCTGCACGCGCCCGCTCACCTCAAGGCCCGACTGTCTCCTCACCTGGGCAATAGGTTGTTGCAGCCGGCCTTGAGTTTGCAGCAAGAGCGTTTGCGCCTGCGCGAGCACAATTATTTCGGCTCGCTCCGCCTGCGCTTGTTTGATTTGCTGCTGGGTTAAGTGTCTTTGCCGTAATGGTAGATTGTGACATTACTTGTGTCATCCCTGAGTCCACTCTTGCGTTTTTGTGAAGATGGTGTTACAATCTGCGCGCGAATTGACACATTTCCCCAACCCAGAACATTATGGATATTACCATCAACAAGACAAGTGATTGCCAGGCAACGCTCAACGTCGTAGTGCCCGCTGCCGAGGTCGCTTCCACCAAGGACGGCATCATCTCCTCCTACGTCAAGAATGCTCGCATTGCCGGTTTCCGCCCGGGCAAGGCCCCCAAGAGCGTGGTTGCCAAGCGCTATGCCGATGCCATCAAGGATGAGTTTGAATACAGCATCAAGGCCGAGGCTCAGGAAAAGGCTCTCGAGGAGAACCCCGAGCTTAAGGTGCTGGACTTCGGTACCCCCGAGCTCGCCGAGCAGGAAGATGGCTCCCTTGTCCTGACTGCTACCCTTACCATCGTCCCCAACTTCGAACTCCCCGAATACAAGGGTATCGAAGTGACCGTTCCCTCCACAGAGGTGTCCGACGATGAAGTGATGGAAACACTCCAGAAGTATGCTGAATCCTCTGCTTCTCACGAAGTGGTGGAGCGCGCCTCTGCCGAGGGCGACATCGTGGTGATTGACTTCAAGACCACGGTCGAAGGCAAGCCCACGGCTGAATACTGCGGCAAGCCCGTTGGTTTCATGGAAGGCCGTGAAGGCCACTGGGTGTCCCTGACGGAAGAACGCTTCATCCCCGAGCTTCCCGCCGGCCTCATCGGTGTGTCTGCCGGTGATACCAAGGACATCGTTGCTACCATGAAGGAAGACTTCCCCATCTCCGACCTCTGCGGCAAGGAAGTGACCTTCTCCTGCGTGGTGAAGGAAGTGCGCGAGAAGCGCGTGCCCGAGATTTCTCCCGAGCTGTTTGCCGGTGCTCTGCCCGGCAAGAGCATGGACGAAATCAAGGAACTCGTTCGCGAGAACATGAAGGCCTCCAAGGAGCGCAGCAACGATGAAGCCAAGGCTGACCAGATTTCTGAAAAGCTGGCCGATCAGCTCACCTTCGCTCTTCCTGCCGACCTTATCGAACGCGAGAACGATAACACCGTTCAGCGCAAGGTTTACGCCGCTATCCAGGCCGGCAACTACGAAATCACCAAGGACATGGATGCCCTGCGCGAGGAAGCCAAGGCCGAAACTGAGCGCAACCTGCGCGTCTACTTCGCCCTTCAGGAAATCGCTCGCCTCGAAGCCATCGATGCTACCAACGCTGAAATGCTCGACGCCATCAACAACATGGCTCAGCAGGCCCGCGAGAAGAATATCAAGTCCTTCATCCGCAAGCTGCAGCGCGAAAACCGCATGACCGGTATCCGCCTGTCCATCATCACCTCCAAGGTGCTCGACCTCCTGGCCCGCAACGCCAAGGTCACCATCGAAGAGAAGTAATAGCCTTTTCTTCCTGAAAAATTTCGGGGCTTTCTCGCTGTGCGCGGGAAAGCCCCATTTTTCTTTACTTAGGTGCAGGTGTTTGTTATCATTAGTCCTGCAATGGCTGAAAAAATCTTTTACAATCACATAGCAGGCTTGCGAGGTATTGCAATCTTGCTGGTCATATTGTTTCACTTACATCCGCAGACATTTCCCTATGGCTATTATGGAGTGGATGTCTTTTTGGTCATATCCGGCTTTTTGCTTTTTGTTGGGGCTTCCCGCAACGACGGAGGATTGAAAGCAACCGGAGTGTTTGCGCTCAAGAAGCTCGAGCGTATTATGCCTCCGGTCAGCATGATGGTTTTACTTACGATGCTGGTAAGTATATTCACGATAGACCCTGAGACTATAGCCATTTCCTCTCGAACCGGACGTGAGACCATGCTGGGAATGGCAAACGTGCAACTGGATAAAGTTTTGGGGGATTATTTTGCACAGGAGGCAACCCTTAACCCATTGTTGCATATGTGGTACATTGGGGTAACCTTGCAGGTTTATCTCATGTTCGCACTTGGTAATATGGCAGCTCGCTATATTGACCGCCGCATCTTTATGGCTTTTTTATGGATAGCAGGTGTTGCCTCTTTGTTATGGTGTTACAGCTTGCCTCTTCATGATTTAATGCAGAAGCTGGGATTGCCTGTTTGGAAACAGGTGCAAGGCGTATCTCATTATCAAACCCTTCCTCGTATTTGGGAGGTGTTGGCTGGTGGCGTGATTTTTTTGCTTCCGCAAACAACATCACGAATGAAGGCTACAGTGCTGTCTTTGATGGGGCTACTCGCCATACTGGTTCCGGCATGTATGTGGAGCCAGGCAACATCCTATTGCACCGTGTGCGTGGTTTTTGGAACGATGTTGGTCATTCGATATATGCCGCAGGGGGTGTTGATGCCTTTCTTGTGTAATCGCTTCATGTTGTGGTTGGGTACGATATCGTTTTCTTTGTACCTTGTGCACATGCCTTTGTTCGTATGTTATAAAGGTTGGGTATTTGTGGAACCCCGAATGTGGGAATACTGCATGTTGTTTGTGCTTGCCATTCTGATGGGGTGGGGCTTTTGGTGGGCTGTGGAAAAACGCCGATTTTCCATAAAATTGTGGATTCCTTTGTGGATTGCGGCCTTGGTGTTTTCCGTGATATGTAAAAATACACGAGGTTTTTACAAATATGTGTATGAGGATTCGGATTCGGCTTTGTTACCATCGTATAATCAATGGAAGTTGTGTGATAGAGGGAAGTTTGAAAAAGGGTTTGAGCGCGATGTTTTGCTTCCCCATGATGGGGTGTTTCGGATGATGGGTTGTCCTTCAAATCATTTTCAATCGAACTTGCCGCTTCTTAGCATTGGTGATTCTTCCAAAACTCCTGCATTTGTGCTCATGGGGGATAGCCATGCGGAAAGTCTTTATGCCGGCTTTGATGCGGTTTGTAAGCAACAGGGTGCCTCTGGCGTGTTACTGAGTTCTATCATTACGCCGTTTTGGAATATAGAACAGCCGCAGCATGGTAGTGATACTGCATATGTTTGTAACAGAACAAAAATGTTGGCGTTAGAGAAATGGTTGGATTCGCATCCGGAACTGAGGTATGTGGTAATTGCTCAGAAATGGTCGTGGCGTATTCATGAAGACGTGTTAGATTGGGATTTGCAACCGCGAGATGGTTCTCTGGAAGCTCATGAAGCAGCTTTGCGGGAATTGTTGTTGCGAATGAAGGAAAAAGGCAGGCATGTGATTCTTATCGCTCAACTGCCGGAATTTGATTCCACACCTCGTATGTACATACGTTGGTGCGCACGCCGTGGCAAATCATATGATGCAAATCTGTCCCTTATATCGTGTGAGAAAGAAAAGTATCAAAAGAAATATGGGCATTTTGTCAGCATGTTTGCCAAGCTGGAAGAAGAGGGGATATGCAGTGTGTTATATCCTGGTGAGGTTATTCCTTCTCACCGCCCATTCTACGCGTATGAGGCCGGGCAGCTGTTATACCAGGATGATAATCATGTGTCCGTTCCCGGGGCAATATGGTTTATGGAGCGTTTGGGCCCGAAATTGATCAAAATCATAGGACAATGAATGTTGAGTTTCGAGCATGGCCGATTCTCAGCCTCTGCTGGCATTGATTCTGCTTGCGTGGGCATGGGGGGTGGGGTAGAATGGCTTCATGAGCAAGCTCGATGATTTATTTGCCTTTTTGAGTATCCCCAGTGTGTCTGCCGTGGAGGCCCACGCTGCAGATGTGGATAAGTGCGCGGATTTTTTGGTGAACAAGCTGGCTTCCATCGGTTTTGATGCCGTGAAGCACAAGACGGATATTCACCCGATAGTGGTGGCCCACAGTCCCCGTGTGGAGGGCAAGCCCACGGTGTTGATTTATGGCCACTACGATGTGATGCCTGTGGACCCGCTGCACGAATGGGAGAGCGCCCCCTTCACCCCCACCGTGCGCGATGGCCGCATCTATGCGCGCGGTGCGTCGGATGACAAGGGCGAAATCATGGCCCACATCCTGGGTGTGGAAGAAATCATCCGCGAGCAGGGCAGTTTGCCCCTGAATGTGATTTTCCTGCTGGAGGGTGAGGAAGAGCGCGGCAGTACGAGCTTGTACGAGTTCATGCGTAAACCCGAGGCGAAGAAGGACTTGGCTTGCGATGTCATCGTGGTGAGCGATACGGGCATGGCTGCGCCGGATATCCCCTCGTTCTCCTATGGCCTGAAGGGCCTGTGTTGCTTTGAGCTGGAGGTCTCCGGCCCCTGCATGGATTTGCACTCCGGCGTGTTCGGTGGCTCGGTGGCCAACCCTATCACGACTCTGTGCGAGATGATTGCCACCACGCACGATGCCAACAACCACATCACCGTGGAGGGGTTCTATGATGGCGTGAGCGAAATCGCCGAGTGGGAGCGCGAAAGCTGGCGCCGAGTGCCCGGTATGAGCGATGCCGAGCTGGCTGAGCTGACCGGCGTGCCCGAGCTGCGCACCGAGCGCGGCTACACCGGCGCTGAGTGTGTGTATGCACGCCCTACGCTGGAGCTCAACGGCATCTCCGGTGGCTACGAGGGCGAGGGCTCCAAGACTGTCATCCCCACGCACGCGCTGGCCAAGATGAGCTGCCGCTTGGTGCCCGGGCAGGATCCCGTCGCAGTTATGCACAAGGTGAAAGCCCATTTCGAGAAGGTGTGCCCGCCCTCCGTGCGCATGAAGTTCACCATGCAACACTCCGGCGAGGCATATCTCTGCGACCCGCACTCCGCCTACGGCAAGGCTGCCCAGGCCGCGTTGGAAGAGACCTTCGGCAACCCGCCCGTCCTCGTGCGCGAGGGTGGTTCCATCCCCATCATCGCCGAGATTTCCAAGGTGCTGGGCAAGGATGCGCTCTTCCTTGGTATGGATCTGCCGGATGCCCGCATCCACTCTCCCAATGAAAATATGCGTGTGGAGATTTTTGAGAAGGGTATCACCATGGCCAAGAATCTTCTGCTGCGCATGAGCAGCATCTGAGCCGCACGCACAAGCTCCTCCTGCACCGATGAATGCTGTTGAAATCCGCGATATTCACAAATCCTTCCCCGGGCATTGGGGCAGGGGGGGCGTGTACGCTGTCAAGGGGGTGAGTCTGTCCATCCCCGAGGGGTCAGTCTATGGCCTGATTGGCCCCAATGGCTCCGGCAAAAGCACCATCATGAAGGCTCTGGTGGGCCTTCTCGCGCCCGATGAGGGCTCTTGCAGCGTGTTTGGTCAGCCCGCTACCGCGGCGGCCAATCGCAAGGAAATCGGCTTCCTGCCGGAGAATCCATACTTTTACAAGTTCCTCACCGGGGAGGAAACGGTGCGCTTCTATGGCAAGCTGTGCGGCCTGAGTGGCAAGGCGCTCAAGGAACGCACGGCCGAGATGCTGGAGCTGGCCGGGCTGCAGGATGCTGCCCACCGCCGCCTGGGGGGCTACTCCAAAGGCATGTTGCAGCGTGTGGGCCTGGCGCAGGCGCTTGTGCAAAAGCCCCGCTTGCTGGTGCTGGATGAGCCCACCGCGGGTGTAGACCCCATCGGCTCCCGAGCTATCCGCGATATTATTCTTGATTTGAAGCAGCAGGGCATTACCGTCTTCCTTTGCTCGCACCTACTGGAGCAGGTGCAGGAGATTTGCGACCGCGTGGGCATCCTTTACCAAGGCTGCCTCATCGCCGAAGGCTCGGTGGATGAGCTCACCCGCGACCGCCGCCGCACCGAAATCACGCTGCAAAATCCCACCCCCGAGCTGTTGGAGCAAATCCGCACCCTTGCCGGGGATTCCTGGCTCTCCGCCACCCCCGCCCGCAATTCCCTCGAATCGGTCTTCTTGCAGGGTATCCGCGCCCGCATCGGCAAGTAAAGTGCGAAGCTCTGTCTTCGCTCGCCCGCAGGGCGTTCTTCACCATCGGCGGTAGCCGATTCTTCATCACAGACCGTCCTGTCTGTTCTTCATGGGTCGCATAGGCGTGCATCGGTACAAGAAAAAGCCCGGTCTTGTGACCGGGCTTTTAGCATCCCCACGCGGATTCGAACCGCGGTTCTATGACTGAGAATCATATGTCCTAACCCCTAGACGATGGGGACATGTAGTACGCGAATCGGGACTCGAACCCGAGACCAATAGATTAAAAGGTCACGCATAATCTCGATTTATCAAGGTGTTATGCAGTCCGTTGAACAGGATTGACAACCCACTTGACGGTCCTTTTTAATCTGTTAAACTCGACTTCGTGTGCCAGCGCACGTGCAGAGATTACTACAAAACACCCCATGAGTAAAGAAAAAAAAGTCATCGAAGGGAAAAGATTGACCTTTTTAAGAGGTATGTCTCTTGAAAAGTATTCTGACAGTTACCGTATAAGCGTTTCTCGTCACGAAAATGGGAAGCGAGTCAGGACATACTACCCCGCCACTCTTGAAGGCTACAAGAAAGCATACGAGGATTGCCAGATGAGCATTCATGAGCGCACAAGGTTGGGAGCATCATTCGGAAACATCTCCGAGGATGAGAAACGAACAATCAGTCTGTGGAGACAATACAGGGATAACTGTCAAGCGTCAGGCTTCTCACACTTTACTGCATTTGAGGTGATGCAGCGAGGACTGGAAACTTGTAACACAACCTCTCCAACCTTCCAGCAGGAGGGGAAACTGTATCTTGACAATCTGCTCTACCAAGAAAACGGAGTTGAAACCTCTCACATCGTTAAGGTCAAGAGCAGGATTGCTAGGATTTCTGCACACTTTGACAAGATGCCCATGCACAAGATGTCGGAGGATTTGATAAGGACATTCGTTTGCAATCTGACAGTGCCTCGGTCAGGAGCACCCGCTCAACCTGCTACGAAAAGACAATACATACAACTCATCAAGTCAGTGTTCTCCTTTGCGGTGAAGAAGAAACATCTTGACGAAAAGGATAATCCCACCTTGGCTATTGATACCCCTACTATTGAAAAGAAGGAGGTTGAAATCATACCGCTGAAAGAGATTGAAAAACTGTGGAAACATGTTAAGAACACCCCCGCTCTGCACCACTTCATCCCAGCCCTTGCTGTAGGACTGTTCTGTGGTGTGCGAGTAGCTGAAAGAACACGCATGCAATACAAAGACATCTTTGTTGGAGGTCGCAATGAGATTTACCTCTCCGCAGCCATCACAAAGAACGATTTTGCACGATACATCTACCCACCAGCATGCTTCAAGCAATGGCTCATCTTCGCCGAGAGTAAGGGAGTTGAAATGACTCCTGATAACTACATAATCCCAGGAGCAACTGAAATCCACAGAGTGGATGCTCATTCCAGAATGATTAAGTCACTTCAAAAGGCTGGCTTTTCCATACCTAAAAATGCCATTCGACACACAGCAGCATCAAACATGTGTGTGATACATGGTTTTACCGAAGCAGCATCTCAACTTGGTCACGAGGAACGGATTTTACGCAGACACTACCGCCTTCCTCTGACGAGAACCGAAGCGGAAGCCTACTTTGCGATTTCTCCAGAGACTGTATAAAATTTACACAATCAGGACAACTCTATGGGAGGGGCAGTCCCTCCCATTTTTCACCTTACTAGATAACGAAACTAGTAAAAACAACAAAATTCATAAGGAATTTAGAATAAGTGAGTAAAAAGTGAGAAAAAGTCTTTACAAACCAGGGTCCTTTGGTAAGATTTTCGCAGATGAAGAAGACCAAAGCCAAGACCAAGTTCTACGAAGTGGAAGGTAAGCGTGTATCTCTCCCCAAGGGTGTGTCCGTGGAGATGAAGAACGGCATCCGTAAGGTCACGGTTACTTGGTCAGAGCATGGTAAGGTTCGCAGACGCTACTTTGACTACTCCTTGGAGGGTGTGGAGCAAGCAAAGGACATCAATGCTACCAAGAAGCAGGAGTTGAAGCGGTTCGGTCAGGAATTTGGAACAATCAGCGATGACGAGAAGCAAGCACTTGACCTGTGGAGAGCCTATGTAAAGGAAGCGATGGGTAACGGATTCAAGTTCTCATCGGCATACGAGGTCATGAAGCGTGGTATTGATGGACTGAACACCACTACTCCTGATTTCCGCACTCTCGCTCGCCTTTACTTTGAGAAAGAACTGATGCGTAAGACTGATGGCGAACTTACGGAACACACAGAGACGGTTCGTCAGCGTTTGTTCAACATCATCTGCCCCTACTTCGGTAACAAACCTTCTCATACCATCTCCGAGAACGATGTGCTGGACTTCTTGGATGGATTGAAAGGGCAAAATGGTGGTAAGGCTTCACTCGTTACTCGTACACAGTATCTCAATCTCCTCAAATCGGTGTTCAAGTTCGCTGTTGAGCAAGGTAACATCACCAAGGAATACAATCCTGTGGCTAATCTCAAACCTGCCAAGAAGCGTAAGGATGCCGAACCTGAAATCCTGACTGTGGATGAAGTGAAGAGTATCTTCTCCTTCGTGAAGTCCAATCCAAAGTATCACTCATTCATCCCTGTGTTAGCCGTGGGGTTCTTCTGTGGTGCTCGTGTAGAGGAGCGAGCCAAACTGACCTACGGTGACATCTACATCGGCGGTCGTAATGAAATCTTTGTATCTGCTGCGGTTGCCAAGAATGGCGATGCTCGTTACATCTACCCTGCCGATTGTGTGAAGGAGTGGATGAACTTTGCCAAGGAGAACGGTGTGAGTATGAATGCGACTGATACGCTTATCCAAGGTGAGACTCTGAAACAGCGTAAGACTGCTCACAGTTCTTTCCTCAAAGCACTTGCAACGGAGACAGGGATTGTTCTTCCGAAGAACTGCATCCGACATACTGCTGCTTCATTCATGGCAGAAAGTCAGGGCTATACCGAGACTGCTAATCAGTTGGGACATGACATCGGCATGCTGTTGAAACACTACCGCAGAGCCATCACCAAGACGGAAGCCGAGGAATACTACAACATCACCCCCGATTCTGTGTGAGGTGTGGGGATAATTCTTCTGTTCTCGTTCCAAAATTTTGAATTTTAGTCTCTTTTATTCTTGACGTGGGGGGGGGCATGTTACATTCTTTATACCTCAAGAGAACAGTCTTTTGGGGCAAAATAGTTTCACAACATAAGTAACACTAACACTCCTCAAAACCATGTCTGAAGATTTACCAAACTCCCCACAAGATACAGAAGTCGTCAAAACAACTTTGTTTGCGCCATCTCTCTACGGTGGGCGATTTACTAGAATGCAGTATCTGCTTTATAGTGTATTGGGTGTCGTTATTTTATACATAGGTACTGTGTTACCTCTCATAATAAGAGTGAATTTGTTTGAGTTTGGACTCTCAAATGGTTTAATGGGGTTCGTGTTCTGTTGTAGGTTTTTGTTTTCCCTAGCATGGTTTTTACCCATAGCAGTGAAAAGAGCGCATGACATTGGGCATAAAGGAACATTTATCATTACACTTTGGTGTATTGGGCTGGTTGCTCAATTACTGTGTTTAGTTTCTGTAGATTTATCCCAAGTTCTTACCATGATTTTTCTCATTCCTGCGTTGATTTACGGTTGTATTCTACTCTTCAAGGATAGTGATAAAGGCGCGAACGCATACGGCACTTCTACCAAGTATCCTGATGTAACAGAGTAACTGATACATAACACAAACTACCAAAAGTCACTCTCCTAATACCATGGGAGAGTGGTTTTTTTTGTTTTCATGGAGAGCCATCACCAAGACGGAAGCAGAAGCCTTCTACAACATCACCCCTGATGCTGTGTGAGCCATCGTATAGAACATGCGTATAATAATGGTATGGCTAATGAATTGAACTACTAGACTACTGATGATGGCATCCTCCGTTGTTTCAATGAAAATCAGACAAGGGAGGAACTGATGGCGTTCTACGATGATGTGATTGAACCCCAACTAATACACGAGTTGGATGCTTACTTGAACTCTGATTACAAGGTGTGGATTGAGGATAAGATTGCCACACTTCCACCGTTCTTACGCAAGAGAATCGGTAACTGTGAGTTCTCTGATACCACGATGGATGAGATTCACGAGTACCTTGAAGATGTAGGTTACAGTCCCATCTCTGAATTGCCCTTGCCCATCAATAACAAAACCATCATGATTGGTGATGACATCTACCGAGTGGCTGATTATCTCAAATTCCACACGCTCACGACCAAGGATTACTTGGAGTATGAACCACGATGCCGATGCTTCCATGAGTTGATAGAGGACATCATTGAACGGTTACTACCATCTGAATTTGAGATTGAGAAGATGAAGATTGAGTTATCGGCTAATCAATTGTAAAACAGAAATCCCCACCCTTCTTATGAAAGGTGGGGTTACTTGTATCAAAAACCCTGGGTTTATCAGGCATAGGTCTTGGAACTGAATACAGATTTCATGGTTCGGTTCAATTCCCACATCTCCTGTTCAAGATGGTCTTCGTAACGCTTCTTCATGAGTTCTCGTTCCTTGGCTTTTGCGATTGTTTGCTGCTGCTCTGCTTCCAGTTCAGCCAAGAAGTCTTCATAAACATCATCTTGTTCGGTAGTCGTGGGTATCTTGGTATCCTGACTAGTCTGTGGTTCATCATTCTTATCTAACTGCTTCACTTCATCGGCAGGGACAGGCTCAGTCTCATCATCTTCCGTAATCAAGTGCGATAAACCAAGGTTTGTCACAAACTCTTTCCAGTCTTCCTTACTGCACTTCTGACGGAGCACTTCCAGCCATTCGGTGAAATGCTTATCGTAGTTCTCTCGCACTTCATCCTCTCCCCATGAGTTATCAATGATGGATTGTGCATCTATCTCGTCCAATTCATAGGTCATGGCTATCTTGTTCAAGTCGTCACAATCAGAGTAGATACTCCAATTGAATACCTTATCACCCTTGGAAAGCCAATCCTTGGACTTGACCACATAATGAATGAAGTTCAACCCACCCTTATCACCGATGCGGAAGTTATCTGGGAGATGGATAATCTGGAAGCCTGCATCTCGGTAGATGTCAATGACATGAACCATGTTGCGAGTCAGTATCCAGCAGTTCTGTGCCACACAATTCTTCAAGAAACAACTATCATAGCATCCCTCTGCCACGAAGATGGTCTTGAATTTGTAGTCTAACTTCTCTAAACCGTATGGAAGATAGAATTCTGAATCCTTATCAGCACGCTCCTTGTTCTTACCCTTGGCACCAGGCTTTCTATGGCGAGTGTGATAAACCATTGAATTCCTACCATCTAATCTGAACAGCAGTTCAATAGTGTTCCTATCAAAGCAGAATTTCCAACCATCTTTCGGACGATTCACAGCAGATAGCAGCCGTCTGTTCAGAAGTTCATCGTAGGCTTTCCGTAAGGCTGCTCTACGCTTAGGATTACGCTGTTTGTCAATCTGTTCCAGAGAGATGTCCTTATACCGTTTCTGCTCATCCTGTGGCTGCACAAAGGTCATTATCTCGTTTATGATAGCAGTCTTGGTCATAGGCGTAGCAGACTTGGGACTGGGTGGTGTAGATGTGGTAATGGTAGGCTGTGTAACTCGTGACTTCACAACAGACTTGACCTTTTCCTCTTCAATCCACTCCAATGTCTCCACCTTGTTCCCAAATTTGAGTCTCCAATGAGCAGAGATAAGTTTCATTGCAACCTTGGCTCTATCCGCCTTACCCTTGAACAAGGTGTCGTTATCTCTCATGAACCAAAACGGTTTAGGTCTCCATGCTTTATTCGCATTCTTATCGTTTTTATCCCAGATGATTACATTGTTGTTGTAGTAATAGGTGAATCGCACATTGTTCATAACGAACATAAAATAACTATCCTTCGGCTGATTGACCTTTACATGATTATCATTCAACCAAACTTTGAGCACATCACCATCAACTGACTGTCTGATAGTTTCAAGGTATGCTTCTGCTGATTTGATTACAGACTTCTCACCACTTGTCTTTGTTTTTACCAAGAATTTGTCTGTTACATGGGTGGTAAGAATTCTCGTAACCTCTGCTACTCCATCTTCATTGAGCATGAATGATTCCTTTCCTACCCTGTTCTCATCCTTTCCAATGTATTTGCCCCATGGACTGTTAGGATAGGGTCTATACCTTGATACCTTACCCTCTTTCTTCTTCTGAATCTTCTCATGGACTGATTGAGGGTCTAGGATACCTGCATGAATCATGATTCTATGAACCTCTCTGTGATAACGAATCTTATCTTCTTTACATACTCCTAGGCTCTGAATGTGAGCATTTACTACACTAATGTATGATTTATCTTCCATCTTCTCTTCTGTCTTGATTACATCTGTCTTTACTCTATTATACCGTAGTTCTATCAATGGTGATTATGTTGTTGTTAGTTGTCATCTCTACTTATGTTATGCTCTTTATTATAAACATACTACAATAGGAAAGAATAATCTATTTCCAGAGTCTAATCCCTTTCCATTAGACTAATCTATAAAGTGCGGACATACCCTTGATTGATAGGAGAACTCTGCACTGCTATTTTACAGGAAATAGTTGTAAAACGCTGTATAATAAGGTATAACAAAGATTTTATTCTTATGTAGTAGCACAGTGCATTCTTATTCAGCACTGCACCACTATCAAAAGAGTTTGTGGGTCAATGATACTGCTCATGTCTAATGTCATTACAAACTTACATGATACTTCAATACTCATCGTGTAATCGTTCCACTCGTAATACTACTCGTTACACTCATCACACTGGTAGTTACTATCTCTTACTTACATTAGTTACAATACCCCCAGATACGATACTAAATGTGGGAACACTCATTATCAGAGCAACACCACTAATCAAACTGTTCTGCTAATTGAGAGAAGATAACAGAACAGACCTACATTTAGTGGTGCTGCACCACAAAACAAAAAGAGGGAGCAGTCATGCTCCCTGATGTAATTCTCTCAAACCTGCAATCTCAATCCGCATCTTATCATACTCATACCTAGATGGTAGAACCCTGTCCATGATGTCCATCATCCTTTCACGAAATCCCTCACAGTCTGTATCATAATCAAGATAGTTCTTCGTAGTTATGGTATGGAACTTCAACAAGGTGGAGACCTTATGTATCTCATCACCAATCATAACAGTCATCTCATTGATTGGTAGAGGAAGGTCAGAGATACGGCTATACCCTACATCTTCAAGATACTCGTGTATCTCCTCCAGCGTTGAGTTTGAGAAGTCACATGATGATAATCGTAAGCGTAGGTGAGTAGGTAGGTGTTCTATCTTATCCTCTACCCACAACTTATAGTCAGACTTCAAGTAATTATCCATCTGATGTATGAGTTCAGGTTCAATCACATCATTGTAGAATGATTGCAAGTCTTCCAGCGTAGAAATCTACCAGAAGCAGTTGATGCTGCCGTTATCAACTACGCCACAATTCAAAGGTATGTATGTATAACATTTTGTCATAAGACTATTATACGCATGTTCTATAATAAAATCCGACTTGGTGATAAATCCACGGAGATGTCTCATCCATACTCCCTGCATGGGTAGCGACCTCATAAATACTTGTATGCAGATTGAACAGTTGTCAGAGATACTAGGTAAGCAGGTTGTCAAGAGTGGTGCAGTCAATAATGTGGAGCGGATGAGTAATGCTGTCAGGAAGGTTCTGACGGAGGACGCTAAACAGAGGAGTAAAGGTAAGGAAGCCTATGAGAAAGCACGGCAGAAGGACTTTGAGAGGAAGATTGCAGAGGACTACAAGAACCCTCGGAAGATGACTTTCAGGGAAATGGTGGATAGGTATCTGTGATGGTTAGTGAGTAGATGTAGGTTTGACCCTGTAATTGTAGAAAAGGAGAGGTAGAGTAACTGCCTCTCCTTTCTTTTCTTACATGCACATACTCATGGTTTAATGACACAAAACTATTGTAAAAATTTTTGGGAAATTTTTTATGGATTTTTTTAGGAATGGAGGTCAGTTTGAGATTAGAAGCATTTTCTATTAGAACGAGTTATGAAAACGCTTCTTTGTAGGAAAAGGGTCAGATGAGGAGATACCCCTTATAAGAAATAATCATCAAAATCAATCTGCTCAACCCGATGAGCAACTTAACTGCATAACTACATAATTATCAATACTTATGTGCAATGACAAAAATTGACAAGAATTTTGACGTTTTGGAGTTTTTTAACCCACCATGACACAACTTTTACCAAAATAATGACAAAAAGAGAGAGTTACGATTATTTGTCGCAACTCTCTCTTTTTCAATGCCTTAACCCCTAGACGATGGGGACATGTAGTACGCGAATCGGGACTCGAACCCGAGACCAATAGATTAAAAGTCTACTGCTCTACCAACTGAGCTATTCGCGCACTGTTGTGCTGCGTGATGCAGCGCGGGCATATTACATGCAGCGGCTCCGCTTGTCAAGCATAAATCAGCAGATGAGACATATATTTTGGAAAAATTTATCTTTTCGTACGCCAGCGCGTGTTATTTTCTTGTCGATGATACGGCGCTTGTGGTAGCATGTGCGACTGTATGAGACCCGTCATTTACCAACTCTTTGTCCGCCATTTTTCCAACACCGCAGAGCAGGGCGTGGCCTGGGGTTCTCGCGAGCAAAATGGCTGTGGCACGTTCAATGGGGTGACGGATGCCGCGCTGGAGAGTCTTGCCCGCATGGGGATTACGCATCTGTGGCTCACGGGAGTACTGCGCCACGCCACGCAGACGGCTCACCCCGGCTTGCCGGCAGATCCCGCTTGCGTGGTGAAGGGCATTGCGGGGAGCCCCTACGCGGTGACGGATTATGTGGATGTGGACCCGGATTTGGCAGAGAATCCGGCGGAGCGCATGACTGAGTTCCGGGCCTTGCTGGCACGCGTGCGTCGCTGGGGCATGGTGCCGATGATGGATTTTATCCCCAACCACGTCTCGCGTTGTTATGTCTCGCACGGGGGGGCTGCATACGATTTCGGCGCGCAGGATGATTCGAGCGAGTTCTACGCACGCGATAATGCTTTTTATTACTTGGAACCCTGTAACAGTGATTGGGATATGCACCTGCCGGAGGGCTGCTTTGCCCCGGAAAAAGGCCGTGGGCGTGTCACCGGCAACAATGCCGCCACCTGGAGCCCCGATGCCTGCGATTGGTACGAAATGGTGAAGCTGAACTACGGCTGCGATTACCGCCGGGGACCGCATGCTGCAGCCGCTTTGCCGGGTGCCCTGACTCCTGCGGATGTCGTGCCGCGTACCTGGCGCATCATGGATGCTATTGTGGCTTTCTGGCAAAAACTGGGGGTGGGTGGTTTCCGCTGCGATATGGCACACATGGTACCCGTACCCTTCTGGCGCTGGCTTATCACCAATGCTCGCCTGCGCGATGCTGCCGCCTTCTTCATGGCCGAGGGCTACAACGACCACATGAAGCTCACCCCCGGGGATGTGCACGAGGCCCTGCTGGTTGCCGGGTTCAACGGCGTGTACGATGCCGTGTCCTATCAGGCGCTTCGCCGTGTGTATGAGGAGGGAGCCTGGGCCAATGATTTGGATGCCACCAACAATGTGCCGCCCACCCTGTTTGCCGGGGGCGTACGCTATCTGGAGAATCATGATGAACCCCGCATGGCTGCCCCCGCGTGCTGGGGCGGCTTGGGCGAGCAGGTGGCCCGCGCGGCCATGGTGGCGCAATTTGCCGCCACCTCTGCCCCGGTGCTCTTTTACAACGGGCAGGAGGTCGCCGAGCGTGCAGATGGCCCCACCGGCTATGGGGGAGACAACGGCCGCACCAGTATCTTTGACTACACCTGCCTGCCGCGCTTGCAACAGTGGTACAACCACGGCGCTTGCGATGGCGCCGCGTTGCCTCCCTCGCTCGCGTCGTTGCGCGCTTTTGCGGCGCGTCTCCTCCCGCTCCTGCAGCTCCCCGCTTTGTCGAAGGGCGGTTTCTATGGCCTCAACTGGGCCAATCAGCAGACGCCTGGCTTTGGACGCTTGGGCGGGGAAACCGTCTCCGGTCATTACATGTACGCCTTCCTGCGCCACTACCGCAAGGCTAAAAGCACGGTGCTGGTGGTCTGCAATTTCTCCCCGCATGAGTCCATGTACACACACGTGCACATCCCCGCCAACGCCATCGAATGGGCTGGTAAAAAGCCCGGCACGTACACCTTCCACCCCTTGCTCGATGGCGCTGCTCCCGAGATGCAGATAGACTCCACCACACTGCAAACACAAGGCTTGCCTGTATCCATTCCCCCCGGCTCAGCCCTCATACTGGAGTGGAATTAGACAAATGGGCAAAAATAAAAGGACGTGTAACATATTCAGATGTAGGTGTTTGTGAAAACAGGTTTCATAAATGAGTAAAATCATCTCCTATATATAGAGTGTGCATGTGTTGATGCACCCCAGATGTTGCTCATGATGAAGATGCCATACAAAGACCTGGAGATGACGGTCCGCACCATGTGGAGCGGCCTGATGGTGGGAGATGCCCTGGGGGCCCCCGCAGAGTTCAACTACAAGCACGATGTCCTCCGCCGTTTTCCGGACGGGCTGGACAAGATGGTGCAGGGCTTCGTCACCTGCCGGGATCGCCTGGCGGGCGAAGTGACAGATGATACGCAGATGGCCTGGTGCCTCCACCAATCCCTGCTGGATGCCGGTGGATGGTCCCCCTCTGCAGCCATGGCGCGTTATCAGGAGTGGTTCGAATCGGACCCGCCCGATGTGGGCCACGCCACCAAAATGGCGCTCATGGGCAAGCCTTTGCTCGAATCTCAGGGTAATGGCACCCTCATGCGCGTGATGCCCCTCGCCCTGTGGGCTGCTCAACACCCGGATTTAGATTGGCGCACCGCCGCGCGGGAGGATGCCGCCCTCACGCATCCTCACCCTCATTGCGCCGCCTGCAACGAGGTGTACATCTATGCTTTGCTTCTCGCCATGAGAGAGGGAGCCACCCCGCAGGGTGTGTATGCCGCCACTTTACAGTGGGCCACAGAGCAGGGGATAGCCGCCCCAGTGGTTGATACCCTGCGCCGCGCCTCTACCGAACGCCCGGATTACGATGGCGCCCACATCGGCTGGGTACTCATTGCCCTGCAAAACGCGTTCTATCAGCTCCTTCACGCGCGAGACTTCCGCTCCGCTCTGGTGGATATCGTCTCCTCAGGCGGCGATACGGATACCAACGCTGCCATCGCCGCCCCCCTCCTGGCCGCCATCTATGGCCCCCACTCCATCCCCCGCGACTGGCTCGTCTGCGTCCGCGCGGTCAACAAACCCGGATATTCCAGGCTGATGCTCCGCCGAAAAGATGGTTTCTGATGCGCGTATATTAACCTTCGGGCGGGATTCTTTGCACAGGGCAGGGGATGCCGCCCATTTTATTTTGCGTAGTAGTAGAGTTTTTCACTTATCGCATGTGGTGTCCCTTGATTGGATGGAATTTTTCTCGTTGAAAAATCAACATGTTAGAGAAAAAGTACAAAAATCTTCAAAATTTTCAAAAAACGAGCTTGACGTTTCGTGGGAGTTCATGTATACTTTGTCCCGCACCCCGTCACGGGGCGGCTCGAAAGGAAAAAGCGAATCACTCGCAAGACCGGCCGGGCAAGGCAATTTTCAATCAAACGGACTTTCCGTAGCACCACGTCGGCGCAGAGATGCGGCCGGCACCGGATACAACCTTCCGGGAGGGGTGCTGGAGAGGCAAAAGAGAGGGAAGGAAAAGGTCGTGACGCGTGCCGTGGCTTGTGCGAAGATGGTTTCTGAGGAAACCGGAGCAGAGACACGGTACTGATGAATCTTAAAAGGATTCATTGGTCCAGCAATTTCTAAGTTATATATTATGGAGAGTTTGATTCTGGCTCAGAACGAACGCTGGCGGCGTGGATAAGACATGCAAGTCGAACGGAGTGGCTTCGGCCACTGAGTGGCGCACGGGTGAGTAACACGTGAGCAACCTGCCCCTGAGACAGGGATAGCCCCGGGAAACTGGGATTAATACCTGATGGTCTCGCAAGAGTAAAGTAGCAATACGCTCAGGGAGGGGCTCGCGGCCTATTAGTTAGTTGGCGGGGTAACGGCCCACCAAGGCGATGACGGGTAGCCGGTCTGAGAGGATGTCCGGCCACACTGGAACTGAGACACGGTCCAGACACCTACGGGTGGCAGCAGTCGAGAATCATTCACAATGGGGGAAACCCTGATGGTGCGACGCCGCGTGGGGGAGGAAGGTCTTCGGATTGTAAACCCCTGTCATGTGGGAGCAAGGCGCAAGCTTGATAGTACCACAAGAGGAAGAGACGGCAAACTCTGTGCCAGCAGCCGCGGTAATACAGAGGTCTCAAGCGTTGTTCGGAATCACTGGGCGTAAAGGGTACGTGGGCGGCAACATAAGTCGTGCGTGAAAGGCAGGGGCTCAACCTCTGGAGTGCGCATGATACTGTGAGGCTAGAGTAATGGAGAGGGAACCGGAATTCTTGGTGTAGCAGTGAAATGCGTAGATATCAAGAAGAAGACTCGTGGCGAAGGCGGGTTCCTGGACATTTACTGACGCTGAGGTACGAAGGCTAGGGTAGCGAAAGGGATTAGATACCCCTGTAGTCC
>JAFYUJ010000019.1 GCA_017558555.1 Akkermansia sp.
GACCTTTTCCTTCCCTCTCTTTTGCCTCTCCAGCACCCCTCCCGGAAGGTTGTATCCGGTGCCAGTCGCATCTCTGCGCCGGCGTGGTGCTACGGAAAGTCCGTTTGATTGAAAATTGCCTTGCCCGGCCGGTCTTGCGAGTGAATCGCTTTTTCCTTTCGAGCCGCCCCGTGACGGGGTGCGGGGCAAAGTATACATGAACTCCCACGAAACGTCAAGCTCGTTTTTGAAGAAATTTTGAATTTTTTCACACATTTTTCATAAAACACTCATCATCAACGCTCCTATTTTTTCATTTTTTTGGCACCAAGAAGGTACCGCACATGCGGATGATGAAAAAGCGGCACACAGGGGCAAAATTTACTCTGCAAGACCTAAATAATTGCCCTGCGATACGGTGGAAAAAGCTCAATATAAACGCACAAGCCCCCACCCGGCATGAAGCCGGATGAGGGTGATTTCCATACAAGCAGGAAGGGATGCTTTAGTGGCGCGAGCGAATCAGCTCGCACTGTTCCTTGATGAGGGAGAATGACTTGCGCACCATGGAGCGTGTCTCATTGAGGAGATTGAGGTACAGGATACTGTTTCGCACGCTGTTTTCATCATCCTCACCGGAGATGAGGTGGCGGGTAAGGCTATCGGCAAACTCATCGTTCAGGTCACTGGCGTGTTCCAGACAGGAGGACATGAGCTGCACATCGCCCGCCTCGAGCGCGCGGGTGAGCGAGGGGAAGAGAGCCGCGACCTTGTAGCTCATATCGAGCAAATCCCCGGCCTGGCTCTCGCTGAGGCCAACGTGATTGTTATCGATGTGCTTGTAGCTGGCTTTGACCATCACGAGCAGGCTTTCTGCGATACCGAGGCTGCTTTCGTGCAGGCGGTAGAGCATTTGCCCGCGGGAGGCCTGCTCTGCCTTGAGCCCGCAGAGGCTGGGAAGGATGACATCCTCTTTCATCTCCTTGAGGGTGCGGTTCATCTCGCGCGCCCGGCGTCGCAGCTGCTTGAGCTCGGCGCGATTCTCCGCCAGAAGAGCCTTGACCGTGGCGTGGTGGATGCTGAGCGCAGAACCCAAGCGCTCGGCCGTGACCTTGCCCACCTCCATCAGCACCTCGTTCTTATCCAAATCCAACAGCTCGGCTGCTGCCTTGTTCTTGCGATTGTGCAGAATGGCGGACTTGAAGAGGAGGAATGCGGCGAGCAGCAACATGGCGCCAATGCCCCACATACCGCCATACATCATGACGGCTGCTGTGATGAAAGCGGCGGTGCAAGCCACGATGCCGGTGGTGAACCAACCGCCAATCACAGTAAGCACGCCGGTGATGCGGTACACCGCACTATCGCGGCCCCAGGCGCGGTCTGCCAGAGAGGACCCCATGGCCACCATGAAGGTGACGTAGGTGGTGGAAAGCGGCAGCTTGAGCGAAGTAGCCAGTGAGATAAGCAAGGCTGAGACCGTGAGATTCACCGATGCGCGCACCATGTCGAACGCAGCGCCGTCGTGCTCCGTCACCTCCAGCGGGCGGAAACGATTACCCACAAAACGAGCTACCGGGGCGGGAGTGATGCGCGTGAGGAAGCGGGAGACAGCCAGAGCCATGCGCACCATGGCGCGCGCGGGCAGACAGGAACCAAAGCGCTCTTTGCCGCCACCCTTGCTGTGGGCCAGCTTCACCTCCGTCTCGATAACCGAGCGAGCCTTTTTGGAGAAGCAGAGGGCCGCCACCATGACTGCACCAGCAGCAAGCAGGTAGAGCATATCGGCCTGCACCGGGGCAGCCAACGCGCCCATGCGGAGGGTGGAGATATCGCCCCCCTGCTCTGCCACAGCCGATGCTATGTGGTACGATTCCTCTGCCGCCATGAACACACCGATGAAGTTCACCAGGTCATTGCCGGCAAAAGCCAGAGCCAAAGCCGCCGTGCCGGCCAGCACCGTGAGGCGCAAGGTGTTGACGCGGAAGACATATTGCAACAAAGCGGACACCACCAACCACAGCACAAAGGCCAGACCGGTATAGTAGGCGATATCGGCATTGAGCATCTCTACCATGGATTGATCAATGAGCGTGCTGTGCTTGAGGCCCTTGAAAATCGCAAAGTACGTGATGGCCGTGAACGCCAGGGCGCACCACAAGGCACCAACGTAGCGGTACATCTTGCGGTAGTGGAAGGTGAACAGCACGCGGGAAAGCCACATCACGATGCAGCCGCAGGTGAACGCCACCGCCACCGAGCAGAAGATGCCCGAGATAATCGTGAGGGATTTGGCACTGTTGATATAGCTGCCCAAATCCTGCAACCCGATGGCATCATTGCGGAAGATGGAGAACAAGGCCACCGCCAGCGCAGCCCCCAGCAACTCGAACACCAACGACACCGTGGTGGATGTGGGCAAGCCCAGGGTGTTGAACAAATCCAGCAGAATCACATCCGTGAGCATAACCGCCAGGAAGAGTATCATAATCTCATGGAACGTAAACTGAGCCGGCACAAACACGCCGCTGCGGGCAATTTCCATCATCCCCCCGGAAAAGGAGGCGCCAATCACCACGCCCACGGCAGCCACCGCAAAAATCACGCTGCGGCGGGCAGCCCGGCAACCGACGGCGGAGTTCAGGAAGTTCGCGGCATCATTGCTCACGCCCACTACCAAATCGAATACTGCCAACAGCAGCAGTATCCCCAATATGGCCATGTACATTTCGTTCATAACATCCCTGTTTTAGCACAGCTGAGCGCACGTTGCACGCCTCCTACTGTGAACAATACGCCACATGCTCTGTGGCGATTTTGTCACACAAGCGCACAGGGACAACAGACGGCGCATTTTTGTCTACGCGTGCGCGTAATTTAAGGCTTTTTACTTGACAAGGGGCAGTAGCTGGGGCAGACTGTTTCCATCAGACAGAGAATACCTTTTTCTAACGTTATGGAACCATACAGCATGAAGAATCCGTTCCCGGCACCTGTGCTGGGAGTTCGCGGCGTGACCCAACCCGGCAGCGCCAAAGAGACCATCCACGTGGACTACTCACTGGAGGGCTCCGGCCTGACCTATGTGACGGGCGACGCCTTGGGTGTGTTGCCCTGCAATGACCCTGCCCTGGTGGATGCCCTGATTGAAGCACTGGGGCTGGATGCCGCAGCCGAAGTGAGCGCCCCCGATGGCACACCCGCCACCCTGCGCGAGGTACTGATTAACAACTACGACATCACCAACCTGAAGAAGGGTGTGCTGACCAAGTGGAATGCCGTGGCCGGCAGCGAGAAGCTGGCTGCCATCCTGGCAGACAAGGATGCGCTGAAGGATTTCTGCTGGGGCCGAGACCTGCTGGATTTGGCTACCGACCCGGAGATGAAGGCCAATTTTGCAGATGCCGCTGCGTTTGTGGGCATCTTGGGCAAGATGAATCCGCGCCTGTACAGCATCGCCAGCAGCCCGGATGCCGTGCCCGGCCAGGTGTCCCTGTGCGTGGGCGCTGTGCGCTACACCAGCAACGACCGCAAGCGCGGTGGCGTGTGCTCCACGTTCATGGCCGATCGCATCAAGGCCGGCGATAAGGTGAAGGTGTTTGTGCACACCAACAAGAATTTCCGCCTGCCGGAGGATGGCAACACCCCCATCATCATGGTGGGTCCCGGCACGGGCATTGCCCCCTTCCGCGCTTTCTGGCAGCAGCGCGTGGCGGACAACGCCAACGGCCCCATGTGGCTGTTCTTCGGCAACCCCTACAAGGCCACGGATAATTGCTACGAAGATGAGACCGCCCCGCTGGTGGAAAGCGGCAAGCTGAAGCTCTCCGTAGCATGGAGCCGCGACCAGGAGTACAAGATTTATGTGCAGAACCTGATGGAACAGGCTGCCGATGAAATCTGGGAATGGCTGGAAAAGGGTGCCGCCGTGTACATGTGCGGCGATGCCAACCGCATGGCCAAGGACGTAGAAAAGGCTCTGCTGAACATCATCGCCACCAAGGGTGGCCGCAGCGAGGAAGAAGCTGCTGCTTACCTGGCTGATATGAAGGCCGCCAAGCGTTACCAGAAGGACGTCTACTAAAACCCGAGCGGGCTCCCTGCGCAACCATGCAGGTGAACCCGCCTTGTTTTCAACAATTTGCGGCCGGGCTGCTTTCGCAACCCGGCCGCTTCGTATGCGCCGATATTACCAACAAAATCTTCAGCGGCTCAGGTAGCCGGATACGCCCTCGTGCGTGGGTTCCATAGCCTCCTGGCCCTTGTGCCAGCCCAGCGGGCAAACCTCGCCATACTTCTCAAAGTGCTGCAAGGCATCCACCATGCGCAAGGCTTCATCCACAGAGCGGCCCAGCGGCATGTCATTCACCACCATGTGGCGCACCACACCTTCCTTATCGATGAGGAAAAGACCGCGATAAGCCACGCGCTCGCCCACATAGCAGCAGCTGCCGGAAGCATCCTTGCACACCTCGCCGGCGAGCACATCAAACTTCTCTGCCACTTCCTTGTTGATGTCTGCCACGAGCGGATAGGTCACGCCCTGAATACCGCCCTGCTCTCTCGGGGTGTTGGCCCAGGCCCAGTGGCAGAACTCCGAATCCGTGGAGCAGCCGACCACCGCCACATCGCGAGCCTCAAACTCCGACAGGGCATTCTGGAAGCCAATCAGCTCCGTGGGGCAAACAAAGGTGAAATCTTTCGGGTAGAAAAAGAAGAGCACGTACTTGCTGCCGCGATAACGGCTCAAGCTGAACCCATTCTCAATCACGCCATTTACCACGGCATTGGCCGTGAACTCCGGTGCTTGTTTTCCTACTAACATGGTATATATTTTGGTTACGAGTTTCGCGGTTTCTGATGTCCGCCTGAGCAAAAAGTATCACAACATGTAACTCATTGCAAGACTTTTCTTGGAATTTTTCTAATTTTGTTTGAATTGACTAACCTACATAAAAGAACATAGAATGCATAAAATGAAGACAGGCAACACACAAGGCGAGGGGCGGCTGGCATCGCTGGATGCACTGCGAGGGCTGGATATGAGCTTCATCATCGGGTTAGAAGGGGTGATATTGGCGCTGGCGCGTCAATTTTCCGGGAGCGAGGCATGGCAAAACGCAGCGTGGCACATGGGGCATGCGGCCTGGCAAGGGCTACGTGTGTACGATATGATTTTTCCCTTATTTGTGTTCATCGCGGGGATTGCGATGGGACTTTCCATGCAAAAAGGGCGCAAGTGGTGGCAACAACTGCTGAAATTATGGAAACGCGCCCTGATTCTGGTAGTGCTGGGATGGCTGGTGAACGGGGCCCTGAGCTGGGATACCGCCACAATGCGCTTTGCCTCGGTGCTGGGGCTCATCGGTATCTCCTGCGCGGCAGCCGGCAGCATGGCATTGGCCGTGCGCAGCACAGCATGGCGCGCCGTGGCTGCGGCGGGGTTGCTCCTCATCGTCTGGAGCCTGCAATACTTTGGCGGGGACATGACGCCGGCAGGCTGCATCAACGCCTGGATTGACCAGCGTTACCTTCCCGGCGTGCGGCATCACGAAGTTCTGGATCCGGAAGGGGTGCTTTGTCTCGTCTCCGCTACCGCTCTGACGCTGGGCGGTATGGTGTGCGGAAGCATCATGATACAGGTACAGAACGTATGGCTGCGCCTGTGCATCATGGCGGGCACAGGCCTGCTGCTGGTAGTGGGAGGGCTGTGCTGCGGTCCCATCATCAAAAGCATCTGGAGTACAGGCTTTACTGTAAGCATGGCAGGCTGGGGCTTCATCATCATGGCAGCGATGCACCTGGTGATAGACGTGTGCGGGCTGACGAAGTGGGCCTTCCCCCTGCGCGTTATCGGTATGAATGCCCTGTTCATTTATCTTGCCACCCACATTATCTCGTTCAATGCCCTGACGGCGCGCATCTTCAGCGGCACCATACGCTGTCTGGTGCCGGAGGGATGGGGCGGCGTGGCGCATGCTACCGCCTATCTGCTGCTGGCATGGGGCTTGTGCTACCTGCTCCACCGGCGCAGGATATTTATCAAGATATGATATTCCACCTCCCATCCGGATTCGCTCTCACGCAACCCGGTCTTTTCCCCCGCCCGACAAGCAAGAACCCCTGCAGGCAAACCTGCAGGGGTCTTGTAAACAGGGATGTGAATCCGCGCTTTAGCGGGAGTACAACTCAACGATGAGCTGCACGTTCACGATGGGAGCAATCTCCTCCACGGAGGGGATGCGAGCCACCTTGCCGGAGAGCTTGGCGGTGTCGACCTCCAACCAATCGGGAGTGGTTGCATTGGCGGTCAGCTCCACGAAGCGGTTGGCAAGAGCCTGGGAGCGAGCCTTGGCGGCTACGCAGATAACATCACCGGGCTTGCAGCTGTAGGAGGGGATGTTCACCTTCTTGCCATTCACCGTCACGTGACCGTGAGACACCATCTGACGAGCAGCGGCGCGGGTGCTGGCAAAGTTGAGGCGGTAGATGATGTTGTCGAGGCGGAGCTCCAGCAACTGCAGGAGGATATCACCCGTCACACCGCGGCGACGGCTGGCTTCCTCATAGTACTTGCGGAACTGACCTTCGAGCACACCGTACATGAAGCGAAGCTTCTGCTTTTCGGCAAGCATGATGCCGTAGTCAGACTTCTTCTTGCGGCCGGCGCGGGCACCGTGCTGTCCCGGAGGGAAGGGACGACGGGCGAAAGCCTTGCTGGCGCCGAAGAGTTCAACGCCAAAACGGCGGCTGATCTTAGCGGTAGGACCTGTATAACGAGCCATAATCTTGTAGAATGTTACTTAGTTAAAGGTTAATGATTAGGCGCGACGAGCCTTGGGAGGACGGCAACCGTTGTGGGGGATGGGCGTCACGTCGGCGATGGAAGTGATTTCCAAACCGATGGTCTGCACGGCACGCACAGCGGACTCACGACCGGAACCCGGTCCCTTCACGCGAACCTCGACCTCCTTGAGGCCGTGGCCCATAGCCTGACGGCAAGCGTCCTGGCACACAACCTGACCGGCGTATGCGGTGCTCTTGCGGCTGCCCTTGAAGTTGAGCTTGCCGGCGGAGGACCAGCCAATCACGTTACCCTTAAGGTCGGTCACACTCACAACGGTGTTGTTGAAAGTAGAGGAGATGTGAACGATACCGGTCGTCACATTCTTGCTACCCTTAGCCTTGAGGATCTTCACCTTGTCATCGTCATCGGCAAGACCGAGTTCAGCAAAGATGTCGCGGCGAGCTTCGGGCTTCTTCTGCTCTGCAACGGGAGCTTCCACAGCGGGAGCAGCCTCAACAGCCACAGTTTCCTTCACTTCTTCCTGGATGGTTTCTTCAGCCATGTTCAGTTTTTTCTTTTAAGTGGTTCTTGCTAATTACTTCTTGGCGCCAACAGTCTTCTTGCGGCCCTTGCGGGTGCGGGCGTTGGTGCGAGTACGCTGACCGCGAACGGGCAGACCCTTGCGATGACGAATGCCGCGGAGGCAGTTGATGCTCGTCAGACGCTTGAGGGCAAGCTGCTTCTCTCGACGAAGGTCACCTTCGATGAGGATGTTGTTGCTCGTAATCGCCTGTACAATCTTGGTCAATTGTGCGTCGGAGAGAGTGCCGGTGCGCAGGTCGGGGGAAATGCCAGCCTGTTCCAACACTTTCTTGGCCGTGGAGGGCCCGATGCCATAGAGATAGCAAAGGGAAGCCTCTACGCGCTTCTCATTGGGTATTTCGATACCAAAAAGACGTGCCATGGTGGTGTGTTCTTTTTTATTCTTATTATTGATACGCTGCCTGTCGGCGGCGCGAAAGTCGTGCAGCGACTATACAGCTCTTTTTGCTTTTTGCAAGACAAATTTTGCAAAAATTACATCTTTGGATAAATTTGGGATTTTTTCTATCCGAATCTAAGGTCTCAACTGCGGATGAAGCGGGTCAAGACCCGCTCTCCCCATGATTGAAGGGAATCCCCCAGCTTATACAGGAGTTTATCGATACGGAACGCAGTAAACAAAACAATACGCATACGATCAATTAATGTACAAACGATGTAGAGGCTCCCACCGACAATGAAAGGGAAGCACGCCGGATAGTTGAGAGATTCGGCCCAAATGGGGCATTTGAACATGAGAAATTTCCAGCACCACGGGTGACATTGAATCAAGTACACAGAGAATGCAGCAGGCGCAGCCCAGGAAATGAGCCGCTGAGCAGGAACATTTGTGATATTAATGCGAGTAAAAACGACAAACAGAGATACAGCGTATAAGACGGAAACAGGACATGCGTATGACAAGAACCAACTCACCTCTAACATAGACTCGAAAATAACCTGCGTAGAACTAACAGCCGAAATAGTAAGCAAAACAGATGTACGAGGAAACACAGGGGCATGACATTTCACATACGCCCCCATAGTATAAAGCACAGCAAGCCATAAAAAGGTGTATGCATTTGCATAAAAGACAGAGCAATAAAGATTCAACGCAGGGAACAGGAACAACAGCAACAGGAGCAGATATTTCATCGTACGCTTATCCGCGGCCTTTACCGCCTTATTGATAAACGGAGACACAAAGAAAACACCGATATACGCCGCAAAATACCAATAAGGCTTACCGGATGCAACCACGCACATGAGCGAACACAAATCCTTATTGGAATAGGAACTATCCGAGAGTCTATACCCGGCAGCCTCCAGCACGCAATACGCCCCTACAAACAACAGCGCATAAAAGATGACAGTGCCCCAAAGTTTCACCAAGCGAGCCAACTTCCATTCTGTATTCACACATACATACCCGGTAATCAGCGCATATAAGTTAACACCGATAATACCAACACCTTCAGTCCATTCAGAGGCGAAGGAAAAAGCAAACGGAATCGAAGAACATCGAGAAGGACAAGAAAACCATGCAAAAAAATTCACATGAATCATGCAAATCATGAACATTGCGATAATACGCAATAAATCAACCCCGTATTCGCGGTGAGTGGAAGCCATCTTTAATAATGGGGCAAAAGTGTTCACAGTTCCGGCATGGGGCGAAGAGGAGGCGGCTGGGGAGTTTCGCGCTTGGCGGCAGCGGCGCCACCGGTATACTCGGGCAGAGAGGAGGGAACAAACTGCGCTGCGGTGGAGATTTTCTCCAAGGGGACGAACACCTCATCTTCCTCAATATACTGGGAACGGGGATCATTTTTGGACCAGAGGAGGCGAAGCCACCAACTGGATTGCGTATACACCGTTTTGGAAGCAATACGGTAACCGGGTTTATCCACAACAATGCCCAAATCTTTATCCTGCTCAATCGTTGTCGTCACCGGGGTTTTCCCCTCAACAGGTTTACCGTTGATGGAGACGTTGGCGCCCTCCGGCTGGGTGTAGATGGTAATCTCCTTGGTACCATGGCAAGAGGCCAGGCACAGGGCAAGAAGTGACATAGCAGCAAAACGAGAGCAAAGATTCATGGGCACAAATCTACCCTACACGGCAGACAAGAGCAAGAAAAACTTGCGCACGCGCGCGAAATATGGTAAAAAGATGGGCATGATCAGCAAGTTGGTTGTAGAAGGATTCACGGTCTTTCCCAACAGGGAATCATTCTCTTTCGTTCCCGGCATCAACATCATCGTAGGCGGCAACGACTCCGGCAAAAGCCACCTGATGAAGCTCTGTTATGCCCTGAGCAAATGGAGCAGCGGCGGCAACCGCCGAGAACTGCCTGAAGTATGGGCCGAGGAAAAGCGGCTGCGGCGGGATTTGCTGCGCGTTTTCGGCACGCGGGACCTCACAGGGCTCACCGCCCGCAACCGGGGCAATGGGGCAGCTACCGTCCATGTCTCCATGCAAGGCGAAAAAGTACCGCTCGGGACCGCAGAACTGGCCTTTCAATTCCGTGCCGGGCACGAAGAAAACGGGCTGAACATCGGCACCATGCCCACGCGTTTTCTGAAAGAGAACGCCGTCTTCATCTCCCCGCGAGAGGTGCTGTCCATCTACCCCTGCTACATGCAAGCCGGCAAGCGCTACCCGGAGCTGTTGGACTCCGCCAGCTGGGAACTTTGCCGTGCTCTGGAAGAAGAACCCGGCCACACCCCGGTGAGCGAAGGGCTGCAACATGTCATCCGGCAGGTAGAACAACTTCTCAACGGGCACTTGCTCCGCCTCAACGGGCGCTTCTACCTGAAACGACAAGCTCAGGAGCCACTGGAACTGAACCTGGTGGCCGAAGGGTTCAAACGCATCGGCACCATGGGGCTACTCATTGGCAATGGCACGATACGCCCCGGCACCTCCCTCTTCTGGGATGAACCGGAAATGAACCTGAACACCACCCACCTGCCCCTGCTCGTCAACATGATGATGGGGTTGAGCCGCGCGGGGGTGCAAATCATGCTCACCACACACAGTCTCTTCCTGCTGCGGGAACTCATCATCCAGCTGGCAGAGCGCCGCAACCAACACCTGAGCCGCCGATTCTTCGGTATGCAGCCCCCCTGCACCAGCCAATCGGGCGTGCGCACCTCCGTGGGCAATACACTTGAAGAAATCGACCACATCGACAGCCTGGAAGCGGAGATGGAACAAGCAGACCGCTACCTGAACATGAGCCCCCAACTCCTTGACTAAACCCGCCGTGTTTCAAGCAGGAACCAGCTGTGTGGAGGGTGTGCACCGCTTCAACTTTGAAGCCGGCTATTACGTTTGTCGCTTTGAATGCTCCCCCTTTTACTCCAGAGAGGCGCAAAACTTCTGCACCGGCTGCAAGGAAATGGACTTTGTACTCTACCACCCCGGCAAAAAAGAACTTTGGCTCATCGAGGTAAAGGACTATCGTTTCAACGCCCGCCCCAAGGTACGCGAACTGGTAGAAAAACTCTGCCGCAAGGTGAGAGATTGTCTTTTCCTGCTGCGCACGGCTGCCCTCTGCGCCCCGGAGGAAGAACCGGCAGAGGGCATCAGCCTGCGTGATATAGCCCGCATGAGCTTGCAGGCCAAGCGCATCCGCGTAGCATTCACGATTGAGCTTGGGCGCACGGGGCTCTTTCCGCCCAAGAGTCTGCTGGCCACCATCAAAGATTTGCTGTACCGGCACATCCGATTCATCGACCCGGACATGCTCTGTCTGCCCATCACAGAATCCGGGGGCGTAGGGCCTTGGACCATCACCCCTGCAGGCAATGAACACTCCACCCGCGTCCAAAAACGCATCGAGGAAGCACGCCTGGCCCGCATCAACGAGGAGAAACAAGCCGCTGAACGCGCCCGACACTTGGAAAAACAAGCACGCAAGAAACAAGCACGCGCCCGCAAATCCACCATTCCCCTCTGGAAGCAGCGAGCCCAGGAACGCGCAGAAGGCAAGACCGGCACCCATGCCGACCGTGTGAAAAAAGCCCCGGTCAGGGCAGACGATTGGTACGCACCCAAGACAAAGGTAACAGAAAAGTACCACCACATAGGTAACACAAGTACCAAGACATAGGTTACACTTTTGGAGAGACATATGGCATAATGACTTTATGCCATGGAACATCAAAAGTAGTAATCAAATGAGA
>JAFYUJ010000020.1 GCA_017558555.1 Akkermansia sp.
CGGGCTGGTCGCAGCAGGGGCCATAGGTGGTGGTGGTCACGTTGCCCGCGGCATCTGTCACCGTGAGCGTGCGGCCTGCGATATCCGTCACCGTGGTGGTGGCGTTGCCGCGCCCATCGGTATGCACCAGCACCATGCCACCCGCTGTGTAGGCACGCGTGGCCGTGGTGATGACGCCCGCCGTATCCTTCTGCGAGAGGGTGAAGCCATCCGCCACCACCGTCTCAGCGGTGATGTCGGAGGTGGGTACAGCGCTGTAGCGGGTGCGTTTCGTGCTATTGTTATACACCACCCAATCCGCAGAGGTCAAGCCTCGTTCGCTGATGGAGATAACTTTTTCTGCAAGCGTGGGGGAGAGCTGCGAGATGAGCTGCTTCTGCACGCTCACCAGCAAGCCGCCTGTGGCGTTGTAGCGGGTCTGCGTGGTGCAGGAGAAGACGCCCTCATCTGTCGACTCCACGCTGTATGCCAGCTCGGTGATGGAGGAGTTGGCGGAGGTGGGTTCCTCTGCCAGCGCGAGGGTCTGGCGGGTGAGATGGCCGAAGCTGTCATATTCAAAGAGCGTGGGCGCCATCTGCTCCTCGCCGCTGCTTTGCCATTGCTTCACGAGCAGCCCGCGGGCATTGTACTCGCTGTGCGTGATGAGGCCGCTGCCGCTGGTGTTGGCATGCAGCTGCTGCACCACCTGGCCGAAGCCGTTGGTGAGCGTCTGCGAGAGCAGCGTGCCGGCATCATCGGCCAGCTTCACCGCATCGCAGCGCAGATGGCCCTGCACACCATATTCATACACCAGCGCGCGCTGCCCCGTGCCACCCACAGCGGCCGGGGAGCCATCCGTATGGCGGGTGGTGATGAGCGTGGCACCGGTGGGGGTGGTCACGGTGGTGGTGAGGCCATCCTCGCTGTAAGCCGTGGTGGTGATACGCCCCAGGGCATCGGTGCGGGAGATTTCGCGGCCGAGGATATCGTATTGCACGGATTCCACGGTAGTCATGGCGCCGGTATCGCGGCGGGTCTCCAGCACACGCCCGGCGGCATCGCGGGTGTAGGTTACAATCGTTTCGGGGGTGATGCACACGCCATCTGCCTGCACCTCGGCGCGGATGCTTTCCACCAGCTGGTGGGCGGAATCATAACCATAGGTGGTGGTCACGCCGTCCTCATCGGTTTCGGAGAGCTTGCCGCAGCACATCCAGGTGGCGGTGGAGAGTCGGCCATGGCCGCGCGTGGTTTTCACCGGGCGGCGCTGGGCATCGTACTCGTATGCGGTGGAGGCCACCAACTGCCAGGCGGCACCATCCCAGATGCTTTCCTGCTCGAAGATGACGGTATCATCCGCCGCCAGGAACTCCTCCGTCTTGCGGCTGTGAGCGGGCACCGGCACGCCCGCCGCCATGGTCGTGACCGTGTGCAGGTGCACCGCGCCATGCAGGGTGGTGGGGGCGTACTCATGCCGCGTCTGCACCCCGGCAGCATCCTGCGCAAACTTCGGCTTGCCGGCGGCGTAGGCATAAGCGGGAGCTTCGCCGAAGCGTTCCTCAATCGTGACCTGCTGGTGGTTTACACCGGCAGCGTAGGTGGTAGCCGTGGTGCGCTCCACATCGGCAGAATCCTCGTAGGTGTAATCAACCACCTTGATATTGAGCCAGGCGCCCTCTGCGGGCTTGTAATCCGTATAGACCTTGATGGGGCGGGTATCGTAGAAGCGGGAGGACTGCGCCGGGTACACATAGCGGGTGCGCTGCAAGCCGCCTTGCCCCCAGGGGGAGAGCTCCTGCGTCACACGGCCATCGGCATCGTATGCGAACTCCGTGTAGCCGCCATCGGGGCGGGTGATGCGGGAGACGCGGAACTGCTCATTGTAATCATACAACGTGGTGCGGGCCAGCGGGGAGCCGTAGCCCTCGGTCTCGCTCTGCGTGAGCCAGCCGCCGGCGGTCATCTTGCGCACCGTGCAGGAACAGGAAACGGGCTCGGACTCTGCTGAACCGCGGCGCAGCGTCTCGATGGTCTGCGTGGTGCCCACCTCGGGGTGGGTGGTGACCCAGGTGCGGATGATAGCCTCTGCGCCGGAGCCCTTGGTGACCGTGACCGAATCGCCTTCGACCACGCGGGTGACGGTATGGGGCGGCAGGCCGGCCTGTTGGCGGGTGACGGTGGTGGTTTCCACGCCATTGACGAGGGTGGTCACATGCGACGAAGTCTTGTAGGGCTCGCCGGTGGGGATGAGGCGGCCCTCGGCATCGGTGGAGACATCTGCCGGGGCATACCAGGCAAGCAGCTTTTCGCCCTGCGCCCCGGTGCTTGCCAGCATGAGCCCCTGCGCGGGGGAATAGCAGGAGACCATGTTGCCGGCCTCATCAAACACCTCCTGCACCTGAGCGGCGTGGTCGGCAGCGCTTGTCACCTTGCCGGAAGCCGCCACCACCGCCGCCACGGTGCCGGTAGCAGCATCGAAACGCACGCGGCGGCCCGAGGCCTCCACCAGCGTCCAGAAAGCGGGCTCGCCCGTGGTGCAGGGAGACAAATCTGCATGCTGCAACTGCACGCGCACATCGTGGTGGCGGGTCAGCTCGGTGGGGAGAGCCTCTGCCGAGCCTTCTTGCAGGGAAAAGGTCATGCGGCGGCCGGAGGTGGGGCGGATGGTGAGCACGCCATCCTGCAAGGCGGCCATCCACCGCCAGACTGATTGATAACGCAAGCCCGTTTGCTGCCCGGAAGCAGAGCGGGCAGCGGGAGCGGCATCGGCCAGGAAACCGGCACCCACACTGCCGCCGCATTCCTCCCCGGCGGAAGCGGGCGTATCATCCGCGGGCGGGTTGGTCTCATCGCCATCCTCGCTGCAGCAACCGCAGGGATTGCAGATGGGCGGCTCGACTTCCTTGTCATCATCAACATCGTCATCGCTCCCACCGGAGCCGGAGCCACCTCCATCGTCGGAGAACTCGGCCAGGATTTCATAGCTGAGGAACATGCGATTATCTGCATTGTAAGGATCCATATCGATATTGGTGCAAGTACCAGTCACCTTATACGAACCGGCAGGGAGAATACCTTGAACCATCCCGGGCCAGTAGGAGGGGGTATCCGTTTGGGTCCAATCGCCCAGCTCGCCGGCCACCGACAGCGAGGCGCTGCCCTTGATTTGAGAAATGCTCAGAGAGGCGCTGTCATCGCATTTAAGGCGCACGATGACCTTAGCCTCGCGAGGGAGCGTAAACTCGGGGCCCTCGCGTGTTTCGGTCGCGGCGCCGACATTCATCTCATTGAACAACGTGGCGGCTGAAATATAAGCCGTGTGCACGGAACCGGCACGGGAGCGATCATTGCTGCGCGGAGCAATGCCATCTTGAGTGGTATGAGTTGTACTCATCGTCTTGTATTGTCTGTGTTTCATATTGCCAGCCGAAAGAGTATCGGCAGACATCTCTTTGTAGCACGCCGGAAAGATAAAATCCACAGAATCAATAGGGTGCGCATGTGCAGCACCCCCATATTTTCCCGATGAAGGGAGCTTGACCGAGGGGAATGCACAATGCATCCGTCTTCGGCTATGCCTACGCCGAGACAAGCAATGAAGAAGCACCGCACGCGCTGCGCGCCGGGGGGAGAAGTATGCTGCGTACACTCACAAATCGCTATTGATGGGGCAACTCTTTGGGATTGGCGTAGCCGGGAGCGTGGAGAGAAAAAGGGGAAGACGAGAATCGGGGCTTGTACTCCGGCTGCTACATGGTAGAATAGAGCACACAGGAACATTAATACGCTGTATGATTCGTTTTGCATCAACCGACAGCCGCCGTGAGACCGGCAATATCAAGTGGGATTTGCAGGGGCCTATCCCTTTTGGTATTGCCGATATGGATATAGAATCTCCGCCCTGCGTGGTCGATGCGTTGCAGCAGCGCCTGAATCACCGCTTTTATGGCTATGCCTACATGACAGATGAGTTGCGAGCAGCGATTTGCACTTATTTGCATGAGAAGCATGGTGCTACGCAGGTAAAGCCGGAATGGCTGCACGAATTGCCGGGCTGTGTGCCGGCTTTCACGCTGGTGGCCCGCACCGTGTGTACGAAGCCGGAGCATGAGATTTTGGTTTGCTCTCCCGCGTATCCGCCGATGCTGCATTGCCACGAGGATGCCCGCTGCCGCTTGCTGACGGTGCCTTATGCGAACCGCGGTGGGGTATGGCAGTTTGACTGGGATGCGATGGAGGCAGCGGTGAATCCGAACACGCGGTTGTTCTTGCTGTGCAACCCGCACAACCCGCTGGGCCGTGCCTGGCGCCGGGATGAATTGGAGAAAGTGGCCGATTTCTGCGAACGCCATGATTTGATTCTTTGTTCGGACGAGATTCATTGTGATTTGGTGTTGGATGAGGGGGTGACGCACCAGACAGCGTTGACGCTGCCTGAGCCGTTGCTGAATCGTGTGGTGATGCTGAGTGCGCCGAGCAAGACGTTCAACATTGCCGGTATCTGCTTTACCTACATGGCTGTGCCCAATGCCGAGCTGCGTGCAGCCATACGCAAGACACAGGGGCACAGCTTGCCCACGCTCAATGTCTTTGCGTATGCGGCATCTCTGGCTGCGTATACCAAGGGCTGGGAGTGGCACAAGCAGCTTATCCAATCTCTGCGCAAGAATCGCCAGACCGTGTATGATTACATAGCAGAGCAATTGCCCCTGCTCAAGGTGCGCCACCAGGAAGCTACCTATCTGGCGTGGATTGATTGCTCTGCGTTGGAGGTTGAGTCTCCCCACAAGTTTTTCCTCGAACAGGCAGATGTATATCTGGACAACGGCGCAAATTTTGGTTCACCCCAGTGTGTACGCCTGAATTTTGCAACCTCTCCCGAGATGCTGCTGACCGGCCTGAACGCCATGCGCGATGCCGTGCAAAAGTTGTTGGCCTCGCGAGCATAAGATTCCCCCTGCCATGAAGTTCTACATTGTCACGCCTACTTTCCGCGCGCTGTCTTGGTTGCAGCGTTGCGTGCGCTCTGTGGCAGACCAGGCCGGGGCAGGGGTAGAGATACACCACCATGTGCAGGATGGCGGCTCCGATGACGGAACGGCTGAATGGTTGCAGCAATGGCAGGAGGAGCAGAGCGGCAGAGCCGGGTATGTGTTCACCTACCAGAGCTGCCGGGATGCCGGGATGTACGATGCCATCAACCGTGCGTGGGCTCTGCTGCCGGATGATGCTGATGTGACGGCTCATCTCAACAGCGATGAACAATATGAACCCGGCGCCTTGCAGGGTGTGGCCGAGGCCATGCAGAAGAATCCCTCTGCGGAAGTGGCGCTGGGTACCTACATTATTGTGGATGCGGAGAGCCGATATATTTGCCACCGCCGCCCCATCATGCCCCACAAGTGGAGCAGCCAGACGGTGTGCGAGATTATCACCTGCTCGTGTTTCCTCCGGGCAGATGTGTTCCGCCAACACGGCATACGCTTCAACGCGCGCTGGCGTGCCATTGCCGATGTGGTGTTCTACCGTGATTTGGTGAATGCCGGCCCCCGTTTTCTGGTGTTGCCGGAGCTGGTGACGGGCACCTTTACCGTGACCGGAGCTAATTTGGCCTGGACGGAGACCTCCCGCCGGGAGTGGGAGGAGCTTTGCCGGGAAATGCCGTGGTATGTGCGCAAACGCCATGGCTTTGCCTACCGATGGTGCAATTTGAACCGCCGTTTGCAGGATGCGCGTTGTGCGGCACCGCAGCATTATGCGGTCTATATGCCGAATGAAGAAGCGCGCCGAACGATGACGATTAAGAACCCCACCTGCGTGTGGGGCCTTCGCACACAAGGGGAAACTTAAAACTTATGAATACGGATATCTATTCGTACGTTTCGTATGCCATCATGCTGGTAGCCATCCTGGTGGCTTTGGCGTGGTTGCGGCCGCATCCTTCCGATTACAAGCGTTGTGCGTTGGTGGTTGTTGCCTACATGGGGTTGCTGCTGGTGATTCAACATCGTTTGGATGATGTGCGGGTGAGCCACTGGTGTACGGTATTGCTGCATCGTGGGGATGTGGTTGTGCTGCTGCTGGGGCGCTTTCTGCTGAAAAAAGCATGGAAAGATGCGCTTCTCGCCCTGGCCATTTATGGGCTTGTGGCGTGGTCGATAGATATCCTGCCGGCCGTGAAGGCATACGGCGAGCTCGGCTCCGGACTTCAGATTCTATTTACGGTATCTTCTTACCTGAACATTTTGTTCCTGGGGGGTATTATGTGGCTGTTTTCGCGCTCTGCCGGCTACTCTTATGGCCGTTGCGTGTTATTGTCAGCTGCGGTGTCTCAATGCATATTGGTTGCCTCATGTGTGGTCACGCAGGTGCAATTGCTTTTATCCATTCCGAGAGAGCCGTTCTTCATGGGGGGGACTACCTTGGCGGTTTTGTATGTCCTGTCCTATGTCATTCCCTTCGTCATCTCTTCCTCGATGCTTAGAGTTGTGTTTTGCCTGCCATGGAAGAGGAGCCTGTGGTGTGCCTTTGTGATTATCTTACCCTCGCTGCTGTGCAAGGTGATATTCTGGTGTGCTGATGTGATATAAAGGGTGGGCTGTACTGTAGCTCAGATAAGAAAACCCGTGGCGATTTTCTTAATCACCACGGGTAAATCATGTCTCGTGTGGGGTGTTTAGCCCAGCAAGATGCCGACCATAAGCAGTATACCGAAGATGAGGATATTGCGGGCGGTGGAGGCAAAGCAAAGGTCGAGTTCCGGTCCTTTGTCGATGCGCATGATGCGGCTCCAGGTATAGAGGAAGGGTACCAGATAGATGATGGGCAGCAAGGCAGCCCACGTGCGTCCCCATTGCAGCATGAGCAGGCAGAGCGCGACAGCCACCACACCCAGCAGCAGGTAGCCCCAGCGGCCCACGCCGGGCCCGAGCAGCACCACGATACTGCGTTTGCCGTTGGTCCGATCTTCATCGCGGTCTCGGTAGTTGTTCAAGATGAGCATAGTGTCTACAATCAAGCCGCATGCTACAGAGACGCAGATGATATCCGGGGTAAAGACTCCGCTCTGCAAGTAGTAGGTAGCGCAAGCCGGCACAACACCGAAAAAGAGAATCACAGCGATATCTCCCAAGCCATTATAAGCCAGGGGGAATGGCCCCGCTGTGTATACCAGTGCAGCTATAAGGCAGACTACGCCGGTGAGGAGAATGAACTGCCAGTCGCCAAAGAACATCAGAGCGTAGCCACAACAATACCCCACTTCATGGCCGTGGGGGTGATGTAGCCCCGTGCGTACATGCGGTCGGGGCTCAGGTAGGCGGGGTCATCCATGCCGTTGTGGAAATCGCAGTACTCGTTGACCAAATTGGTCACGATGTGCAGGAACAGGGCCGTTGAAAGGCAAAGAAGCGCAATAACCCAGTGAAAGCAGCCATCCGTGTAGGCCATGGCGGAGGCTACAAGGACAGGAATGGCAGAGCCGCTGAAGCTATTGGGGCGGACGCCAAGGAACCAGGCTTTAGGAGAATTAGGGGCCATCGTGGTATCAAGAAAAACATCCCCCACGGTAGAAGCCGCAGGGGATGCTGTGTTTAATGAATAGCTTATTTCATTACCTGCGGCTTCAGCTGAAGAGCAGGGGGTAAGTACCCATGATGATGATGATGATGGCGCAAGCGGTGAGCACAGCACCTGTGACCACAGGCACGCGCAGGGGCTTGTCGGTCTCCAGCGGCTTCTCCCAGTACATGGCGCGCAGCACCTTGAAGTAGTAGTAGAAGCCGACAGCTGCGCAGATAATCATCACCGGCAGCAGCCACAGCAGACCGTCCCAGTTGGACATGGCCTGGATGAGGGCGCAGAAGGAGTAGTACTTGGCCAGGAAGCCCATGGTGAGGGGAACACCGGCCAGAGAGGCAAAGCTGACCGTGATGAGGAAAGCCGTGCGGGGGTTGGTCTTGCCCAGACCGCGGAAAGCGGAGATTTCCTCGCTGCCGCGCTGCGTGCGCAGCATAGCGATGGCGAAGAAGGCAGAAGCCGTGGAAAGGGCGTAGGCCAGCAGGTAGTTGAACACGTAGGGTTCAATATCGCCGCTGAGGTTCACGAAGAAGATGAGGATGAAACCGGCCTGACCGATGGAGGAATAACCCAGCAGACGCTTGGCGTTGTGCTGGCCAATGGCACCCAGGTTACCAATCAGCAAGGTGGCAGCAGCCACGATAGCCAGTGCATGCACCAGAATGCTCATGGTACCGGGATAGGCCTCGGCAAAGGGGCGGAAGGGGCGCAGCAGAAGGCACAGGGCAGCGAAACCGGCAGCCTTGGAGGCAATAGCCAGGAAGTTGGAGGTGGGGGTGGGGGCTCCCTGGTACACATCAGGAATCCACATGTGCATGGGGGCTGCACCTACCTTGAAGAGGGCACCGGCCAGCAGCAGGGCTGTAGCCATGAGGAAGCCCTGGCACAGGTAGCCGTGAGACAGCGCCGTGTGAGCCATGAGCGGGTCCAGGTTGAAGGAACCGGTGGTACCGAAATACCAGGCAGCACCGAAGACCAGCAGACCCGTGCTCATGGCACCGAGGATGAGGTACTTCACACCGGCCTCAATGGAGCCCTGGTTGCGACGGAAGTAACCGGCCAGCACGTAGGACGTGAGGGTGATGACTTCCAGGCTCACGAAGAGCATAATCAGGTCCTTGGCCTGGGCCAGGCAGCAGATGCCGGCGCAGGCGATGATGGGCAGGGCGTAGAACTCAGAAGTGCCTTCTTCGCTCTCTGTGCTGCCGATGGAATCGCAGGTCACTTTGCGGTAGTCGTATGCCAGCAGCAAGGTGAGGGTGGTGGCAGCGCAGGCCAGGAAGCCAAACCAGTTGGCGTATTCACCACGAGCCATGATGCAAGTGACGACGAAGGTAGCAGCTGCACCCACCAGAGCGTAGATGCGCTTGGGGACCTTGGGCAGGAAAGAATCTGCCATGAGGATGAGGACGGCCACTGCCACGAGAGCGAACTCGGGCGCAAACTGGCACCAGGTGTAGGATGAGAATGTAGTATCCATGTTGTTCAGTTATGTTTGGTTGACCGTGATATCAGAGAACGGGAGGCATGATGCCGAAGAGGACGATGAAGACTGCCAGGAATGCAGCAGCGGCGAGGTCCGTGCAGGTGAGCCCGGTGGCGCGCTCAGAGGTCAGAGCGGTGTCACCTTCGAAGATGCGACGGAACGCGCGCAGCATGTAAATGGCGCTGATGACGAGACCCCACAGGGCGAAGATGAGCGTGAGCTGCACCGGACCCAGATTGCCGAACCAACCGGCAATGGTGCCGAGTACGCAGCCATCCATCAGGGGAGCGCCGGGTGCCCAGCCCTCGAAGCAGGAGACGAAGATGGCGAACTCACCGGGGAAGTTGGCCAGCAGGGGCAGACCGATGGAGGCCATGCCGGCCAGACCGAAGAGGAAGCCGAGTGCAGGAAGCTTGGTTGCAAGGCCGCCCATGGAGTCGAGCTCCAGCGTGCGGGTCTGGCTTTCAATCTGACCGCAGAGCAGGAAGAGCATGGCGATGGTCAGACCATGAGCAAGCATCAGCAGGGAAGCACCCTTGAACGCAAGTTCATTGTTGGCACCGGAGGCCACATAGGCGGCAAAGGCCAGGAAGAGGTAGCCCATGTGCATCACGGAGGAGTTACCCAGCATGTTGTCCAGGCGCGTCTGGGAGACAGTCACGTAGCCCACCCAGAGCACGTTGCCCAGGAGCAGGAGGAGCAGCACGTTGTTCCAGCAGCCGAAGAGCTCGGTGCAAGCCGGGCCAAACACGTAGGCCAGGGTGAACAGACCATACAGACCAAACTTCTTGAGCACACCCGCATGCAGCATGGCAATGGGGGTGGGAGCGCTGGCGTAGGCCGGGGCTGCCCAGGAGTGGAAGGGGAACAGAGACACCAACGTGCCAAAGCCAATCAGCAGGAGTGCTGCAATGAGGCAGGTGGAGCCGGGAGAGGGCAGGATGCCCTGTGCCACGTTGGCGGCCATGTCGGTGAAGCTCCAGGCGCTGGTCTCAGCGCAGAGCAACAGCAAGCCGGCCAGCAACACCATGGAGGCCAGGCCCAGGTAGACGGTGGCGGTCCAGCCGATGGTGCGGCGGTCGCCGCGGCCGTAGAAGCCAATCATCACGAAGGTGGGGATGAGGGCCAGTTCGTGGAAGGCGTAGAAGGAGATGATGTTGTCGGACATGAATGCGCCGATGGCACCGGCAGAGAGCAGCAGGGAGGAGATGCTCCAGCTGCGCTCAGCGTCCTTATCGGGAGCCTTGAGACCAAGGATGGCCGCAAAGGTCACGATGACGGAGAGCAGCACCATGATGCGGGAGAGCGGCAAGTCCAGACGGAATTGCAGGGTAGAGCCACCAAAGGCAGACCAGCAGGCGCTGTTGCTGCACTCGGGGCAGTAAGTAGCGGCAAGAACCGCCCAAACACCCAGAATGAGGGTAAGCGTGGCGCTGATGAGAGCCGTGGCGCGACCGGGGGTGCGCAGCAGGCCGATGAGGGCCGCTGCAATCACGGGGATAAGAATGAGCCAGATTAGCATGGTTGTGAAAAAGGGTTAGATGGTGGGAATGGTGAAGGCAAGGATGAACATGAGAATGATGATGCCGATGCCTGCCACGAGTGCGTAGCCACGCAGAGATCCATTCTGAATCCAGCTGAGCAGCATACCGAACTTGGCGGTGAGCCAGGCAAAGCCCTGTACAATCACGCCACGGATGAGGGCAGCATCTGCAAACTCAATAATCTGAGAACCATATTCCTGAATGCCGCCCACGAGGCCTTTGTCATAGATGGAATCAATGAAGAGGCGCTTGCGCAGGGCGTTGGAGAGGCAGTTGCCGGCCAGCGGGTCGGTGGTGCGCTTGCCGCAGCCATACACGAGGAAGGCAGCAGCGAGACCCAGTGCCAGGGAGCCCATGCTCACGTAGAAGGGCATGCCCAGTTCAAAGCCGTGAGCCTCAAAACCGGTGAAGGGCACCAGGTTGTCGGCGATGAAGCCGTAGCCGGAGATGATGGCCATGACGGCCAGTGCCAGCAGGGGCAGCAGCATGGTGGGACCGGCTTCCTTGGCTTCGGCTGCACCATGGGCGCGGGCCTGGCCACAGAAGGCCACCAGGCAAAGGCGGGTCATGTAGAAGGTGGTCAGCGCAGCAACACCGGCGCCCACCCAGAAGAAGACGGGGCAAGTCTCAAGAGCTGCGTGCAGGATAGCTTCCTTGGAGAAGAAACCGGAGAAGCCGGGGATTGCGATGAGGGCGAAGGTGCCCATGAGGAAGCAGAGAACGGTCAGCGGCATGCGCTTGGCCAGGCCGCCCATCTTCCAGATGTCCTGCTCGTGGTGGCAGCAGATGATGATGGCACCGGCACCCAGGAAGAGCAGAGCCTTGAACCAGGCGTGGGTGTACAGGTGGAACATGGCGGCTTCACCGGCCATCAGACCCACAGCCATGACCATGTAGCCCAGCTGGGACAGGGTGGAGTAGGCCAGCACGCGCTTGATGTCGTCCTGCTGCAAGGCCATGAGAGCAGCCAGCACAGCAGTGATGGCACCCACGGAGGCGATGGTGATGCAAGCCGTCTCGGTGAAGGCTTCAGCGCCCATGCTCACCTGCAAGCGCACCAGCATGTACACACCGGCGGCCACCATGGTGGCGGCGTGGATGAGGGCGGATACGGGCGTGGGGCCTTCCATAGCGTCGGGCAGCCACACGTGCAGGGGGAACTGAGCGGATTTACCAACAGCGCCGCAGAAGAGGCAGATGATGGTAACGGTAAGCACAGCCGGAGCAATGCCGGCAGCCTTGCCGCCCATTTCAGCGAAGGAGATGGTGCCGAAGACGGCCAGCGTCAGCAGAATACCGATGATGAAGCCGAAGTCGCCCACGCGGTTGGTGATGAAGGCCTTCTTGGCAGCATCAGCAGCGCTGGCCTTGTTGAACCAGTGGCCAATGAGCAGGTAGGAGGAGAAGCCCACCATTTCCCAGCCGATGAAGGTCATGGCCAGGTTGTCTGCCAGCACGATGGTGCTCATGCTGAACATGAAGATGCTCAGCCCGGCAAAGTAGCGGCTCAGGTTGGAGGCATCTCCCTTCATGTAACCCAGGGAGAAAATATGTACCAAGGTGCCGATGCCGGTGACGACGAGCATCATGCGCATCGCCAAGGCGTCTGTCACCAGACCCATGGAGAGGGAAATCATGCCCTCCGTTGCAGTGGGCAGCCAGGTGTACACATCAGGCGTGCCGGTCTGCCAGCCGTTGAGGTAGGCCACGCACAGAGCGAAGGTTGCCACGGCCGAGAGGGTGGAAAGGGTTGCGGCAGTGCGGGGGCACTTGCTGAAGCACAACCAGTCAATAGCCGCCACGACCAGGGGCAGCAGGAGGAATAACCAGGGAAGATTCTGAATCATGGTTGGGTCGGAAGTTAGTCTTTAAGGGAATTGAGTGTGGAGCTTTCCACAGACTTACGGGCGCGGAACATGGCCACGATGAGCGCGAGGCCAATGGCGACTTCAGCTGCGGCGATGGCTACGATGAAGAGGGCAAGCACCTGTGCATCATATACAGGCACGCCGTTCACGCCCTGAGCGCGGGAGAAAGCCACCAGGGAGATGTTGGCTGCGCTGAGCATCATCTCCAGACACATGAAGACCACGATGATGTTCTTGCGGATAATCACACCTGCCAACCCAATGGAGAACAGGATGCCTGAGAAAATCAGGTAATGAGCGAGAGGAGTCATAGACGTGTGCGGGAAATGAGGTTAGTCTTTGCGAATCTTGCGGCCCAATGCCACAGCACCCACGGTGCCTGCCAACAGGGCAAAGCTGAGGATGACGAAAGGAATGTTGTACTTGGTGAACAGAGCCTGACCCATGAGCTTGGTGTCCGGGAAAGCCGTGGCCTTTGCGGCCGTGGCTTCATCTGCGCCCAGTGTCATGGCAGCTGCGGCGGGATTAAGCTTGGGCATGGCGGCACCATAGGGAGCCAATGTTTCTTCGGCGGGCTTCTCTTCGATGGCACCGGGAGCCAAGTCGCCGATGGTGTCGCAGAGCACCAGAGCCGGGCAGGGGCCATCCGTGGCACCGGGGAGGCTGATAGCCACCTTGGTGACAAAACCGGCGAAGATGCCGGCGATAATCACACCGATGCAGGCCATGGGGAAGCTCTTGCGGACGTGTTCCTCAGCCTTGACGTCGAGCATCATGATGATGAAGAGGAAGAGTACCAGAATGGCACCGGCGTATACGATGAGCTGCACAATACCGAGGAATTGGGCGCCCATGCCGAAGTATACGGCGGCGGTGAACCCGAAGCAGAGCGCCATGTTCATGGCGGATGAAACGGGGTTGCGGAAAGCTACCACGCCAAAGGCGCACAGCACTGCGGCTGCGGCAAAGACGTAGAAGAGAATGGATGAGATGGCGGATTCCATGGTTGTAAATTATTTGTATTGGTTCCACTTGTTGACCAGGCCTTTGCGCGTGCCACCGAGCTTGTAGAGGGTGGCCTTGTTGCGGATGGCCTGCTTGCGATCAGTCAGGGTGATGAGGTACTCCTTGGAGAGGAAGATGGCCTGTTCGGGGCAGACTTCCTGGCACATGCCGCAGTAGATGCAGCGGAGCATATCAATCTCAAACTCAGCCGGGGCTTTTTCCTGCTTTTCAAGGCCGGAGCCTTCAGCCACAGCGCCGGGGGTCACCTTGATGGCGCGAGCCGGGCAGATGAACTCACAGAGCTGGCAGGAAACGCAGCGCTCGCGGCCATCTTCACCGCGCACCAGCGTGGGGGCGCCACGGTAGTACTCAGGGAGGCGGCTATCCCAGCGCTGTTCGGGGAAGGGCATACAGGCACCAACGCCTTTGCCGTTGAAGTCTTTTTTGCTGCGGCTCTTGCCCATCAGGGAGAGGGCAAGGTGCTTGAAAGTGATGATCAAGCCCTTGACGAGCTCCACGACGTAAATCTTGTCGAGGAGGGAGAACTTGGGGCGTTTAATCGGAACGTAGGACATGGTTGTGTGAAAATGTCTGATTTACTTGATGAAATACATAATGGCGGCGGCAAGGAAAATGTTGGCAATGGCCACTTCCAGGAATACAAGCCAGCCGAGCTTCATCACCTGGTCCCAACGGAAACGGGGCAGCGTCCAACGCACCCACACGAAGAAGAAGATGAAAGCTACAAGCTTGATGAGGAACATGAGGAACTGGCACAGCACTGCTACCCAGTCGCACCAGGCAGCCAGGGCGGCGTCAGCCCCGAAGCCGATGGACCAACCACCAAAGAACAGCGTCACAACCAAGGCCGAGCCAACGACCATGGCGGCGTATTCACCCATGAAGAAGGAAGCAAACTTCATGGAGGAGTATTCGGTGTGGTAGCCACCTACGAGGTCGGTTTCACATTCAGCCATATCGAAGGGAGTACGATTAGCTTCTGCGAAGACGCAGGTCACGAAGATGATGAAGCTGATGGCGATGGGAGCATACAGAGCCCAGCGCTGCAGGGTCAGGCCCTCGCCCCAGAAGGGCAGGAGCGTCCAGCCGTTGTCGGCCTGGTACTGCACGATGTCCTGCAGGTTCAGCGTGCCGAACATCATGAGCAGAGGAATCACAGAGAGACCCATGGCCACTTCATAGGAAATGAGCTGAGCAGAGGCGCGCAGACCACCCAGGAAGGGGTACTTGGAGTTGGAGGACCAACCGGCCAGAGACAGACCGTACACAGACAGACCGGAGATGGCGAAAATCCACAGCGGCCCGATACCCAGGTTGGCCACGCACATGGAGATTTCACCGTAGCAGGTGCTCACTGTGGAGGCAAAGGGGATGACGGCGGCTGCCACCATGGGCGGACCCAGCACCAGCATGGGAGCGATGGTGAAATACACCTTGCGCACGTAGGAGGGGGTCAATTCCTGCTTCAGGAAGAGCTTACCACCGTCCAAGCAGGGCTGCATGAGACCGAAGGTGGGGATTTCACCCTCCAGACGCAGCCACTTGCAGAGGTTGGCAATCCAGCTGTTTTCAGGGATGCCGAAGAAGTGCAGCACGTTCTTGAGGGGCTGTTTCTCCTTGCTGCCGAAACGCTTCAGCAGGAAGAGGGGGATACCGGCGCGGTTGGGACCGGGGCGGTCCTGAATCCAACCGGCCACGCGGCGCTCAATCCAAACGGAAAGCACCACGAACGCCAGAATCACGGCGAAAATCAGTACCAGCTTGATCACGGTGGTGAGCAGGTAGAACCAAATCTCGTTGCTCAGCACGGAGTCACACCATTGAATGATTGTATTCATATTGTGTCAGGGCTTCTAGGGTTACTTCTTGGCTTTTTCGCGTTCGATGAGGGGGATGGTAACGCCGGTGTCGAGGATGACCTTGCCTTCGTTGCCGATATTGCCCCAGGAGAGACCCTTCATGGGTTCGAACTCCAGAGCCATTTCTTCCAGAATCATCATCGGGCTGGGGCAGGCAATCACGCGGGGGCAATCGCAACCCAGCAGCTCGGTGAGTTCGCGCATGATGGACCATTCGGAGCGGGCTTCGCCCAGCGGCTCGATGGCCTTGTTCAGGCGCTGAATGCGGCCTGCCACGTTAATCATGGTGCCGTACTTTTCAGCGAAGGTCACACCGGGCAGCACCACGTCGGCGGCCTTGGTGGTGGCGCTTTCGCTGTGAGCCATCACGAGGAGGTAATCCAGCTCGGCCAAATCCTCGGCGGGGATACCGGCTTCCTCGGTCACATCTTCACCCAGCACGATGAGGGAGCGGATACTGCCGTTCTTCACGCCGCGGCGGATGTTGGTGAGGCCTGCGCCCGTCTTGTTGAGGATGAGCTTGGCACCGGTGGAGTTGGGGTTGCGGTCCTCGCTGATGAGCATGCCATCGTTCTCACCCTTGCGGGGCACGATGTCGAACTTGGTCACACCCAGCTGGCGAGCCAGGGCGCGTGCCATGTAAAGTTCTTCGTTGGTCATGCGGGCAGAGGCGATGATGGCCACTTCCACGGGGGCGCACTTGTGCAGCTGCTCGACCACGAGGTTGAGCGTGGCATCCCAGGTAGAGGGGCGCTGCGGAGCCTTGGCATCCGTCTTCACCAGGGGGGTGAGGATACGCTCGGGGGCGTTGATGTACTTGTAATTCAGGCGGTGGCTGTCGGGCATCCAGCAGCTGTTCACTTCATCATTCTGGCGCGGGGTGATGCGGTATACCTGCTGTTCGCGGGTCCAGATGTTGATGTTGGTGCCGGTGCCGCAGTTCACGTCGATGGTCGGTGTGCTCTTCAGGAACCACACGCGCATCTTGAAGCGGAAATCCTTGCTCGTCAGAGCGCCCACGGGGCAGAGGTCAACCACGTTCATGGAGTAGTTGCTGTCCAGCTGAGTGCCGGGATAGCAGGTGACGGCGTTGTGCGTGCCGCGGCCTACCACGCCAAGCACTTCCTCACCCACGATTTCCTTCATGAAGCGGATGCATCGGCGGCAAAGCACGCAGCGCTCCTGGTCCATGTTCACACGCGGACCCAGGGAAAGGTTCTTGCCCTTCTTGGTCTTGGACTCGGTGAAGCGGTGGGTTCCGCTGCCGTAGTCGGAGGTGTATTCCTGCAGCTTGCATTCGCCTGCCTGGTCGCAGATGGGGCAGTCAAGCGGGTGGTTGGTCAGCAGGAACTCCAGCACGCCGCGGCGTGCTTCGGTGCAAAGCTTGCCATCGGTGCGGATACCCATGTTTTCAGCCACCGTGTTGGCACAGGCGATGATGGCGCGGGGCATCCACTGGATGGTCTGGTAGCCGTCCTCATTGTAGGTGGGGGTGGCACCGGGGGCCAGGCGGGGGGGCATGCCTTGCTCCACCAGACACATGCGGCAGGAACCTGCCACGGAAAGCTTGGGGTGGTAACAGAAGCAGGGAACGTGTACCCCTACGGAGTTGCAGGCATCGGCAATGCGGGTGCCCTTGGGGAAACGATACCATTTGCCGTTAATCTGGACATTGACCTTGCCTTCAGCGGCGGCCTCATCCTTCGGCAGTAGTGCGGGTTTTTTGCTCATGCGTTTCAAAAGGTTTAGTCTTCGCGGGTCAGGAATTTGCGGGCCTCAGCAGCCTCGGGGGAGTGCGGCTTGAGGGCGTTGATGGGTTTGGTGAGAGCCAGGAATTCATCACGGAACTTGGTGGTGAATGCCTGCGTGGGCCACGAGCATGCCTCGCCAAAGGCGCAGACGGTGCGCCCGCAGATGTTGTCTGCCACATCCTTGAGCAGATCGACATCTTCCGGGGAACCCTGACCATTACAGATGCGGGTGGAAAGTTTGAGCATCCAGGGGTTGCCTTCGCGGCAGGGGGAACACTGGCCGCAAGACTCCCAGGCAAAGAAGCGGTTGAGGTTGTTGAGCATCTTGGGCATGCTGCGGGTGTCGTCCATGACAATCACACCGCCGGAGCCGCTCATGGAGCCATGCTGGGCAATGCTGTCCAGGTCCAGGGGCACGTCAAAGATGGTCATGTTGCGCACAGAGCCATCGGGGTTGCGGCCCTTGAGCACTTCGTCACAGCGCATCACCTTGGCAGAGGCACCACCGGGGATGATGGCCTTGAACTTGCGGCCCACGCGGGGACCACCACACAGGTCATACAGCAGCTCGCCGTAGGTGATGGAACCGGAAATGATTTCGTAGTAGCCCGGGCGCTTCACGTCGCCGGATACGCCAATGATACGCGTGCCGGGGGAGCGCTGGGCGCCTTCGGCGGCATAGGCTTCGCCACCCATCATCATCACCTGGCGCACCTGGCACAGGGATTCCACGTTGTTCACGATGGTGGGGCAGCCATACAGACCAATGGCGGCAGGGAAGAAGGGCGGCTTAATACGCGGGTACGGGCGCGCGCCTTCAATAGAGTTAATCAGGCCGGTTTCTTCACCGCAGATGTAAGCGCCGGCACCACGGTGCAGCACAATCTTCAGGTCGAAGCCGGATTTCATGATGTTTTCGCCCAGGTAGCCCTTGGCCTTGGCTTCGTCCAGCGCGGTCTGCATGATGCGGGCCCCCTCGGGGAACTCCTCGCGCATGTAAATGACAGCATAGTGAGCCTGCACAGCGTAACAGGCAATAATCATGCCCTCAATCAACTGGTGCGGGTCCTGGTGCACGATGAAGCGGTCCTTGAAGGTGCCGGGTTCGGATTCGTCGCAGTTGCAGACGAGGTACACAGGCTTGGTGTTGCCCTTGGGGATGAAGGTCCACTTCACGCCGGTGGGGAAACCTGCACCACCGCGGCCACGCAGGCCACTCTTCTTCACTTCATCAATCACGGCGGCGGGCTCCATGGCAAGCACCTTCTTCAGGGTCTTGTAACCGCCATCCTTGATGTAGCACTTAATGGAAGGATCATACCCCTCGCGGTCGATGTTTCTGAAAATACGGCGCGTTTCGCGGGGATGCGGCTCCTTACCGGGTTTGTAGGTAATATCGCTCATGATTTCAGCTGGTAGGGGTTACTTTTTCTTATATTCGGCGATGAGCTCGTCCACCTTGCGGCGGGTCACCTGGGAGTAGAGCGTGTCGTTAATCATCACGTTGGGGCCAAAGCCACAGTTGGCCAGGCATTCCACAGCTTCAATGCTCCACAGACCATCCGGGCTCACAGCCATGGGCTCTTCGTCCGTCATGCTGGCGGGGTCCACGCCAATCTTGCTGCAGATGTAGGGCAGCAGCTCTTCGCTGCCGGCCATGGCGCAGGCGATGGTGCGGCAAATGCGGATGTGATACTTGCCGGGGCAGGTGCGATGAATGCCGGGGTAGAAGGTCACGATACCGGCCACGTGCACGGGTGTGCTCTTGCACATTTCAGCAATCCAGGGCATGGCATCGGGGCATACATAGCCGAATTCTTCCTGGATGTGGTGAATGATGGGAAGAATGGCCGACTGTTCCTTGCCCTCGGGGTAGAGGGCAACCAGTTCCTTGGCCTTCTCAACCAATTCGGGGGTTACCTCGAACTTGGGGAAGTACTTTTCGCCCGGAGAAGGACGAACTGCCGTGACGGCATCAATCGCGTTGGTGTTTTCGGACATGATAAAGGTAATCAGTTAAATGTTAACGGTCGCATTCGCCCTGCACAAAGTCAAAGGAACCCAGGATGGCGGGTACGTCGCTCACCAGGTGGCCCGGCAGCAGTTCCGGCAGGATGGACAGAGAGCAGAAGGAGGGGCTGCGCATCTTCAGACGGTTGGCAATGCCGCCGCCCTTGGAGTCCAGGAAGAAGCCAAGCTCACCCTTCGGGTTTTCAGCAGCAAAGAAGACCTGACCCACGGGGGCGTTCACGCACTGGGTGCTCACCATGAACTGGCGAATCAGTTCTTCGATGCCCATCATAGCGTCCTTCTTGTTGGGCAGGATGCCCTTGTCCACCTGCACGCAGATGGGGCCCTTGGGCATGGTGGCTACCACCTGGCGGATGATGCGTACGGACTGGCGGATTTCTTCCATGCGCACCTGGAAACGAGCGTAGCAGTCGCCTTCCTGAGCCACGGGTACATCGAACTCGTACTTGTCATAGCCCAGGTAGGGATTGGTCTTGCGCAAGTCGCGGCACACACCGCTGGCGCGCAAGTTGTTGCCTGTCATACCGCACTGCAGGGCCATCTCGCGGGTAATCACACCCACACCCACCAGTCGGTCAATGAAAATCTTGTTGTGCAAGAGCAGCTTCTCCATTTCATCCACGGTGCGCATGGCGCTGTCGCAGAAGTCAAGAATCTGCTTCTCGATGCCCTTGGGCAGGTCGCGGGTCATGCCGCCGATGCGGGTGTAGCTGGAGGTGAAGCGGGCGCCGCAAATCTGTTCGTACAGGTTGTGAACGCGCTCTTTTTCTTCGAACGCATACAGGAAGGCGGTCATGGCGCCTGTGTCCATGGCGTATACACCCGTGCCCAGGAAGCAGGAGGAGATGCGGGAAAGCTCGCAGCACAGCACGCGGATGGCCTGGCCACGCTCCGGCAGCTCCCAGCCCATCAGCTTTTCAACGGCACAGGCATAGGCGATGTTGTTGCTCATCGGGGCCAGGTAGTCGAAGCGGTCCGTGTAGGCCACATACTGGTTGTAGTGGCAGTTCTCCGCAATCTTTTCCATGCCGCGGTGCAGGTAGCCAATGACGGGGTCGCATGACACAATCGTCTCACCATCAATTACGAGCTTCAGGCGAAGCACACCGTGCGTCGCAGGGTGGGACGGACCCATATTCACTGTCACCAGCTCGCCGTGATCGTCGGCATCATTCTTCAGATAATCCATCGCAGCACTTGCTGCATCAGGCACTTGTAAAATCTTTGTCGTGTTCATATGCTCGTATTTGTGGGCTACATCAGGCCACATTGGTGCCCCGTCATTAAACTACTTTTACCCTCGAATTTCAAGCCTAAAGTGCCAAATCCGCCTTTTTATCTTCACCATTCGCTACGCGGGCTTATGGGGAGGTGCCGCGTGGGGGTGGAATGAGGGCGGGGGAAGGGGCTGTCGGTAAGGTGAAAAATGGCCCCCGGGCGGGGCCGGAAAAAAGGAAAAGGGAGAAGCTCATGAGAAGCTTCTCCCTTCAGCGGATGGGGTGGGATTTAAGGGGTTGAGGAATAAAGGGCTAAGGGGTAAGGGGTATATATATGGGGGGTATGTTGCTGGAGGTGGTGGGGCAGGTGACGTTTTTGAAAAAATGGGGTTGACTTTGTGCCGGATGTGGTATAGACTGAGGGCGCAAGGAGGAAATGCCTTGCCCGGGAGGGGTCCCGGTTTATCATATTTAAAGGCGCCGGCTGCGCAAGTAGCCGGCGTTTTTTGTATTTTTCGCTTTTTGTAAAATAAATGTAAAGAAAGTTATTGATTATTGCGCGTCAACGTGTTACAATATGCGCGCCGCCTGATGCGGCATGAGGCCGCGGGGCGGTCTTAGTCATATGATAAAAAACACCCCCCACGCCAAAGTAGTAACGGTCTTGATGGTCGTTGAGTGCATTCTGAGTATCATATACATAACGATGCAGCTACTGAGGTGAAGAAAGCCCCGCCCGGTGTGAGCCGGGCGGGGCGAGTGTTTTTGTGCTAAAATGGGGGGCGGATTAGCCGATGAGGGTGGCGGGGGTGGTGGTGAGGTGGGGCGAGCTGGGGCGGTAGGGTGGTGGGTCTGGTGTGGGGTCTGGTGTGGGGTCTGTGTTTGGGAGGGTGGTGAGGATGCGGTGGAGGCTGTTGTTGAGTTGGGCGAGGTGGATGGCGTGGGTGGCGGTGTCGGTGATGTGGTGGAGGTCTTGGATGAGGGTGATGGGGATGGCGGGGTTGGCGGGGGTGGGGCAGTAGACGTCGAGGGAGCGCGCGCAGATGCAGGCGCGGGTGATGATGGTTTTGAGGTGGCTGCGGAGGTGGCGGATGTTGTTTTTGATTTGTTGGTTGATGTGTTTGTTCATGGTTTTTTGGGGTTGGTTTATGGGTTTTGGGTTTATGGGTTTTGGGTTTATGGGTTGGAGGTGCGGGTGAGGGCGATGGCGGCGGCATCTCGTGCGATGGCGGCGGTGTCGTCGAGGTCGTGGGTGGGTTCGGATAGGATGGTGATGTCGTAGGCGGAGGAGGCGGAGGTGCGTTTGGAGCCGATGCGGAAGGTGCGGCCACGGTTGTCGGTGTATTCGCGGCCTTTGGTGCGGCGGAGGGCGATGCCGAGTTGGTTGTTTTTGTCGCGTGCGGCGGGGCAGATGATGTCGAGTTTGTCGATGGCGGCGGCGATGATGTTGAGTTCGGTGGTGGTGTAGCGTTTGGTGAGGCCGGTGTGCATGCCGCCGTAGTCTGCCGGGGTGATGGTGTCTGCGGCGGTGGAGAGGAGTTCTGTGAGGGCGAGGCCGATGACGTCGCCGGCGTCGAGTTGGACGAGGCGGGGCCCGAGGGGGTTGGCGAAGCCGGCCCAGATGGTGGGGTTGATGGCGAGGCGGGTGAAGTCGGGGAAGGATTTGAAGGCGTGATCCGGGAGGGGGGCGGGGCAGCCGGCGGCTTGCCAGTGGTGGATGATGGACCAGCAGGCGTGGAGGAAGAGGGAGCGGTTGGAGGGGTCGAGGATGGTTTCTTCTGTGAGGATGCCTTTGAAGGGGCGTTTGGTGGCGTCGCCGGCGTAGAAGAGGTCGATGGGGAGGGCGCGGCGCTCGAGGTCGGGCTGGAGTTTGAGGTCGTTGCCGGTGATGCAGAGTTGGATGCGGTTGGGGCGGGTGAAGCGTTTTTGCTGGTGGAAGAGGCGGCCGCTGAGTTGTTTGGCGGTTGCGAGGCGTTCCATGGCGGGGGAGTTGAGGGTGCCGCGCAGGTTATCAAAGAAGGCGTAGGGGGCACCCTCCAGCAGGAGAGTGTTGATGGTTTGTTCGACTTCGCGTTCGTCGCCGTTGTAGTTCGAGATTTGGGCTTCGCCGTAGGCGGGGGCGAGGATGGATTGTGCGATGAATGTTTTGCCGACGCCGGGTTGGTTGGCCAGGGCGAGGAGGATGGGCTGCTGCCGGATATTGAGGTGGAGGAAGGCGCCCAGGTGGAGGGCGACCACGGCACCCAGGGAGCGGGACTGGAGGGGGTGAATTTCGGCGCCGGGGCCGATGCCACCATCGAGGGCGGCTTCTGAGTAGGCGAGGCAGAAGAGCTTTCTGGCGGCCTCCAGGGTGAGGGGTTTGTCCCAGGGGACGGGGATTTGGTCGACGGTGTAGATTTTGGTGGCGGGGTCGTAGCCGGGTGTGGCTGGGGCGAATTGGTAGGTGGTGCGGGTGCGGATTTGTTTGGTGGCGGGGTCGGTGGTGGAGGCGGTGGCGGTGTGGGTGACGAGGGGCAGGCGGGTGAGCTCGATAGCGGTTATTTCGGGGACGGCGGCGTGGAATGCATCGGATGAAAGGATGATTTCCGCCAGGGCTGGGGAGGGGGATGTGCGGGGTGGTGGGGCATCTCCGCGGGGTGCGCCGACGAAGTAGCAGATGGCCTGCTCGCCTAGCCAGGTGGTGAAGCGGGTGGCATCCATGGGCTTTTGGATGAGGCGCCCGGTTTTTTTGTCGTATGCGATGGTGACGTAGACATCTCCGATGCGGTAGATGGAGTCTGGGGGGAGGGCTCCGGCGACGCGTTGGGCGAGGCGGTGGTATTCTTCTTTGATGAAGAAGGTGGGTGTATCGCGCAGGATGCCGCCCTGGAGGGGGCGCTCGCCGAGGATTTCGGCATCGGAGATGGTGGCGGGGGCGGGGGTCGCTTTTTTTGTATCGGCTGGGCGGGTGGCGCGGGCCAGGTCGCGGGGGGTTTTAGGCATGGGGTTGTAAAGTTGGAAGTTGGA
>JAFYUJ010000021.1 GCA_017558555.1 Akkermansia sp.
GATTCCACCGAAAAATGAAATTAATTCAACGCCGTGCCTATGGCTATCGCAACTTTCAAAACTACCGCTTAAGAGTGTTAATTGAATGTGGACACATCGTGATATGAAAATTCAAATTCCACATTGTTTGGGCTTGACCCGCAAACCGCGGATAAATGAACACAAAAACAGCGTACCAGGGTATCTGATACGCTGTTCTTGCATCTGGAGGCGAGGGGAATCGAACCCCTGTCCTGGACACTGTTGACGCAAGCATCTCCATGTTCAGGCGTGGATTGCTGCATCTCGCCGGTGATCCGCTCCACGCCAGCCTTTCACCTGAGCCAGGAACCTGTGGATGTCATGCTCGGCGCGGTTCCCCCGCCGGGCACCTGCCTACTTAGCTAAGATCGTCAACCCCAGTAGGCGTCAGGTATCGGATCCAGGCGCGTGTGTTACGCAGCCATTGCGTATTCGTTGTTGGAATAGGCATTTAATCGTTTGAGCGGCTTTTTAGGAGGCCAGCCGATCAACCTCCACATGCAGCCGGCGCCTCGAATGTTCAGTCGAAACCGGGACGCCCCCATGTCGTCATCCAGAGATTTAGAGTCAAAAAAAACCGGTTTCGTTGAAGATAACCGGCGTTTTTTCGGCTTGAAGCCAAGGATGAGAAGCACGCCCGCAGGGATTCGAACCCCAAACCTTCTGATCCGTAGTCAGATGCTCTATCCAATTGAGCTACGGGCGCGTTCTGGTTTGTTACCGCTGTTGCGGTGCGCAGAGTATAGCTTTTTTTTAGGTGGATGTCAACAAAATTTACATACTTTTTGCATTTTTTTTGCAAAAAGAGCGCTTTTTTTCAGTAAAATCAGCCGAGGCGGTGCTCGAAATCGGCGTATTGAAGCTGGCGGACGGTGTGTTGGGAGCCATCTGCATGCAGAATGGAGATGGAAGGATGGGGCACGCCGTTGAAGTGGGTGGTCTTGACGATGGTGTAGTGGGCCATGTCATCCAGGATGATGGTATCGCCGGGGTGCAGCGGGGCAGGGAAGGAGAAATCGCCAATGACATCACCTGCCAGGCAGGTGGGGGCGCCCAGGCGGTAGGTGTGTGCTTGCTCGCCGGGCTCACCGGCCTGGTGATATTGCTCGCCGGGGATGCATACGGCCGGGGTGCCGGTGCCGCCGGGGTGCAGGACGTACACATCCGGACGGTAGGGCATTTCCAGCACATCCGGCATGTGGGCGCTGGCACTTACATCCAGAATGGCGTGGTGGTAGCCCAGGGATTCAAAGACATCCAGCACGGTGGCGCGCAGCACGCCGGTGTGGATGGCCCAGGCCTCACCCGGTTCCAGGAAGACTTCCACATCATAGGTGCCGCGGATTTCCTGCAGCAGGGAGATGAGGGCTTTGCGGTGATAAAAGGGTTTGGTAATCCAGTGTCCGCCACCCAGGTTGAAGTAGCGCATGGTGGGGGCTGCCAGCAGGTGGCCGAAATGCTGCTCGAAGGCGCGGAAGGTTTCGATGAGTTCCTCCGCTCCCTGCTCGCAGAGGGTGTGGAAATGCAGGCCGGAGAGGCCGCTCAAATCGGCATCTTTCAATTGCTCCGGCGGGATGCCGAGGCGAGAGCCCGGCACGCAGGGGTCATAGATGGCCGTGTGGCCGGTGGAATGGCAGGGGTTGACTCGCAAGCCGAACAGGACCTCGCCACGGATGGCACGGGGGTGTGCCAGGCACATCTCGCGGTAGCGCATCCATTGGGGGATGCTGTTGAAGTCAATATGGTGTGCAATGTCGAGCAGCTCTTGCAGCTCCGCTTCCTGATAGGCGGGAGAGAAAACGGCAATGTGGCCACCCATGTGGCGAGCGGCCAGCCTGGCTTCATACAGCCCGGAAGCACAGCAGCCATCGCACCACGGGCGTATCGCCTCGAACGCGGAGGTGGTGGAAAAGGCTTTCAGCGCAAGCAACATCCTGGCACCGGAACGCACGCCTGTGTCGTGCAGCAGGCGTGCGTTCTTTTCCAGTGCTGGAAGTGAAATGAGGAAGTCGGCCACGGTGGTCTAACTTGCCTGATGGCCGTTTGTGTTACTGTGCAGGGGCAGGAACGGGTGTGGGTTCCTCGGGAGAGGCTGCGGGAGCTGCCGCATCCTGAATGGTCTGGTTTTCCAGCTTCTCTGCGTTGGCGTCCTGTTGCTCGCGAGCGAGGGTGAGGACATGCGGGCGCAGAGACTCAAAGCAGCGGCGTGCTTCCAGGCGGATATCGGCGCGGGGGCTGCTGGCGTAGAGACGCTGGCAGAAGTTAATGGCCTGCACCCAGGCGGTGAGGGCTTCCTTCTTGTTGCCGACGCGGCTTTCCAGGTTGCCAAGGTTGGCCAGGAGCTTGATGTACTGAAGTGACATCTCAGGGGCCAGCTTATCCAGAGCCTTGGCCAGGTCAATGCCCTTGTTGTAGGTGTCGCGTGCTTCCTCGGGGTCATCTGCCCAGAGTTGGCATTCACCTAGGCAGCGGTAGGCGCTCATGGCATCTGCTGCGGCGCGCGCCAGTTCCGGCTCCACGCTGCCTTCGGGCAGTTTTTCACCATCGGCGGGGGCCAGTTCCTTGAAGATGGCAAGGTCCGATTCCAAGGCCTTTTCGTACCACGCGAGGGCATCTGCCGCCATGCGGCGGGAGAGCAGGGAGGCGGCCTTGCCGTAGAAAATAGCGCTTTGCATGCGGCGGGCTTCGCGGGTGTTGCGTTCTGCCTCGGGGAGGGCGTCCCAATCGGCCTGGGCGGTGTTGTAGGCGCCTTCTGCCTTGGCGTAGGCCGTCAAGTCAAGCGTGATTTCTGCAATGCGAAGGGAGAGCTTGGCTTTCTGCATGGTGCCGGCGGCAGATTCGGAGATGGATTTGTAGTAGGTCTCCGTGAGAGCCAGCATGTCGCGCACGGGCTCGGTTATCTCGGGGTCAGTCACGCGTTCGCTGGCCAGTTTGCCGATGGTGAATACCATCTGCTCAAACAGGGCGTCCTTGGCCTTTTCCGGGGTGATGGTATCTGCCTGTTCGGTAGTGGCTGCCGCTTCGGGAGCCGTGGGAGTAGCGGATTGTTCTTCGTCGCAGGAGGAAAGGGTAGCAAGCGCAACAGTGCCCAGAGCGGTTACGCAGGCGCTGCGGGCGATTTGATACAAAATTTGGCTTCTCATAACGAGTCTATTCTGTATGCAATGGCGCTGCGCGTCAAGCTATTTCTACGCGCGAGACACAAAATCTCTGCCCGTATAAGCACCGGTACCGCGCGCCCTTGCCCGTTTTTTATCAAAAATGAAGAAAAAAATGCCGGTTGCGCAAATTTTTGCTTGTCATTCCCCTTGCTCATTGGCTAGAATAAGGAACACCGAAACGTCATGAAACACCTTTCCCTCCTCAAATCTTTCGCTGTGGCATGTGGCGCCATGGCTGCCGCCCTTGTTGTGAGCTCTTGCAGCTCTACGCCCTCGCCCAATGCTGCGCTTGAGCGCTTGCAGACGATGCAGACGGCAACTGTGTACAGCTACAATGATGCTGTGACCCCCGCTGCTCGTATATGCAATGAAGCCGGCCCCCTGCCGGACCGCACTGCCCGTGCCATGAAGGCTTGGCTGCGTGGTTCCACGGTGAAGACTTTCTCCTATGCCTATCCCCAGTACTACCTGGCCATGACGGATGCTCGCGGTCGCCAGTCTGTGTGGGGCATTTGCTCCGATGGCATGGGTAACTTGGTGGGTATCCTCATCCCCCGCAACGGCGTGGCTGCCTGGGATCTTCCCTTCATCGGCAACTACCGTATGTATGTGTGCGATACCAAAGCTCGCAAGGGTCTGAGTGATGCCATCATGGAATCCCTGGCTGATGCCGGTTACGATTCTTACCGCATTGAAGCTCGCAAGGCTCAGGGGCTCACCCAGGGTCGTTACCTGATTTCCAAGCCCCTTTCTGAGAAGGCTCAAATCAAGTTGGCTGAAATCAAGAAGGCTGAAGAAAAGGCTCAGGAAGCCAGCACTGAAGAGGAAATTCCCGCTCCGGCTGCGGAAAAAACAGAATCTGCTGACGAAGAGGAAACCACCGAGGAGGCTGCTCCCGCTGAAGAGGAGGAAGAAGAATCCCTTGATGAGCTGGACGACGAGCTTGATCTGTAAAGAACGCTCTGAGAGTTCACCTCTTTTTTCCGTGAGGCTTCCGTGTGTTATGGCACGGAAGCCTCCGTTTTTAGTGAGCAAGAATGAAAAAAGCAAGTTTGGTGACAGAATGCCATAAAATAGGACTTGCCAAGGCGGTATGACCTGTGCTACAATGCGCGCGCATTCGCCGGAATGCACCCAAAGAGTGGTCTCGTGGTGTAAAGGTAGCACTAGGGATTTTGATTCCCTCTGTCTTGGTTCGAATCCAGGCGAGACTACTGGTAAAATCGCCACCTGGATGTCAGGTGGCGATTTTTTCGTTATCAACAAGAGAAACACAGGCTTGCATGGACTACGCCCCCCTGATAGAAAAACGCCGCGAGCGCATGGAGGAATTGGAACGGTTGATAGCAGACCCGGCCTTGTTTAATGACCGCGCTCGCGCCGGTGAGTTGATGCGTGAGCACCGCCGCACGCAGGAATTGATGCAGGATTGGGATGCGCTGTGCGAGGCACGGCGGCAGTTGGCGGAAAATGAAGAATTGAGTGCCGCTGAGGACGAAGAAATGGCTGAGCTGGCGCGTGCTGAATTGGAAGAGCTGAGCCCCCGCATTGACGCTTTGCAGGAGAAAGTGCAGTACAGTTTGCTCCCGCGAGATGAAACCGAAGACCGCGATGCGTTGGTGGAAATCCGTGCGGGTACGGGTGGCGATGAAGCGGCACTTTTTGCAGCGGATTTGCTGGGGATGTATCAGCGTTTTTCAGAGTCAAAAGGATGGCGTTTTGAGATATTGGATGCCAGCCCGAATGACATTGGCGGTTTCCGCGAAGTGACTGCTCGTATTTCCGGAGAAGAGGTGTTTCGCTATCTCAAGTATGAGAGCGGCGTGCACCGTGTGCAGCGTGTGCCGGCCACGGAAACGCAGGGGCGCATTCATACCTCGACTGCCACGGTGGCCGTGTTGCCCGAGGCCGAGGAAGTGGATGTGCAGATTCGCCCGGAGGACTTGCGCATTGAGACCTGCCGCTCCGGTGGTGCCGGTGGGCAGCACGTGAACCGCACAGAATCCGCCGTGCAGATTTTTCACTTGCCCACGGGCCTGATGGTGCGTTGTGAGAATGAGCGCTCGCAGCTAAAGAATAAGGAAACGGGTATGCGCATTCTGCGCGCGCGCTTGTTCGAGATGAAACAGCGCGAGGCCCAGCAAAACTATTCAGCCCAGCGCCGCGCTCTGATTGGCTCCGGTGGCCGTGAGGAAAAAATACGTACCTATAATTTCCCGCAAAACCGCCTGACGGATCACCGCATCAACTTCACGGCGTACAATCTGGATATTGTGGTGACAACGGGTGCGCTGCAAGATTTGATTGCGCACATGCAACATGAAGAAATGCAGGAACGCATGAGCGAGTTGGGATAATTGTTGACTGCAAGAGCGAGCATGAATACGATACAGGATGTTTTGCAAAGTGGCACCGCATGGCTGGAAGCACGCGGGGTAGATGCGCCGCGTTATTCTATGCAGAGTCTGATGGTGCATGTGCTGGGGTGTAATAAAACCTGGCTGTATTTGCACTATGAGGATGCGCTCTCCGAACCCCAGCTGGAGCAGCTGCGCCACTTGTTGCGCGAGCGAGGGAAGGGAGTGCCCTTGCAGCATTTGCTGGGCTCTGCTGAGTTTTACAGGCGCACCTTCCGCTCCGATGCCCGCGCTCTTGTGCCGCGCCCGGAAACGGAAGAACTGGTGGAGTTGGCGCTGCAAATGGCGCCCCGCCGCCAGGGAATGCGGGTGTTGGATATGGGCTGTGGCTCGGGGGTGATTGGTATTACGCTGGCGCTGGAGCTGGCTGCAATGAAGCCCGAGGTGGTGATGGCCGATATCTCGGCGGCTGCTTTGTCCCTCACGCTGGAAAACGCCACCGCGCTGGGCGCACGCGTGCGCACATATCGGAGCGATTTATTCTCGGCCTGGTCTCCCGGCCCGGAAAATGCCGTTGTGCCGCCCACAGGATTTCATCTGGTACTGGCCAACCTGCCGTATGTGCCGGAGAATGAGGCCGTATCCGCCGAGGTTAAGCATGACCCTGCCTCGGCCTTGTACGGTGGCGAAGATGGCTTGGATGTGGTGCGCCGCTTTGTGACTGACTTGTTGCCGCACGTAGAACCGGATGCGTTGGTGATGCTGGAAGTCGGGCATGACCAGGGCGAAGCCACATGTGAGCTGATGCGTGCTGCCGGTTACACAGGGGTGCGGGTGTTGACGGATATGAGCGGCAAGGCTCGCTTCCCCATGGGCTATGCTCCCCGGCGGGAAGGTGCTCCTGCGGTAGATGATGATGAATCGTGATGCCGGCTGATGTATTAATTTACCCTGCGATGCGCTCCCTGGTGGCCAAATTAGCAACCTGGGCTGCCGGTCTTTCCCTGCTGTGCGCGCTGTGTGCGCTTGCAGAGTTGCTCTTGGCGCCCGTGGGGATGGTGGGCGCGGCTCTCTTTTGCGGCAGCTTGTCGGAGCTGCTGATGAGTTTGGTGCAACCCATGGTGATGTGGGTTGGCTTGTGGTGCCACATGGTATTGTTGGCAGGGCGGGGCATGGAGCTGACGCGCTATGGCCTGCTGGCGGTGGCCGTATTGGCGTTGCTGATACCTGTGTGTACGCTGTATTTACTGCTGGTGGGCGAGCCCCTGTTGCTGCGGCAGGCAGAGTTGCCGCTCATTTGCGATGTGGTGTTGGCGGTATGTGTGCTGTTGAATTTGCCGCGTGGCATTGCCGCCGGTTGGTGGATGCTGGTGCTGCTGTCAACCTATGCCATCATGGGCGTGTTTTACGCCCTCACCAACATGCCGGAGTTGGTATGGCTGAGTGATATGTGCAAGATAGCAGCATGCGCTGCCATCTGCTACCCGCTTCGCGCCCTGAGTCGCTATGCTCCGCGTGTGGTCTCTCTGCCGGAGCCGGATTAAATCTGCCAATCCACCTCTACCCGCACAGGCTCACCCTGCTTGTTTTCATAGAGGACGTAGCCGTTTTCAACGCCGAACTTGTGCACCTCCATGGTCACTTTGACGTCAAAACAGCAGTAGCGGGCGATATCCAGCATCAACTGCGGGTCCCCCGTCTTCTCATACTCGGCCCACCATTTGAGGGCGTCCGTCCCGTCAGCCGTCTTGGAACAACCTCCAAGTGTGACCTTGGCGATGGAATCCAGCTTGAGACGATGCCCCACTTTTTCGCTCATGTAGGGGCAGATATCCAGATTGTGTGTCACATCCTTGACGGACCAGAAGGTGAACGCCTGCAGCACTTCGTAGTCGAACCCAATGTGGTTGTAGCCCACCACCAGGTCCGCTGAGCGCAGCTCTTCTATCAGGGCTTCTACCTGGTCTTCGGTGTAGATGTGGTAGGCCTGGTCTTTGGTGGAATAGGTGACTCCGACGGACATGCCCATCTTGTCGGCATTGCCCCAGCCGCCTACCTGGGCTGCTGAACGGCGTGTTTCCAAATCAAAATAGACGATGTTTTTCATGGGGCAGGGTGGGTGAGGGTGCGGCGCAATCCTTCATACAGGACGATGGCAACCGAGGTGGAAAGATTGAGGGAACGCGCATGCGTGCCCGGCATGGGGATGATGAGCGAGGTATCCGGGTGCACGTTAATCCAGCGCTCCGGCAGGCCTTTGGATTCGGGGCCAAAGACGAAGTAATCCCCATCCCGGATGGGGGCATCTTCTGACCAGATGCTGTGGCTGGCTTTGGTGGAGAGGTACCAGAAGCGGGCGTCGGGTTCGGCAGCGGCTTCCAGCTGCTCCAGACTGTCCCAGAGATGCAGGTCGACATGCTGCCAGTAATCAAGCCCGGTGCGGCGCACATGCTTTTCATCCAGACTGAAGCCCAGCGGCTTGATGAGGTGCAGACGTGCATTGGTGGCCACAGCCAAGCGGCCTGCGGCACCGGTGTTGTGCGGTATTTCCGGGTGGTAAAGTACTATGTGAAACATGTGCCCGCGAAGTGGTTATTTGGCACCTTTGCCGAACAAAACAGCGGGAATGGTGCGCAGCACCAGCATGCAGTCGACCCAGAGACTCCAGTTATCAATGTACTTGAGGTCTTTGTTGACCATGGTGCTGAACTCCGTGTTGTCACTGCGGTCTTCCACCTGCCAGTAGCAGGTCAGGCCCGGCTTCACGCTCAGGCGGCGGCGGTTCCAGATATCCGGAAATTGGTTGGTCTCGTACGTCGGCAGCGGGCGGGGCCCCACGATGCTCATTTCACCCATCAGGATGTTGATAAGCTGCGGTAGTTCATCAATGGAGGTCTTGCGGATGAAGTGCCCGAACTTGAAGATGCGCGGGTCATTGGTCAGTTTGAAAATCGGCCCGTCCATCTCATTGCCGTATTTGGCTTTGATTTCATCCAGTCGCTTGTCCGCATCTGCGTACATGGAGCGGAATTTCCACATGGCAAAGGGTTTGCCGTGCAGGCCGGAGCGCATCTGGCGGTAGAAAATGGGGCCGTTCGGGTCGCTGATGCGTATACCGATGGCGGCGATGAGCCACAGGGGAGAGGTGCCGATGATGGCAAAGAACGCCAGCACGCGATCCATCACAGATTTGAACAATCGAGCCCAGGAATAGACCGGTGTGGAGGAGAGTATGAGGGCCTTGCTGTCATCAATCTCTGCAATGTTGGCTCGCAGGGAGATGGAGTGGTCGTCTCTCAGGATGATGTACACATCAATACCTTGCAGCTCGCAGAGGCTTACGGCTGTTTTGTTGGCCTCGTAGGCATCCAGCCCGCCGAAGAGGAAAAGCTGCTCGACGTGGTTTTCTTCGATGATGCGCTGGATGTCCTGCTCCGTTGATTCGCCGGCAATGGCTCGTCCGGCAACATGTGCGCTCCTGAGCCAATGCTGAGGCAGCTGGTTCCAGCCGTTGTCAATGTCTTCTTGGCTGCCGGCCAGCAGAACGCTGCGCAGGTGATTGCGACCATTGGTGGTGTGCAGTTGCAGCCAGCGGAAAAGATGGAAGCGCAGGAACAGTGCCAGTAAAATCGTAATGAGACACACCAGAATGGTGTGGTTGATGTAATAGTAGTCCCCCTGGCCTCGTGTCGCCTGATAGATGGCAATAGCGCACAGATAGTACACAAAGAATGCAAAAAGCTGGCGAACAGCAGACGCGGTGCGTTGCAGGTTGCCGCGGTGATAGAAGCCTACCAAGCGCAGAACTACCGGTACCGCCGCTACGGCAACCCCTACAACAAAGGGGGTTGTGGTAATCAGGTTGAATCCTTTCTGCGCTTGCCAGCCAATGAACGGGGAAATCCAGTTCGTAAGCTCCGGCGCAATATAGGCACAGCACAACGATAAAGCCAGGTCTACCAGCGGACTGATGCGGGAGAGAATGGAGCGGTTACGAGTCATGCGTGCGCGCATTATACTCTTTCGTGCGCACACTGTCTAGCAGAAAATGGACGGCGTGTTCAGCAAACAATGGAACGGATGCGGGCGCGGTCAAAATCTGCCGGACAAATGGTCACATTGACTTTGGTGCCGGGGAGAATGAAATCCAGCAGGTGTGCTTCTTTTTTTTGCACGAATGCTACCGTTTCCTTGCCGTTGGGCAGGGTGGCATGAAAGGCAGTAGGGGCAAATCGCTCGCGGATGGTGCACACGCTGTCGATGTACTGGGATGGGTAAGATGGCTGGCTCATAATGGAGAATCAGAAGATGGAACGAAGGGTGTTTTTGAACAGGTCGGTAGCGCTGTTGATAGGGGAGGTGGATTCTTTTTGCTTTTTCCGGGAAGAGGTGTCTTCTGTTTTGTTTTCCGGTTGCTCTGTAATCGTGCTGAATAGTTCTGTGATGGCTTTTGACGCATCTCCCGCAACACCGGGAATGGCTTTGCTGAGAACGGTGCACAGGCGGATGGTTAAATCCTCCTGCGGGTCATCCAGTGTGCCGCTGAGGTTCAGTTTGACCCATACGTACCCCTGGTCATCTTTTGGACTGAAAATGCCCTGGAGTGCCTCTGTGGGGATGTGCCTGAAGCGGCTTTCCGGTAATCCAATGGTCAGCGTGCCGCCCAGGGATTTGTCTTCTCCGACGATGACGCGACCTTTCACCAACAAAAGCGCGTTTGCGGCTCGCAGATCTATCTGATCAAACAGCCATGCATTGCGGATGTTGTGCGAGGTGTCGTTGTAGGGGTAACTGAGGCGGCATTCTGCTCGTTCCAATGGAATGGAGCGGTAGGGCATGGTGCCGTGAAACTGCAAATCAGAGAGGATGGGAAGCCCCTCCAGTACGCCTTTCTGAAGTGAAAGGTACCCGGCGCCGCGTGCCAGTTTCTGTTGCTTTCCGGTCAGCTCCAGCTCGCCATACAATTCGCCATGCAGCCGTTTTTGCCATTCGGGATTCAAAATGCGTGCCACATTTGCTTTGTTGGATCGCAGAACGGCGCTCCAACGCTTTGTCTTTGGGTTGTAAGAGCCGCGCGCACGCAGCTCCCCGGGCGAAAGCAACAGCCGACTTTCCGTCAGGGTTATTTCTTTGGGGGAGGCGATGACGGTGGCGTTTTTGATGCTGGTATCGCGCAGGTAAGTGAAGGGTGTATGGAAACGCCCGTTTTCCAGATTGATTTGCCAGGTGTTGCTGCCCAGTTTAGCTTGTGGTGTGGCTGTTGTGGTGCAGCCATGCAGTGAATATTGGCTTTCTCCCAGCACCAGATGAGCATCGCTGTCTTTGCATTCAAAAAAATCCAGAGAAAATTGATTCGGCGCAAAATTGCTGCCAATACTTTTTGTTCTTTCCTCTTCTGCCTCCACTGTGGGTGCCCCCCCGTCCTTTTTGGGGGCAGAGGATGATGGCGATACGTTCAGGCGAATCTCTGCCTCCTCCACGGTCAGTTTGCGAACAACCAATTTGCGGTTCCATATGGCTCCACGGTCAATTTCTGTGCTGATGCCCTGCGCAGACAGTGCCTGAATCGGGCCGGCCTGTGTCAATTCGGCTGCGTTCAGGGTGATTCGATTGTTGTCAATTTGCAGCGAATCGCGCAGGGTGACGCTTTCGGCTTGCATGATTTGCCGGGCTTGCCGACTCAGCTCTTTACAAAAAGCCGGGCTTTGCAGGTGAGACAGAAGCTGGTAGTAGGCTATCACTATCAGTGTGGTCACCGAACCAACGATGATGAGTGCCCAGGAGAGAATGCGGCGGCTTTTGCTTCCTTTGGTGAAGAATCCCCTGCGCGTGTGGTGCCTGTCTCGTCTGCGTGCTGCCATGTCGCCCTCTTTGTATCATAGGTGTTCATTGCTTTCAAGAGTTTACTGTTACCTGTAAAATAATTGTCTCAATCTGCAAATTAAGGGTTGACTAATTCGGTCTGATTTGCTTTAATGCACACCGAAAAATCAAACATTCGATTTTCTATGAAAGCTATTACTCTCATTCTTGCCGTTGCTACAGCTGTAGGCTTTGCTTCCTGCTGCTGCCAGTCTCAGCCCATGCCCCCGCTGCGCCCCATGCCCAAGGATTGCGGTGACGCGACACCTGAGGTTGCTGTGCAGCCCGTTCAGCCTATCCAGGTTCTTCCTCAGCAGGGTAAGTAAGAGACTTGTCGAGGTTGTCCTCGCAGGTGCTGCGCTTTGGTGCAGTTATTCATTTTTGCCGGAGTTGTTTCTTTGTGGAAACAACTCCGATTTTTTTCTGCCGTGAACGCATGCGCGCGCCAGCCGGATGTTTCACTATTCTTGAATAAATGACAATGAATCATCTTTTCGTTGCGCGGCAGGCAGTGTGTATATTCGCCTGATAGATGGATAAAAATGTGAGAAAATTCGGATTTCCCGTAAATCTTTCTTGCCAAGGCTGGAAATTTTGGTTAAATAGAGGGCGTTACTTATGCATAAACGCAGTTTTAACACTATGAAATCAGTCATTACTCGTCTCGGTGTCCGTGCACTCTCCTTCGGGTCTGTCGCAATGCTCGCTCTGTCCACAGCTTTCGCTCAGGAAGCTGAGGTAACGGAAAAGTCCATGCTCGATAAGTGGGTTATCGAAGGTGGTTGGACCATGATTCCCCTCGTGATCCTCCTTGCCGCTACGATTTTCCTTATCGTTTATTGCATCATGTCTCTTGGTAAGAGCAAGTTCTGCCCGGAGGATCTTCGCTCCCAGCTTATTGCTCTCATGACGGAGTGCCGCGTGCAGTCCGCTATTCAGCTTGCCACCACCAGCCCCACTTATCTGGGCCGCCTGGTTGCATATGCTCTGCCCAACATTGACGCCAACCGCCCCGAAGACCTGGGCAAGGATGGTATTGAAGACGCCATTGTTGACTTCGCCAACAACGAGCGCCCCACCCTCATGAAGTATGTGGATATGCTCGCTCTCAGTGGCTCTCTTGCTCCCTCTATCGGTCTGTTCGGTACGGTGCAGGGCATGGTGGAAGCCTTCGCCATTCTGTCCGCCACCGGTCAGGCTGACCCCACCCAGCTCGCAGGTTCCATCTCCGTGGCTCTGCTCACCACCTTCTGGGGTCTGATTATCTCCATTATCGCTATGCCTGCCTTCTTCTTCCTCAAGAAGAAAGCCCAGGCTCTGGAAGCAGAATGCGTGAACACCATTGAAGAAATGGTCAATACCTCCATCAACGTCATCAACGCTGAAGCTCAGCTTGCTCGTATCCCCGAGGGCTTGGGTGAAGACGGTGAAGAAGAAATCGTTGAAGAAGAGGTTGAAGAGGAAGAACAGGCCTGATGCCTGATTTCGTAGCGGGCCTGCCCGCCTGGGATTTCCCACACGGGCAGGCATCATAAACTCAACATCGACTCATTTTCTTCTATGTCCAAGAAAAAAATACAAGCAAAAGACGAGGTTAGTGGTGAAATTAACCTCTCTCCGATGATTGACTGCTGCTTCCTTCTGCTGATTTTCTTCGTGGTGAACGCCACTCAGATTACCGTTTCCAAGGACCCGAGCGTGGGCATGCCCAGCGCAGTGTCCTGTACCGAGTTGAAGGATGCAAAGGGTTGCATCGTAGTCAACGTGTTTGCTGATGTCGAGCACATGAAGGGCAATGCTCTCAACAAGTTTACGACCACGTATCCCGCCGGTACATACTGGGGTGTGGCCGAAGCCGGTGGTAAGAGCATTGGTTACACCTCGTCTCAGACTCAGGAACTCACCGATTTCATCTCCAAGCAGAAGGAACTCTTCAAGAGTCAGCACAAGATTGAGGAATCCAAGATTCGCCTCTATCTGCGCGGTGACCAGAATGCTCCCTGGGATCGTTCGTCTCAGGCCATTCGCTGCGCTGCTGCTGCCGGTGTGAACAACATCGTCTTCGGTACGCTCCCCACCAAGTAATCCTTAACTTTCTTTCCCACTATGGCAAGACATAAGAAACTTCAGACGGAGGAGCAGGGAGATCCTGAGATGAATATCTCGTCTCTGATTGACTGCGTGTTCCTTCTGCTTATTTACTTCATCGTGGCTACCTCGCTCGTGAGCGAAAAGAAGCTTGATATCTCCATCCCTGCTACGGAGGGTCAGGCCTCTTCCAAGCCCCCGTTGGATCCCGGTAAAATCAGCGTGAAGGCCAATGGCGTTGTGTTCTGGAACAATGACCTGCAGGTATCAGATGCATACGACCCCACCTTGGCTGATGCCAAGAAGTCTGACCCGGCAGCAGGTACCGCCTACAGCGCCCAGCGCAAGATGGAACAGCTGGTAGAACAGCTCAAACTCCTCAAAGACCAGGCGACCGCCATCGATACGAATCCTGTGGTGATGCTCGAGGGCTCTCCCCGCGCTGCCCACCAGCGTATTGTGGACGTGATGGCCGCTTTGGCCGAGGCTGATATTCACTCTGTTGGTCTGAGCACGGCTGCAGAAGAGTAATACAGCCCCCTCAAACGCTTAAATCCCGGAGGGGAGCGTAGCGGACTTTACCGCAGCTCCCCTCTTTTGTTCGCTAAGTCGGACACATCCCCTTTATTTCAAACCACCTACGATATTTCATGAATAAGTATACAACAGTTGCATCTGTGCTTGCCATGGCCGCGATGAGTGCCCCCATGGTGTGCCAGGCTCAGGACCCCGCAACATTTTATTCGCAGATTGTCAAGCTCTCGCAAGGCGGTAAGCCCGCAGATGCTGTGGAACTCTGCGATAAGGTGATTGCTGTATATGGCAAGCCCTCTTCCCGTGTGGCTCAGCAGTTTGCTCACATGGTTCCCTTCTTCTACTGGCAGAAAGGTACCATACTTTCTTCGATGGGTAAGTATGATGAAGCTTGTGAGACATTCAAGACGCTCTACACCCAGGAATCCTTCAAGAAGAAGGACATGATTGACCGCTCCAAGGCTATTCCCGGCCAGCCCCAGGGTTATGAGCCCTACCTCACCGGTGCGATGTTCCAGGAAGGCTACAACCGCTTCATGCAGGCCTCCGGCACCGCAGATAAGCCGGGTGATGCCGCCAAGTTTGAGGAAGCCATTCCAGTATTGGAAGAATACCTGAAGCTCTACCAGGCCGGTAAGGTCTCTGCTACGGAAAAGGCTCAGAAGCTGGATGGTAAGATTTGTTTCCTGCTCATGCAGGCCAATCTGCTCAAGAAGACGCCTGATTTCAAGGCTGCCGAGCAGTATCTGGAAAAGAGCCGTACGGCCAAGTCCCCCCTGCCTGACAACATGGCCATGGGTGGTTTGGATACGGTGATTCGCGTAGCCAGCGCCAATCCTCAATACATTGACTGGGGGCACAAGGTCGTCAGCTCCAACCCGGCCAGCTATGATTTGGGCCCTGTGCGCCTGGCTCGCTACGGTGCTCAGTTCCTGAATCAGGGTATCAAGGCTGCTGGTCTGGTGGATGGTGCTTTGCGCAAAGGTGACATGAAGACCGCTGCGGCTGCTGCCCGCACAGAAAACAGCTTGTTCTCGCTGATTCCCGACGTTGTTGAGACTCACGGTGCTCTTTCTGCCAATGTGAAGTCCCTGGGCAAGTATGCCAAGCCGCTTCCTGATAAGGCTGCTGAGCTGGTACTCAACGCCAAGGAACAGAAGCAGCTCGTGGGCATGTACGCCAAGTTCCACAAGACCAATATGCAGGTGGAGGCGTATGCCATCATTACTGCCGCCAATACGGCTCTGCAGTTTGGCTCCAACCGCCTGGCCAAGGCCGGTTATCAGATCCTGCTTGACCGTTATCCCAAGCTTTCTCAGAAGGGTAAGGATGGCAAGATGGTGTCCATGAAGGACAAGAACTACTTCCAGTTCTCCCAGCTCTGCCGCGCCACGGGTGATGATGCCAAGGCTACGGAATATGAAGGCAAGGTGGATGGCAGCAAGATGGGCGCAGATGGCGGCAATACCATCTTGGTGAACACCATGGCTCGCTTGCTCAAGGAACAGAAGTGGGCAGAGGTTATCCCCGCAGCTGATGCGGTGATGAAGGCCTATAGTGCTGATCCTGCCGGTGATCGCTATGTGACCGCACAGTTCAGTAAGGTGGCTTCCTACTACAAGCTGCGTCAGTTTGACAAGGTGGTGAAGGACGGTGTTGCCCTGCTGGATAGCGGCTCCTTGGTACCCGGCAAGATTAAGGAAAAGCAGGTGAATACCTATAAGAGCCAGACGATGTTCTTTGTGCTGGATTCTTACCGCGAAATGGCCGGTCTGGACCCCGTCAACCTGGATAAGTGTCTGGAGTACGTGTCTCGCTTCATCAAGGAGTTCCCCTCCATGGACCTCAAGCAGAATCCGCTCGTGGCCAACGTGTACTACGATGGTGTGGATGCTTTGCTCAAGCGCCGTGGCCATGGTGTACCCGAGGCCGATGCCAAGGACCTGGCCAAGGCTTTGGAATACTGCAATGTCATCGCAGATAACTGGAAGGATAATGACCTGTATCCGACTGCTCGCTTGCTGACGGGTAGTATCCTCATCAATGGTGAGGATGAGGCTCGCAAGCCTGAGGGTATCGTCGCCTTGGAAGAATGTGCCGAAGCTTCCCTCAAGCAGGGTGAAAAGGGCAAGGGCACAGCGGCAAACGCTCTCTTCTGGTTGGTATCTTACGCCCGCGAAATGAAGCGCGATGGCGAGAGTGATGCCGATCATAAGGCTCGCGTGCAGGGATATGCAGACCGCTTCTGGGCTGAGGCTGACTACGAGGGCAACCCCTATGCGTTGCAGATGGCTTCTCTCGACCTCACCCGCGCCATGGAGTCCAACGATAAGGACACTTACACGAAGGCTCTCAAGCATGCGGAAGAAATCATCGCCCGTGAAGCCAATGCCTCCTTCGCCAAGAATAAGCTCAACCCCGAGCTGGAAATGACCCTCAACTCCTACGTGCTGGCCTATGTGGACGGCAACAAGCAGGTATTGGGCAAGGAGCTGACACTGGAAGAAAAGGCTGCTCACTTCAACAACTTCCCCGGTATCTCCAAGGATGATAAGTACACCAACGCTATTCTGCGCATGGCTCTGCTGAACTCCATGGAAGAGGCCAAGAAGCAGGCTAAGCGCGATGGCAACGAAAGCCTTGTGGCCCAGCTGGATCGCGATATTGCCCAGACCTTCCGCCAGATGACGGACTCCTTCAAGCCCTCCGACCTCACCAACTTCATCTGCGTGCAGGTGGGTAATTACGAGGTGAGCTATGCTGACCGCCTGCCTGATCAGGCCAGCAAGCTGGAAGAGCTCAACACCGCTCTGGCATACTTTGACATGGTGCTCAGCCGCAACACGGATATGATTAACGAGGCTAACCTGGGTAAGGCCAATGCCCTCGCTCTGATGACGGGGGATGACAAGAAACAGGGAGAAGCTGCCACGCTGTATCAGCAGCTGGCCGGCAACAGCAACAATGAGGTGTCCGGGCCTGCTCTCATGGGTATCACCAAGCTTTACATGGCCACGCAGGATTATGCCAAGGCTGTGGAAAGCGCCAGCAAGTACGTGAACAACCGAGGCAACCGCAGTGGTCGTCTCCAGATGATGATGATGCTCGGCGAGGCTTATGCCGGTACGGGTGATGTGGCCAAGGGCTTGCAGACCTACATGAACCTGTACAATCAGAACCGCGGCAACATCTCCTACTCCGCACCCGCTTGTAAGGCGATGATGGAACTGATGTGGAAGCGCAACACCCCCGCCTCCGGCGACCGCATGAAGGGTACCTTCAAGCAGTCTGACCACTGGCGCGCCTGGACCACCGGTCAGGACTATGTCACCCAGATTCGCAAGGCCGGTATCGAAGAGAAGATGACCCCCGATGAACGCGATAAGTTCAACGAAGTCGTCAAGCTTGTTGCCCAGTATGCCGCCGATGCCGGTGTGCAGAAGGAAGACAAGGAGAAGAAAGAATTCTCTGCTAAGCTCGGTAAGAAGAAGTAAAATCCTAACTCATTTCAATGACAATGAAATCATTCAATATAATAGCACTTGCACTTGCTGCCACTGCTTGCATCAGCGGTACAGCTGTGGCTCAGCAGAAGGCTGAAGATGCAAACAAAATCAAGGCCTATGTGCAGTTTGAAAAGGGCAAGCCCATGAATATTGCGCTTGAACCCAAGCAGGATGGGACAAAGTTCTTCTATATGGATAAGAGCACAGAACAGCTGCTGGGTGCAGATGCCGCCAAGTGCGACCTCTTCTACATCCAGACTCCGGTGGATTTTGCGGCTGCTGCCAAGACGTATGCAAGTTGCGATTTCGAGGGAGCCCGCAAGCAGCTGGCTGCATGCAAGAACAAGTATAAGGCTTATGTGGGCTTGCCCGGCAACCCCTGCACCAAAGCTGCCGTGCTTGAGCTGGAATGCGCAATCCGCCAGATGAAGTGGGCTGACGTGAAGGAACTCGTGGCTTCTTTCCCCAACCCCGGCTCTCTGGAAGTCAACGACAAGTCCCTCTATGAGGTGGCCAAGGTCATGAGCAATGTGAGCGATAATCCCGGTGCGCTGGAATCCATGAAGGCTGCTGTGGAGACGGCTAAGGCTGACAAGTACATCAACTCTTCCCAGTATGGCTGGTTGATGTATGCGCTGGGGCGTGTATATGCCGCCCAGGTGCCGGCTGCTGAGATCGAGGGTACTATCTCCGATAAGAACCTTGCAAACGCCAATCTGGCGATTGATACTCTGTGCCAGGCTGCCGTCAGCTCTCATGGTGCCCAGATGGAAATCCCCGTGGATGCCATGATGCGCGCAGTGAAGCTGCTTTGGGCCATGCCCGGCGTGAAAGAATATGTGGCTCAGGCCAATAATATGGACGTCAACAAGTGGAATGCCGCCCCCTACAACTTCAAGGATGCTGTAGCGCTGGCATATCTCATCAAGAATGTGTATGCTCCCGACCTGAAGGATGCTACCATTGATCGTCTGGCCAAGTTCCACGTGAACACGCTGGAAGGCAAGGAGAAACCCGGAGCTGCAGAAAAGGCAGAATAAATCATCTGAATTCACGCCACCGCTGCGAGCGCGCTTGCAGCGGTGGCTTTTTCTTGAAACGAGCGATTTGCGGTGTGCTGTGAATCGTTTGCTTTATTTAGAGAAAGGAGAACTGTAATAATGCAAGACATGATAGTGCGATTGTATGCGTTGCCGGATGGGGCTCCGCTCCGCACTTCTCTGGCAGAGCAGGGGATTATCATCCGCCGCTGCAACCCTTATGAAACTCATTTGCTCGCGGCCTGGGTAGGCAAGCACTTCAGCCCCAAGTGGGTGAGCGAATGCACCGTTGCCATGGCTCATCAGCCCGCCGGTTGCTTTATTGCCACGCGCCAATCGGAAATTATCGGCTTTGTCTGCATCGACACGACGGCGCGCGGATTCATCGGCCCGCTGGGCGTGGGCGAAGCAGCGCGCGGCCTGGGCGTGGGCAAGGCCTTGTTTGTGACGGGACTGGAGCACATGCGCGCTCTGGGCTATGCTTATGCCATCATCGGCGGCGTGGGGCCTGCAGAGCTGTATCAGCGGTGGGTGGGCGCTACGTTTATTGAGGATTCCACTCCCGGTATTTATGCTGATTTGCTGCCCGAGCCACCCCGAGTTGAGCAATAATGCCTTTTTTTCGTGAAATCCGACACTTTACCTTGACATACTGAAAAAATCCTGCTAACTTGCAAAGCGTAGCATATCTTATTTTCCATGAAACGTCTCCTCCTCATTCCCTCCTGCGCTCTGTTGGCCCTGAGCACTCTCACCTCCTGCCAGAAGGAAGAAAAAACAGCCCTTGAACTTTCTCAGGAACTGACCGCTGAGCTGCAGAAAGTTGTAAGCTATAAAACGGCTGAGGCCGCAGCTCCCCGTGTTGAAGCTCTCAACAAGCGTTTTCAGAATGCCGGCGCCCATGTTTTTGCCTTGGGTGGTAGTGCATTGTGCCGCAGCGCCGGAGATTCCGGTCATGAAGGTGATGCTTATGCAGAATCTCTTGCCAAATTGGCTCGTGAGGTAGGTCGCATCCGCGCCAGCATGCCTGTTGCCACGGCAGATGGTGAAGTGGACCGCGATCGCTTGATTCTTGCTGTAGGTGCAGCTAATGGTGCCGGTGATGCAGCCTCCGCAGCCGAACGCAAGGAAAAGGGCGTTGCATACCTGCATGGTGAAACAGAGTCCAGCGAGACTCCCGGAAACTTTGCCGAGTACTATGGTTCTGCCAAGCTGCGCGCTGCACTTGAATTCACAGTTGCTCCCGGCAAGGCTACGAACGAAGTAGTGGAAACGCCTGAATCTGTGACGGTGGAGGACGAAGAAATGCCCGCCGATGTGCCCGCAGAGGAAGAACCCGCTGCTGATGATTCCGCCGACACGGAAGAACCCGCCGCTGACGATTCTGCTGACGCAGCCGATGGCGAAGAACCCGCTGCCGACGATTCTGCTGATGACGCCGCCGGCGAAGAACCCGCTGCCGATGATTCCGCCGCCACGGATGAAGAGCCTGCTGCTGATGATTCTGCCGATGAGTCCGGAGATGCAGATTTGCCCTCCCTTGATCTTGACTCTGAATCCTCCGACGATGCCGCAGCAGAGGAAGAACCTGCTGCAGAGGAAGAGGCCGGAGATGATGCCGGTGAGGTAGAAATCGACCTCGACCTGTGATACGTTCGGTCTTCTGAATGATAACTTTATGAGGGCCGCATACGCTTTCGGGCGTTGCGGCCCCTTTTTATGCTGAGATTCAGGCTTGAGAAACGGACATGGCACGATTGCTGTTTACATGCGCGTACGATGGAGCCGGATACAGAGGCTGGCAAAGCCAGCGCGGCGGACAAACCCTCCAGGATACCATAGAGGAAGCCATCGCGCGCATCGTTAAATCACCCGTGCGCATTGCTGCTTCCGGGCGCACCGATGCCGGCGTGCATGCCCACGCCCAATGTTTTCACCTGGATGAACCGGAAGGCTGCCGCATGACGCCTCAGAACTGGCTTGCGGCGCTCAATGCGCATCTCCCGGCAAGCTTGCGCATCATGGCGGTTAAGCCTGTGCCGGCAGACTTTCACGCTCGCTTCGATGCCGTGGGAAAGGTGTATGATTATCTCATCTGCCGGGATGCGGTATTGAGCCCGTTCTTGCAGGGCAGGGTATGGCATCTTCCGCATGAGTTCAGCTCATCTGCGCTGGATGCGGCATTGCAGGTCTATGTCGGCACGCATGATTTCCGCCGTTTTGCCGCCAGTCGTGGCAATGAGCCCCAGCCACCTCCCCCCGGCTTCTACGAGCGTACGATTTATTCCTGCTCGCTGGAGGTTGCTGAGCAGGGGCTGCTGCGCCTGCGTTTTCACGGCAATGGCTTTATGTACCGCATGGTGCGCATGCTGGTCGGGACAGCGCACCAAGTTGCTCGCGGTCGCATGAGCCGGGAAGAACTGGCCCTGATGCTCACGGAGCTGGATGCCCCCAAAACACGCTATTGTGCGCCTCCGGATGGCTTGTATCTGCATGGTGTGCAATATGCGCAGGAAGAGTGAACAAAACGCCCGCGCAGCATGAGCTGTGCGGGCGTGCGGTATGCAGATAGTTGCTGCCTTTACATGCTTTTAGCTTCGGGAGCAGGGGTGGTATCCCCCTTTGCCTTGCAGCCGTCTTGTGCGCAATCCTTCTTGCACATTTCCATGTATTCCCTGGCTTTGGCTTCGTCTTTCTTCACTCCTTTGCCTTCGGCATACATGTAGGCCAGGGCGCGGCAGGCTCGCGGATTGCCGTTGGCTGCGGCCTTTTCCAGCCCGGGAAGCGCATTCTTGTACATTTCCTGCGCTTTTTCCGGATTCTGCGTTCCGTCTCCGGTGCCGGTATCGGTCACGTATGCAATAATGTATTGCGCAATGGGATCTCCGTTTGCTGCCTCGATGGTAATGGTCTCAATGTCCACCCATTCGGTTTCATCATTATCAGCGCACGCTGTTCCCTGGCAGCAGGGTTGATCTGCTCCGGTTGCGCAGCATGCAGCCTCTTTGTTTGATGTTGTGTTAGTTGTCTCTTCGGCACCAGTGGCAATAAATCCGCTGAGTGCTACAGCTGTTGCTATGGCTAATGTTCTCATAGGTCTTCAAATTTCATCTACCTTTCTCTTTTTTCAAGAAAAAAATCTAGCTGTTTCATGCTTGATTTATCAATGCTTTGTAAAAAAAAATGAAAAATTTGTGAATTTATCATTGACGTTTGGGGTGAAATCGTGTAAACTGTCCTCGCTTTTACGTCCATTGGACGGTCTGGAGCCAACGCTTCTGTAGCTCAGGGGTAGAGCGCATCCTTGGTAAGGATGAGGTCGCGGGTTCAAATCCCGCCAGAAGCTTTCCGGCTCATGCAAGAATATAAAGCAGCTTACCTAAATTACTATTATGGCCAAAGAATCATTCCAGCGCACCAAGCCCCACGTGAACGTGGGCACTATCGGTCACGTTGACCATGGCAAGACTTCCCTCACCGCTGCAATTACCAAGGTTCTTGCAGAGCAGGGCAAGGCAGAATTCAAAGCATACGACCAGATTGACGGCGCTCCCGAAGAACGCGAGCGTGGTATCACCATTTCCACCGCTCACGTGGAATACGAGACCGACAATCGTCACTATGCTCACGTTGACTGCCCCGGTCACGCTGACTACGTTAAGAACATGATCACTGGTGCTGCCCAGATGGACGGCGCTATCCTCGTTTGCTCCGCTGCTGATGGCCCCATGCCTCAGACTCGTGAGCACATCCTCCTTGCTCGTCAGGTGGGTGTTCCCTACATCGTGGTGTTCATGAACAAGATGGACCTTGCTGACCCCGAACTCGCTGAGCTCGTGGAAATGGAAATCCGCGACCTTCTTTCCTCCTACGAATTCCCCGGCGATGACATTCCGATCATCATGGGTTCCGCTGTGAAGGCTCTTGAAGGTGATCCTGAATACACCCAGAAGATTCTCGACCTCATGGCTGCTGTGGATGAATACATCCCCACTCCTGAGCGTCCCACCGAACGTCCTTTCCTGATGCCCGTGGAAGACGTGTTCTCTATCTCCGGTCGTGGTACCGTTGCTACCGGTCGTATCGAACGCGGTATCATCAACAAGATGGAAGAAGTTGAAATCGTGGGTATCAAGCCCACCGTCAAGACCTCCGTCACCGACATCGAAATGTTCCGCAAGCTCCTCGACAAGGGTGAAGCCGGCGATAACGTGGGTGTGCTTCTTCGCGGTATCAAGAAGGAAGACATCGTTCGTGGTCAGGTGATTGCCAAGCCCGGTTCCGTGACTCCCCACACCTCTTTCGAAGCAGCTGTTTACGTGCTGACCAAGGAAGAAGGCGGTCGTCACACTCCCTTCTTCAACAACTATCGTCCCCAGTTCTACTTCCGTACGACGGACGTGACCGGCACCGTGACTCTGCCCGAGGGCACTGAAATGGTGATGCCTGGCGACAACATCACCATCGGTGTTGAGCTCATCACTCCCGTGGCTATGGAAGAAGGTATGCGCTTCGCTATCCGCGAAGGTGGTCGTACCGTGGGCGCCGGTAAGGTGGCCAAGATCAAGGCCTAATCTTACAAAGCCTTTCATTCCGGGCGGCATTATCCGCAGATAAGTTGCCCGTGGTTTTTGGGGGGTGCTCGTCAGAACGGGCATCCCCCCAAAAGAACCAAAAACAGAGCAAGGTAAAAGGGTATTAGCTCAATTGGTAGAGCAGCGGTCTCCAAAACCGCGTGTTGGGAGTTCGAGTCTCTCATACCCTGCCAGCCTTCCTCTTTTTTTTTCTGCAAATCCAACCACAAATCTCACTTTACAATGTTCCGCAAATTATCCCAATTCATTTCCAATGTAAAAGGTGAGCTCAAGAAATGCTCCTGGCCTTGGGAAAGCGACCCGAAAGTCAAAGGGTTCAAAAAATTCCGTGAGTTGTGGGGGTCAACCCTGGTTGTTTTGGTAGCCATGGTGTTGCTGGGTGCTTATGTTGCCTTCTTTGATTATGTGATGGCCCAGGTTGTGAATTGGACCATCGTGCATCTTTCCTGAAATTTTCCCATTTTGCTGGCTATGTCCCGTCCCTACGAACGCAAATCTGGTTCTGAATCTGTTCGCGTCATCCCCGATGCGAAAGATCAGTGGTATGTACTGCATGTGCTCTCCAACAAGGAGCGTCGCGCTGTGGAAAACCTGAAGCGCCTCTTCAAGGAAGACGAGGAGATGGGCGCTCTTCTGCAGAGCGAACCACTTGTCCCCACTGAAAAAGTGGAAGAAATGCGCAACGGTAAGAAGTACGTGCAGGAACGCAAGCTGTATCCCGGCTATGTGTACCTGAACTTTGCACTTCGCCGCCCCGATGGTGAGCTCAATAATGATGCCTGGTACAAGATTCAGGCTGTAGACGGCGTCATCAGCTTTGCTTGCGGTCGCTCTAAGAAGCCTCTTCCCATGTCTGCTCGCGACGTGCGCGAGCTGATGGCTGAAATTGCCCGCCGCAGCGAGGGTTCCCGCCAGAAAATTGTCTTCAACGTCAAGGATGAAGTGGTTGTGCTTGAAGGTGCCTTCCAAGGTGAACGCGGTATCGTGGAAGAAGTGGATACCGAGCGTGGTCGTCTGCGCGTGGGCGTGACGATGTTCGGCCGTTCCAACCCCTTGGATTTGGATTATACGCAAGTGCAGCTCGTTCCTGAGGATGAGCGCGGCAACGCCTCCAAGGCTTAAACTGATAAATTTTCCGCCACTTGTGAAGCGGCAACGCCGAGCAGGTGACAAACAAAAACAAACAAAACCATGGCAAAAGAAGTAGTTAAAATAATCAAACTGCAGATTCCCGCAGGTGCTGCGAATCCCTCGCCGCCCGTGGGTCCTGCTCTTGGTCAGGCCGGTGTTAACATCATGGGCTTCTGCAAAGAGTTCAACGCTAAGACTCAGAAGCAGGCCGGTGATGTGCTCCCCGTCGTGATCACTGTGTACAAGGACAAGTCCTTCGACTTCATCACTAAGCAGCCCCCGGCAGCAAACCTGCTCAAGAAGGCCGCTGGTATCCAGTCCGGCTCCGGCGAACCCAACAAGAAGAAGGTCGCCAAGATCTCCAAGGAAAAGTTGATGGAAGTTGTCAACGTCAAGATGCCCGACCTCAATACGACCAATCCTGAAGCAGCCGCTCGCATCATTGCCGGCCAGGCTCGTCAGATGGGTATCGAGGTGGAAGGCATGTAACCCCTTCCGCAGGAGGGAATCCTCATAAAAACCCGAACGTACTGCTAATTATATGTCTACAAAACGCTCCAAGCGCTACATTGAGGCAGCCAAGCTTGTTGACTCCAGCAAGAATTACGCTGTCGATGAAGCTGTGGAACTCATGAAGAGCTTCCCGGCTCCCAAGTTTGACCCCACGGTCACTCTGTCCTTCCGCCTTACGGTGGATCCCCGCAAATCTGACCAGATGGTGCGCGGCTCTGTCGCTCTGCCCCACGGTACAGGTAAGAATGTTCGCGTTATCGTCTTCGCTCAGGGTGAAGCCGCTCAGGCTGCTCTGGAAGCCGGTGCCGAAAAAGTTGGCTTGGATGACCTGATTAAGGAAATCCAGGGCGGCTTCCTCGACTTCGACAGCGCAATCGCCACCCCGGACGCCATGGCCCAGGTGCGTAAGATTGCTCGTGTGCTCGGTCCGCGCGGCCTGATGCCCAACCCCAAGACCGGTACTGTGACGGATGACACCGCCAAGGCCGTGCGCGAGGTGAAGGCTGGTCGTGTTGACTTCAAGGTCGACCGCAACGCTAACGTTTCCGCTGCTGTTGGCAAGCTTTCTTTCGACAGCGAGAAGCTCGCTGAGAACGCCCGCGCCCTCATCGGTGCTGTGGTGAAGGCTCGCCCCTCCGGCGCCAAGGGTGCTTACATCGCCGGCGTGACCATCGCCAGCTCCATGAACCCCGGCGTGTCTATCAGCCCGGTTGAATACTCCAAGAACTAAACCTGAACCACAGATACGAATATGAGCACTGAGAAAAAAGTGAATGCCGATAAGGGTATTATCATCGACGGCCTGCTGGAGAAGGTGAATGCTTCTCCTTTCCTGCTGGTGATTGATTACACCGGCGTGACTGTGCCGGAGTTCACCAAGCTGCGCGCTGCTCTTGCAGAGGCCGGTGCCAGCTGCCTTGTGGCCAAGAACACCTTCATGGCCAAGGCTATCTCCCGCGCCGGTTTGCCCGATATCACCGCTTCCCTCACGGGTCAGACCGCCTACATCATGGGCGACAGCGACGTGTGCGCAGCTGCTAAGGCTGTGAACACCTTCGCCAAGGCTTCCAAGAAGACTGCCTGGAAGACAGGTATCCTCGACGGCGCCGAACTGACTCCCGAGAAGATTAAGGCCCTGGGCGACCTGCCCAGCCGCGAAGTTCTTCTTGCTACCTTGCTTGGTACCATCAACGGCGCTGGCTCCGCCCTCGCCCGTGTCATCCAGGCATACGTGGACAAGGAAAACGGTGGTGCACAGGAAGAAACTCCTGCTGCAGAGTAAAAAAAGACTTGAACAGATGGCGGCGGTGTGGTACTACCTCCCCGCCGCCTGAAAAAAATGAGGTTCTCTGTCGGCTCTCCGGCCGGTGAGAACTGAAATGGGCGGGAAGCCCCCGTCCGCGACAAGAACCAAATAAAACATAGAATACTACAATGGCTGATCTCAATACAATCGCTGAAGAACTTGGCAAGCTTACCATCCTTGAAGCTGCTGAACTCGTTAAAATGCTCGAAGAGAAGTGGGGCGTGTCCGCCGCTGCTCCCGTAGCTGCCGCTGGTGCTGCTGCTCCCGCCGCTGAAGCTGCTGAAGAGAAGACTGAATTCGACGTCGAGCTGACCGACGCTGGCTCCAACAAGATTGCTGTCATTAAGGCAGTGCGTACCGTCAAGCCCGGTCTGGGTCTGGCTGACGCCAAGAAGGTCGTTGAAAGCGCTCCCGCCGTGGTGGTGGAAGGTGCTTCCAAGGAAGACGCCGAAAAGGCCAAGGCCGAACTCGAGAAGGCTGGCGCCAAGGTCACTATCAAGTAACCTATTCGATTTTACGAATGCAGGGGGGGATTTTTGTCCTCCCCTGCGTTCGCGTCCCGTCATGAATGGTTTATCTGTTCATAATTTGCTAATTATTAACTCTTAACGTATTTCAACGCGCGCCCTCGCGTTATAAAGGGGCTGGTAGGCTCGACTCGAGCGTATCCACAGCGGGCAAGTTGCCCGGATACATCCGAGTCGGTTTTACCGGTCGTAAACCGAGCCCGCATCCGGAAAGGGTGCACAACAACATCTCCGCCAACTCCATGTCAAAGCCCAAGCAAGAGCGAATCAGTTTCGGCAAGATCAAGGAGGTTATTGAACCTCCCAACCTGATTGAGATCCAGACGAAGTCCTACGAGGAATTCCTGCAACGTTTCACAGAGCCCGATAAAAGGCTCAAAATGGGTCTGCAGGCTGTCCTCAGCGAGCATTTCCCGATAGAAAGCTACGACGGGCAAATCCGGCTCGAATATGAGTCCTACGAAATTTCTCCGCCCAAGACCTCCGATTTCGCCGCCATTCGTGCCGGTGAAACGTACAGCGCTTCTCTGTATGTGAAGTTCCGCCTCAAGTGTGGCGACTACACGGCAGAAGAGAACGTGTACATGGGCGAGATTCCCATGATTACAGACCGTGGTACCTTCGTGGTGAACGGTGCCGAGCGTGTGATTGTGGCTCAGCTGCACCGCTCCCCCGGTATCTGCTTCGAAAAGACGCACCACTCCAACGGCAAGGACATTTTCTCCTTCCGCGTGATTCCTGATCGCGGTTCCTGGTTGGAAGTGCAGTTCGACACGAACGACCTGATGTACGTGTTCCTGGACCGCCGCCGCCGCCGCCGCAAGTTCCTGGCCACTACGTTCCTGCGTTATCTGGGCTATGAGAGCGATCGCTCCATCGTTGAGCAGTTCTACTCCATCCAGAACCTTTCCCTGGCCGATGTCAGCGGTGAAGAGCTCGAATACCTCATTCCCTTCGAGGACGTGAAGCATGGTGATGAGAGCAAGTCCACCATTATCGCCAAGGCCTACGAGCCCCTCAGCCTGGCCACCATCAAAAAGATGCTCGAATTGGGCATTGAAAAGATTGAGGTGATTGACCAGCGTGAAGAGGAGACTCTCGTGAAGACCCTCAAGAAGGATATTTCTTTCGACCGCGAATCCGCCCTCAAGGAAATCTTCCGCAAGTTCCGCCCGGGTGATCCTTCCTCCGTGCAGCAGGCTGCTACCGCTCTGGACCGCCTCTTCAAGGAAGAGAAGAAGTATGACCTCACTCGCGTGGGCCGTTACAAGATTAACCAGAAGCTTGGTCTGGACGTGCCCGAGGACGTGCGCCTCATCCAGCCCATCGACTTCCTGAGCGCTATCAAGTACCTGCTGCGTCTTCGCAATGGCGAAGGGCAGGTGGATGATATCGACCACCTTGGCAACCGCCGCGTGCGTGCCGTGGGTGAACTCATCGCCAACCAGTGCCGCGTGGGCCTGGCCCGCACGGAGCGCCTGGTCAAGGAGCGCATGACGCTCTGCGATACCACCCGCAACGATATCACCCCCAGCAAGCTTATCAATCCCAAGGCTCTGAGCGCTGTCGTGCGCGACTTCTTCGGCCGCAGCCAGCTCTCCCAGTTCATGGATCAGATTAACCCGCTGGCTGAGCTTACGCACAAGCGTCGTCTCTCCGCATTGGGCCCGGGCGGTCTGAATCGCGACCGCGCCGGTTTCGAAGTTCGAGACGTGCATCCCTCTCACTACGGCCGTATCTGCCCCATTGAGACCCCCGAAGGTCCCAATATCGGTTTGATTAACTCCCTCTGCACCTATGCTCGTATTGATGAGTATGGCTTCATCGAGACACCCTTCCGCCGCGTGAAGGTTGTGGAGAAGAAGAACAAGAAGGGTGAAGTGGTGGATACTGAAGTCATCGTGACCAACGAGGTGGAATACCTGACTGCTGATAAGGAAGAATACCACCTGATTGCACAGGCCAACAACCCCATCGACAACGACAACGGCAGTGGCCACTTTGTGCGCTCCCGTGTCACCGCTCGCGAGCATGGCGAGTTCATCGAAGTGGATCCCCGCCGCGTGGAATACATGGACGTCTCTCCCAAGCAGATTATCTCCATCGCTGCCGGTCTTATTCCCTTCCTGGAACACGATGACGCCAACCGCGCACTCATGGGTGCAAACATGCAGCGCCAGGGTGTGCCGTTGATGGTGAATCAGGCTCCGCTTGTGGGTACCGGTATCGAAGCCAAGTGCGCACGCGATAGTTGCGCTGTGGTTTGCGCCGTGGCTCCCGGTGTGGTGGCTTCTGCTACTGCCGAGTACATCGTCACAACGCTCGATGGCGAGCTCCCCGTGAGCGCCCAGCGCTGGCTGAGCGACCCCGAAAGCGTCAAGACCGACCCCGACAAGGGCATCTATGTCTACCAGCTGCGCAAGTTCATGCGCTCCAACGCCTCCACCTGCATCAACCAGAAGCCCATCGTCTCCCGCGGTGACGTGGTGAAGGCCGGTGATGTGCTGGCTGATGGTCCCTGTACCGATGGTGGCGAGCTGGCTCTGGGCCGCAACGTGCTGGTCGCGTACATGTCCTGGTATGGTTACAACTTCGAAGACGCCATCATCATCTCCGAGCGTCTGGTGCAGGAAGATGCCTACACCTCCATTCATATCGAAGAATTCGAGGAAAAAGCTCGCGACACGAAGCTTGGCCCGGAAGAAATCACCCGCGATATCCCCAACGTAGGCGATGACGCTCTGCGCAACCTGGGTAGCGATGGTGTGGTGCGTATCGGTGCTGAAGTGAAGCCCGGCGATATCCTTGTGGGTAAGATTACGCCCAAGAGCGAAACGGATCTTGCACCCGAAGAACGCCTGCTGCGCGCCATCTTCGGTGAAAAGGCCGCTGATGTGAAGGATACCTCTCTGCGCGTGCCCCCGGGCACCCATGGTGTGGTGATGGACGTGCGTGTGGTGCGTTCTGCCGCTCCCGGTACACCTGCTGTGGACATCGAGAAGGAAAGCCAGAAGCAGCGCAAGAAGGTGGATATTGAGTATGCCCGCGATAAGGATGCCCTTATCGAGCAGCTCACCAGCCGCCTCTCCGACCGCCTCCTCGGCGAAAAGATTCCGCTGGAAGTGACCCGCGCCGGCTCCAATGAAATCATCATCCCGGCCAATCGCAAGATTACCAAGACTCTGCTGCGCAAGCTCGCTGTTTATCACGATCAAATCGAGATGAACGAAAGCCCCGTTCGCAACCAGATTTTTGAAATCATCAACGCTTATACTTCCCGCTTCGATGATCTCGATGAAGAGCGCGATCGCAAACTCGACCAGATTGAAGCCGGTGCTGAGATGGACCCCGGCGTGGTGACCGAAGTGAAGGTCTACATCGCCACCAAGCGCAAGCTGGGCGTGGGCGATAAGATGGCAGGCCGTCACGGTAACAAGGGTGTGTGCTCTCGCGTGCTCCCGGTGGAAGACATGCCCTACCTGGAAGACGGTACCCCGGTGGATATCATCCTGAACCCCCTGGGTGTGCCCTCCCGAATGAACGTGGGCCAGGTGTTGGAAGCTCACCTTGGTGTGGCTGCCAAGGCCCTCGGCTTCAAGGTGGCTACCCCCGTGTTCGACGGTATTGACGAAGGTAAGATTTGGGACTACATGAGCCAAGCCAAGAAGGTGGACGGTTTCACCTGGGTAGGCGATGGCAAGGATGGCAGCGTGGCCGGTAAGAGCCGCCTCATCGACGGTCTCACCGGTGAATACTTCCACTACCCCGTGGTGGTAGGCTACACCTACATGCTCAAGCTGAACCACTTGGTGGATGATAAGGTGCACGCTCGTGCCGTGGGTACGTACTCCCTCGTGACCCAGCAGCCCCTTGGTGGTAAGGCTCAGCACGGTGGCCAGCGTTTCGGTGAAATGGAAGTGTGGGCTATGGAAGCATACGGCGCCGCCTACACCCTTCAGGAACTTCTCACCGTCAAGTCCGACGACGTTCAGGGCCGTACCCGCATCTACGAGAACATCGTGCGTGGTGACAACTCCCTGGAAGCCGGTACTCCTGAATCCTTCAACGTGCTCATTAAGGAAATGCAGGCACTCTGCCTCAATGTGCAGCCGCTGGAGAAGAAGGACCTCGAAAATGCTCCGCAGACGACGGACGACTTCTTCCAGTTGCTTGCTGATGGCGAGGGTCTGGACGATGACGACACCGACAGCTTCGACGATGACGATGACTTCGATGATTTCGATGACGTTGATGATGCCGACGAGCTGGAAATGGAAGACGACGAGGACGAAGACGATTCCGATATGTAAACCTGTAACCGCTGCCTGCATGTGCTCTGCAGGTGCAGGCAGCAATCAAACCTTCAAACACTAACACCGATATGTCTTTCAACGACTTTAACAACGAGAAGCCTAAGAACTTCGACCAGGTTTGCATTACCGTTGCCAGCCCGGAGGACATCCAGCGCTGGTCCAGCGGCGAGGTTAAAAACCCGGAAACCATCAACTACCGTACGTTCAAGCCGGAAAAGGGTGGCCTCTTCTGCGAACGTATCTTCGGCCCCACCCGCGACATGGAATGCTCCTGTGGCCGCTACAAGCGCGCCAAGAACAAGGGGATGAAGTGCGACCGCTGCGGCGTGGAAGTGACCAGCGCCCGCGTGCGCCGCGAGCGCATGGGCCACATCGAGCTGGCCGTGCCTGTCACCCACATCTGGTTCTACAAGTGCATGCCCAGCCGCATTGGTCTCATGCTTGACCTGACCGCCCGCGACCTGGAGCGTGTGATTTACTATGAGGATTACATCGTCATCGATCCCCGCGGTGTCAACGGCATCGAGCGTGGTATGATTATCACCGAGGAGCAGTATGATGAACTCATGGATGACTATGGTGATGATGCCCCCGAAGCCGGCATGGGTGCAGCTGCTATTCAGCGCCTCCTTGCCACGGTGGATCTGCCCGCCCTCATCGACGAACTGCGCCAGGAGATGGAGAAGACCAACTCCAAGCAGAATAAGCGCAAGCTGGCCAAGCGCCTGCAGCTCGCCCAGGGTTTCCTGAGCAGCGGTTGCAAGCCCGAATGGATGGTGCTGACCGTGCTGCCCGTGATTCCCCCGGACCTGCGCCCCCTTGTGCCGCTGCCCGGTGGCCGTTTCGCTACCAGTGACCTCAATGACCTTTATCGCCGCGTCATCAACCGTAACAACCGTCTTAAGGAACTTGCCGCTCTTCAGACGCCTGAAGTCATCAAGCGCAACGAAATGCGCATGCTCCAGGAAGCGGTGGACGCCCTCTTCGACAATGGTCGCCATGGCCGCCACGTGACGGGTGCCGGCAACCGCCCCCTCAAGTCCCTGTCCGATATGCTCAAGGGTAAGAGTGGCCGTTTCCGTCAGAACCTGCTTGGTAAGCGCGTGGACTACTCCGGCCGTTCCGTGATTGTGATTGGCCCGAACCTGCGCATGAACCAGTGCGGTCTGCCCAAGAAGATGGCTCTTTCCCTCTTCGAACCCTTCATCATTCATCGCCTCAAGGAACTTGGCTACGTGCACACCGTGCGCTCCGCCAAGAAGATGATTGACCGTAAGGAACCCTTCGTCTGGGACATCCTGGAAGAAGTGTCCAAGGGCCACCCCGTGTTCCTGAACCGTGCTCCTACGCTGCACCGTCTGTCCATTCAGGCTTTCGAGCCTGTGTTGATTGAAGGTTCCGCTATCCGTCTGCACCCGCTCGTTTGTACCGGTTACAACGCTGACTTCGACGGTGACCAGATGGCTGTGCACGTGCCCCTGAGCGTGGAAGCCCAGCTGGAAGCCCGCCTCCTGATGCTGGCTCCCAACAATATCTTCTCTCCTGCTTCCGGTAAGCCCATCAGCACCCCCTCCCAGGATATCATTCTTGGTTCCTACTACCTGACGCACACCCGCGCCAAGGAAGTGAAGGAAAATGAGGATCGCCAGAACCTGCTGCCCCTCTTCGAGTCCATCTCTGAAGTGGAGTTCGCTATCGCAGCCCGCAAGATTGGCTACCACGAATGGATTCGCCTCAAGAACCCCGACTACGGTAAGACCGGTAAGGAATTTGACCGCCTCTCTTACAACCAGGAGAACGTCAACCGCAAGACCATCGTCACAACGGCCGGTCGCGTGCGATTCAACGAAATCTGGCCCAACGAAATCGGTTACATCAACCGCAACGTGGGCAAGAAGCAGCTGGGTGAAATCATCTGGCGCTGCTACCAGACCTGCGGCCAGCAGAAGACGGTGGAAACGCTCGATGCCCTCAAGTCTCTCGGTTATAAGGAAGCTACCCGCTCCGGTTGCTCCATCGGTATCGTAGACATGGTGGTGCCCGAGAACAAGGATAAGGTGATTGCCGATGCCTACGAGCAGGTGACCAAGGTGACCGAGCAGTATGAGGAAGGTCTTATCACCAACGGCGAACGCTACGAAAAGGTGGTGAATATCTGGTCCTCCACAACGGACGCCATCCAGAAGGAACTCTACACCAAGCTGGAATACAATGACGGCTCCAACGTGGCCAACCCCCTCTACATGATGGTGGACTCCGGCGCTCGTGGTAACAAGGCTCAGATTAAGCAGCTCTCCGGTATGCGTGGTCTGATGGCTAAGCCCTCCGGTGAAATTATCGAACGCCCCATTACCTCCAACTTCCGTGAAGGTCTCTCCGTGCTGGAATACTTCATTTCCACCCACGGTGCCCGTAAGGGTCTGGCCGATACCGCTCTTAAGACCGCTGACTCCGGTTACATGACCCGTAAGCTCGTGGACGTGGCTCAGGACGTCATCGTGCGTGAGGAAGACTGCGGTACCGAAGAAGGTATCACCATGACTGCCATCTATGACGGTGAGGACGAAATCGCATCCCTTGCCACCCGAATCTATGGCCGTGTGACCTGTGATGACATCCTCGACCCGATGACCAAGGAAGTCATCGTGGCTCGCAACGAAATCATCACCGACGAAGCTTCCAAGAAGATTGAGAGCGTGGGTATCGAGAAGGTGAAGGTTCGCTCCGTGCTGACCTGTGAACTCTCCCGCGGTTGCTGTGCCAAGTGCTACGGCCTCAACCTGGCTACCGGCAAGGGCGTGAAGGTGGGTGAAGCTGTGGGTATCATCGCAGCTCAGTCCATCGGCGAACCCGGTACTCAGCTGACCATGCGTACGTTCCACGTGGGTGGTACGGCTTCTGCCTCCACCAGCCGCCCCGAATTCATCGCCAAGACCACCGGTCGCGTCATTTACGACGAAAACCTGCGTGCTCGCTGCGTTGAAGACGAAAACGGCAACATGGTGGTGCTGTGCAAGAACGGCAGCGTGAAGGTGTACGATGCCGAGGGCAAGGAACAGGAATCCTACCAGCTCACCATGGGTGCTACGCTGCACGTCAAGGATGGTCAGGATATCGAAGCCGGTCAGCTCATCGCTGAATGGGATCCCTTCGCCATTCCGGTCATCTCCGATATCGGTGGTACGGTTGAGTTCCGCGATATGATTGAGGGTATTACCTGCCGCACCGAAGCCGGTCACACCGAATCCGGTAAGGGTACGACCGTCATCATCGACCACCGTCAGGACCTCGCTCCCTGTATCATCGTGCACACCGGCAAGCCCGGTACCGATAAGGACAAGCCCAAGATGTTCCCCATCCCCACGGGTGCATACCTGGCCGTCAACAACAAGCAGAAGATTTCTGCCGGTACGCCGATTGCCAAGACCCCCCGCAAGATTCAGAAGACGAACGACATTACCGGTGGTCTTCCCCGTGTGGCCGAGCTCTTCGAAGCTCGCCGCCCGAAGGATACCTGCACCCTGGCCGAAATGGATGGTATCGTGACCATCGAGGACGCCATGATTCGCGGCAAGAAGGTCGTGACTATCTATCGCGATGCCGAAGCCCGCGAGGCTGCCGGCAAGAGCCGCCGCCGCTCCTCCCGCATGGAAGAACGCGACGAGAACGATGGCGCCATTTCCTGCAAGCACCTGGTGCCCATGGACCGCCACATCATCGTGCATGATGGTGACTACGTTCGCGCTGGTGAACCCCTGTCCGACGGTTCCGAAGCTTCCGATGAAATCCTCCGCATCTGCGGTAAGGAAGCCCTGCAGGAACACCTCGTCAATAAGGTGCAGCAGGTGTACCGTGTGCAGGGTGTGGAAATTAACGACAAGCACGTCGAAATCATCGTTTCCCAGATGCTTCGCAAGGTGCGCGTCAAGGACCCCGGCGATACGGGCCTCCTCTGGGGCGACGAGGTGGATCGCACCACCCTCACTCGCATCAACAAGGAGACTGTCAGCATGAATGGCCGCCCCGCCGAGAGCGAGCCCATCCTGCTGGGTATCACCAAGGCGTCCCTCAAGACGGATTCCTTCATCTCCGCCGCTTCCTTCCAGGATACCACTCGCGTGCTTACCGAGGCTGCTACCCTGGGCAAGGTTGATACGCTGGAGGGCTTCAAGGAAAACGTCATCCTGGGTCACCTCATCCCCGCCGGTACCGGTTTCAACAAGTATCGCAACATCGTGGTGGAACCCGCCCCCGGTGCTACCCCCATCCCCCGTGCCACCTACGACATGGATGATGACATGGGCCCGGTGGATGATGCCATCAGTGTCGGTTCCGACGACTAAAGCGTCACTCCTGAATATTCACACATCATTCTACCCGGCTGGTCGCAGGATCAGCCGGGTATTTTCTTGCCTGCGTGAGGCGGTTGTTTCAAGGCAAATACGCCTTGACAATCTGCAAGCGCTTCATGTAAAATGAGCGCAGATGATGAGCAAGTTTCGCCGCTTCGCTTGGTGCGTATTAGTCCTGTGCATGTTGTCGCTGATGACATGCCGTGGGGTGTGCGCACACTCATGCGAACATGCGGCGCATGCACCACACGGCACCTGTATGGCTGTGGAACATGCTTGTGCTCACCACGAACAGGGAGAGTGCCATCACCATCACGGGCGCACCCATCAGCACCAACTGATTGCTGTGCGAGGTGAGCGCGCAGAGCGTCCCCGCCTTTCCCAGCCCCCTGTGTTGCACCTTGTAGCGGCGCATCATCTTTTGTTTGCGCCCCGTGCCCCGTCGGCTGCCAGAGCCATGTTTGCCCACTTGCCGGAGCGGTGGCGGATACCGCCATTGCCCATGCAGCTGCCGTTGTTGATTTGAAGCCTGAATAAGTTTTTCGCCCTGCGCCACCCGCCAAAGGATGGTGCCGTGGCTTTTATTTCCCCCCAATCAACAAATTTTTACAACCATTCATTTATGCGAACAACATTTTTCACAACAATCTGCGCGGCTCTCCTGCTTGCTTCCTGTGCGGTATACAAGCCGTCTCCCGTGGATTTGAACCGCGATGGCACAGAGTGGTACATGGTGTCCACCCGGCTGTGCCCGCCCGGTAGCAGCATGAGTCAGGGCAGCATGCGCAGCATTGGCCTTCTGCTGAACCCGGATTTGAACAAAGCCCGCCTTTCGTATGCCGCCGAAACGGAGGCCTCCCGCTATGCCGGGCTGTGGGAAGACCCCTCCCTCTCTGTCGAGGGTGTGCGCGTCTTGCGAGAAAACTTCAACAATAACTCCATCGGCCCCTCGCTCTCCATTCCGGTGACGGGGCTTCCCTCCCTGGCTCGCACCATTGCAGAGCAGTACACCGAGGCTGATTACTGGAGCATGCGTGCTCAGGAGCGCACCTTCCTGTCGGATTTGGAGATATTGCGTTATGATATTCTCGTCATCCACGCCAAGCAGGAGATGATTCGCCGCCGACTGGACCAGGTGAAGCAGGAAAAGCAAACCATCGACCGCCTGTATAGCCTGGGTGAGGTAGAGCTGAGCGATTACCAAGCCTCATGCCAGCGCTACAATGATACCATGAAAGAAAGCCAGGAGCTGGAGAATGAGCACCTCGCCAAGCGGCATGAGCTCATCAGCCGTCTCGGTTTGCACCCTGCTGTTGGTGAGATTGAGCTGGAAGGTTCCTTGCCCGCCGGGGTGCCGGGGCTCGTTACGCCTCCCACCGTGGAGCAACTGCTGGAGAGCCCGGAGCTGCACTCCATGCTGGCTTCCTACGGTGCCAGCGAGACAGAGCTGCGCAGCGAAATTCGCAAGCAATACCCGGATTTGCGTATCGGCCCATCGCTTACGCGAGAGGAAGGCAACAATAAGATTGGCATCGGGGTGGAAATGAGCTTGCCGCTCTGGAACCGCAACCGCCAAGGCATTGCCAAGGCAAGTGGCGCGCGCGAGGTGAAACACCACGACACCATCGCCCTGTGGCGCAAAATGCAGCAGGACGTGTCGGCTCTCACAGCCCGCCAGAAATTGGCTGCGGAGCATTGCCGCACAGAGTATACCCGCTTGCAGAGCTTGCAGGAAACCGGTCGCCGGCAAGAGCAGCTCTTCCAACTGGGTGAAACATCCTTGCCGGCCCTGGCCGATGCTCGCCACGAGATTTTTCAACGCCGCATGAGCTACCTTGATTGCCTGGGTACGCTCCTTGGCATCCAAACCAAACTGCAATACATCAATCCCTTCTATCAGCCATGAAACTTCCTTTTCTGACCCTGTGCGCCCTCGCACTTACTTGCTCTGCTGCGGAGCACAAACATGACCCCGCCACCTGTAGCGGGCATGACCACGCCGCCGAGCACAAACACGACCCTGCCACCTGCAGCGGGCATGACCACGCCGCCGAGCACAAACATGACCCCGCCACCTGCAGCGGGCATGACCACGCCGCGGAGCACAAACACGACCCTGCCACCTGCAGCGGGCATGACCACGCCGCGGAGCACAAGCATGACCCTGCCACCTGCAGCGGGCATGACCACGCCGCGGAGCACAAGCATGACCCTGACACCTGCAGCGGGCATGACCACGCAGCGGAGCAATAGCGTGA
>JAFYUJ010000022.1 GCA_017558555.1 Akkermansia sp.
TACCCAACCCCGGGTTCCGCCACTGCGTGGCTGCACCCGGGGCTACGTTCTGCCGCCCCGCAAGCGGGGCTCAAAGTTTGCCGCAGCGTAGCCGCGGGGAACCTCAAATTCGTAACTCGTAACTCACAAATCCCCATTTGCCTGACGGATGGCGAGTTTTGAGAGATGCCCAACTTTTACTTCCGCTTGACCTTTGGGGAGATATAAGGTAGAGTGGGGGCATGTCCAAGTATGATGGAGAGCAGGTGTTGGTGGTGCCGCGCGCGGCATTCGAAGCTGTGGGCGCATTCAATGGCGTGCGCATGAATCCGCAGGATTATCTGGCGGCGTTCATGAAGCCGGGTGTGGCGCATTACATGGACCGCGAACTGGCAGAGGAAAGTCCCCAGTTCAAGCAAATCATCGCCTACGCCATCTTCTGCTACCAGGGCAAGGTGCTGGCCTATTCCCGCACGTCCAAGGGCGGCGAGGCCCGCTTGCATGATAAGATGTCGCTGGGCATTGGCGGGCACATCAACCCGGTGGATGGCCTGGCCGACAATGTGGAGACTTACCTGGCCGGGGTGGAGCGCGAGATTCGCGAGGAAATCAGCTTCTCCGGCGAGGCGAAGCAAGAGCTCTACGCTGTCATCAACGATGACACCAACGAGGTGGGCTCTGTGCATTTTGGGGTGGTGCACCGCTTTGAGCTGGATAGCCCGGATGTGAAGCCGCTGGAGAAGAAGCTGGCCTCCATGGAGTTCCGCACGCTCGATGAGCTGGCCGGCCCGCTGTATGAGCGCCTGGAGACCTGGTCCGCCATTTGTGTGGATGCGCTCAAGCAGTGATGCGGCAGCCCCATCAAGTTTAGTGTTACATTTGCTGAGCCAGGCGCGAGAGTGCCTGGCTCGCTGCGTCTTCAGCCCCCAGGACAGCGGCTTTGCGGTACCAATAGGCAGCCAGTTCGGAGCTGGCGGGGGCACCGTGGCCTTTTTCAAAACATTCACCCAGCTTCAGGGCGGCTGTGGCGTGGCCCAGGGCGGCGGCTTGTTCCAGGCAGCTCACGCCGCCTACAGCATCTTTCACGCAGCCGATGCCTTTGAGGTAGCATTTGGCCAGTTGGTAGAGGGCATCTGCCGAGCCGGCGCGCGCGGCGGTGTCCAGGTATTGTACGGCTTGTTCGTAGTTGCGGGCCTCTCCCCTGCCGCGGAAGAGTCGCTTGGCCAGGTGCAGGCAGGCCTGGGCATCTCCCCGGGCGGCGCGGCGGTGAAGCTCATCATTCATCATCAGAACTCTTTGTGCGCAAAAATCCAGGTGGCTACCAGCAGGTGCAGCAGCATGTAGGCGGCCGCTATCAGCGCCAGACTGCCCAGCAGCGCCCAGGTGAGCGGTGCACCGGCAGAGGCGGTGTCTGCGATGGTGAAGAGGCTGAAATCCGGCAGGATGACGGCAAAGACTTGCGCCGCATGCTGCATGAAGGGGCTGACACCGGCCTGCCCATCCCCGGCAGAGAGGGCATGGAAGAATTGCTCCTGGAACATGCCGATGAAGTAGCCACCCAGTGCAAAAATCATGCTCACGATGGTGCCGCTGGTGAAGCTGGAGATGAGCATGGTGAGGCTGGTGAGTACGGCGAAGCCCAGGAACATGGCCAGGATGCCGCGCTGGGTCTCCCAGGTGTTGCCGGCGGAGTATACCTGGTCCAGATAGGGTTGTGAATCCGTCGCAGAGTAGCCCTGGGCGGTGAGGGTGGCGGTGAGCTCCGCCGCCAGCGAGCTTTCGCGCACCCAGAGCAGCAGGCTCATGAGCCCATCCATGAACACCAGCATGACCATCAGCAGCCCCAGCACACCGCATACTTTGCCCAGCAGGTAATCAAAACGGGGGACGGGCTTGCAAAGGATGGTGTAGAGGATGCGATCTTCCGTGTCGCGCGGAATGAGCAGGGCGGTGGCGGCTACACAGAAAAAAAGGCCGAACATTTGCATGCAACCCACAGCCACATCTTTGATGAGCTGCAGCTGCTGCACACCGCGAAACTCAACGCCGATGTGCTCCTGATAGGGGATGAATTGCAGCGCCAGAAAGCCTGTGGCAAAGACGGCTAATACCAAAAAAAGGCGCATGCGCACCAGCTGGGTGAATGTCACCCCCGCTACGGCTGCAACGCGCCCCGGCATGTGCCATATACTGGCCAGCAGATGCCCCATGGCTTGGTCTCCTCCCCGGCTTTACTTGCGGGCGGCTTTCTCGCCGGCCTCGATCAGGCTCCAGAAGGAGCGGGATTTGCTCAGCTTCTGGTCTTCCGAGCCCATACCCGAGCGGAAGAGAAAGTCTGCCAGAGAATCGGCATGAAGGACGCGCTGAACCATCACGGCGCCATCCTGCATGGTGAAATACACACGGTATTCACCGGAACGATAGCGGAAGATGCGGCGTCCATCGCGCTCGACCACGCCAAAGCGGGGATCTTCCTTTTCGCCGTTGAGGAATTCTTCGCTCACCTGGAAACCGGCAAAGAGTTCCAATTGCTCGGCAGAGGGAATCACGGACAGTTCAGCCGCGCTGATTTCGTTGAAAGCTATTTGATGCACGAGCCAACTCTAGGAAATTTCTGAAGCATTTGCAAGCCAAAATCATGTCTGCTTCGCAGGTCATGATGTTCAGACTTCGCGGGAGAGGGGAGCGCGGAGGTCTGCCAGCCAATGAGCAGCGTTGCAATAGCGGTCGTTGGGGGCGGGGCGGATGGCCCGATCAATGCTGGACAGGAACTGCGGGTGGTAGCAGGCGGTGAGCTCCGGGCGCGAGGCCAGCGGGACTGTTTCATCATGCAGCTCACGCTTGCGGCCGCCGGGCAGGCATTCCTGGGTGATGATGTAGTAGAACGTGGCACCCAGGGCGTAAATATCGCTCCAGGGGCCCAGCCCATTGCTGTAGGCGAATTGCTCGGCGGGGCTGAAGCCGGTAGATTCCACGATGGAGCCGGGGATGATGTTGCCGGCGGCTTCGCGTGCAGCGCCAAAGTCAATCAGCTTGGGAAGCCCCTGGTGGGTGATGAGGATGTTGTCCGGTTTGATGTCCAGGTGCAGCAGCTCGCGCTCGTGCAGGTAGTCCAGCGTGTCCAGCAAGCGCACCAGGGTGGCATACAGCCCGGCCTGGGGCAGGCGCTTGCCGCGGGCGGCGTAGTCTGCCGCGATGTGGGCGAGCGAGGGGCCTTCGATGAACTCTGTGGTGTAGTACGAGGTGTTGTGCGCCTCTATCCAGGTGTAGACACGCGGGATATGGGGGTGGCGCAGGGTGGCCAGCAGGCGGGCTTCTTTGCGGAAGTTGTTGAGTGCCCAGGCGTGTGTGTCGGCGCGGTCGGGGTCTCGCAGCTCCAGGTTGAGCGTGGTGCCGCGGCGCTCGCAGAGCATATCGGGGAAATGTTCTTTGATGACGAGCTTGCGCTGCAGCAGGTCATCCCACGCCAGGTAGGTGATACCGAAGCCACCCGCACCCAGTACCTTGATGATGCGGTAGCGTTGCAGCACGTGGCCGGGCGGCAGCTCGCGCGGGGCAATGTTGCAGAGCAATTCTTCATCATCGAAGCAGGGGATGTCCGCATCCGTCAGGGGGGTGGAATCCCGCATCCCGGCCAGGATGTTCGACATGAAGGAGGTGCCGCCACTCGGTGGCAGCGGGGCGGGCGGGGGAGCCTGCTCTACAGGGGGGAGGGGCGGAGCCGGTGGCGGGGTGGACACGGGGGGCATGGGCACCGGCGGGATGGGAGGAGCCGGTGCGATGCGGGCAGAGGTCGGAATCGGAGGCGGCTGCATCTGCCCCGATTGCGGAAGCGTGGGCACCGGGGGTGGGACTGGTACGCGGGGGAGTTGGGGGCAGTCGGGCATGGCGGAGGGGTCTTACTTGGGGTAGATGCCCAGCGCCTGGCAGACACCATGGTAGCAGCGGGCGTAGTCGAGCTTGCCGTTGGGCAAGGTGGGAATGGCCGGCACAGCGATGATTTTTTCCGGGGCCCAGAAGGAGGGGTAGTGCGCGTTGGTGAGAGCGTAGCGCACGGTAAGTGCATCGTGTGCGTTGACTACCTTGTGCAGGGTGGAGAGCATGACCAGGCGCTCGCCATGCGGTCCGGGTACACCCACAATGGCCAGCGGGCGGCGCTCATCTGCCGGGTTGGTCTTGAGCACGGTGCGCAGGGCATCTTCCACCATGATGTGGGAGACCATCTTGCCATCTATCTTGGAGAAGCGCTCGCGGCGCCCGCAAATGGTCAGAATGCCATCGGCATCCAGCATGCCCACATCATCCGTGCGGAACCACTTGCCGCGCATGCATTGGGCGGCATCCGGTTTGTTGGAGAGGTAGCCGGTGGTCACAGCCGGACCTTGCAGCCATACGCAGCCCAGGGAGGAGGGGGGGAGCACCACATCGTCCTTGGCAGTATCGGTGATGCGCACGGCCATGCCGGGCAGGGGGGCACCCACGGTGCCGGGTTTGCCGCCGGGGATGCTGTACGGGGTGCCCGGTGCGGCGGCGGGGGCGGGCATGCACAGAGCCACGGCACCGGCGGTCTCGCTCAGGGTATAGGCCTCCAGCAGGTTCAGGTTGAACTCTGCCCTGGCGCGGCGCGCCAGCTCGGCCGACAGTTTTTCATCGCTCACCAACAGGTAGCGGGTGGAGGCAAAGGTGGCCGGGGCGGCATGGCTCAGCAGGCGCTGCAATTGCGCCGGGGTGAAACAGGCCATGGCCACGCCGTAGTTGTGTGCCAGCTGGCAGATGCGCTTGGGTGTGTTTGGGGTGGGGTAGGTCACCATGTCGCACCCGCAGATGAGAGGCAGGAGCAAACCGCCCACCAGGCCGATGGGGGTGTAGAGCGGTGCGGTGCAAAGAATGCGCTCACGCGGGGCCAATTGCAGGCGGCTCTGCATTTGGAGCACACCGGCCAGCAGCATGCTGTGCGTGTGTGCCACGCCCTTGGCCACATCGCCGATGCTGTTGGAGAAGAGGACGCCGGCATCCTCTCCGGCGGCTTCCTCGGGCAGTTGCAGCCATTTGGCGATGCGCTCGGGGGAGAGCACCTGCATGAGTGTGCGCAGGGCTGTCAGGCGGGTGGGGCTCAGGTTGCTCAGCTCGCGGTCGATGAGCACCAGGTCGCGCTGGCGCGGCCAGGCAAATTGCTGCTGTTTCAGGATGAAGCGCTGCTCTGTGATGAAACGGGTGATGCAGGCGCGCTCGCACTGGTTGCGGAAGGTGGCCTCGTTGGCGTTGTAATTGATGTTGACGGGGGTGACACCGGCCAGCAGGCAGGCCACATTGGCAATGGTGGCCAATTTGCCCGGCGGCAGGATGATGCCCAGGCGGCTGTTGTTGGTGAGCTTGCGGATGCGGCGGCAGAAGATGAGCGCCAGCAGCAGCAGCTTGCCGTAGCTCAGCTGCGTGTCATCCACGCCGTCGATGATGGTGGATTCCTGGTGTTCTGCCAGGCTGCGCAGCAAAATTTGTGGTAGAGATGCTGTCTTGAGCAGCGGGTGCTGGGCAAATTGCGTGGCCGAGGCCTCGGCCCAGGCGCAGATGATGCGCGCGCCCAGCGCTTTGCCCGCCTTGAGCAGGGGCATGAATTGCAGGTGCAGCGTATCGTAGGGGGCAGTGGTGGTGATGGCCTCCACATAGCTGTTGTTGTACATGCCGGCATAGACCGGCATGGCCGGCAGCGGGGTGTCATCCAACATGGTGAGAATTTCTGCCGGTACATCGCCGATGGTGGCGGGTTGCTGCCCCGGGCGCCCGGAAAGCAGCACCACATGCAGCCCATATTCCAGCGCCTGGCGTATCTGGTTGGCTATCTGCTCCTTGGTCATGCGCCCCACTGCGCACTGCATGCCGCGTGTGCCGGGCTTGTTCAGGTAGTTCATCACCTCGGCATCAGGGCGGTGATTGGCCTCAATCAACCAGCAGATGGCATTGCTGCCCAGCGCTTTCTCCAAAGCCTGCACCACGTTTATATCGGTGCGGTTTGGTATCATCACCACCGGTTGTCCCGGTATGTTCCCCTGTCCTTCTGTGATGATGTTGCTCATACGCCTGCGCGCCGATTGTAGCACATGCCCGCCCCGTTGGAAAGGAAGATTTGCAAATTTATCTCCCGGGCCGGGTTGGTCGCTTTTTTTCCGGGTGGCAAGGCGGCCGGGGGTGCGGCAGCGGTGCAGCTGTGGCTTCTTTTTAACAAAAATGATTTTGCCTTGAGGTCAGGGTGCTAATGTGTTAGCATGGCTGCATGTGGAGAACGCTGCTGAAGTTGCCGGCTCCGGTGATACTTTTGCCAAGGGACTGACCGTCCCGCAGGGTGTGGAGTTGGAGTATCCCCGCAACATGACTTTTTTCTGCAATGAAGAGTTCGTGGAGCAGACAAAGCCCCTGCGCGCAGAGGCCCCGCAGCTGCCACCCCGCGCTTATCGGAAAAAGCCCTTGGGCTCTGTCAGGGCTTGCATGAACCCCCGCACCGAGAGGAGCAGGATGCTGAATATCAGGTTGGCGATGGCAGAGAGAACCACAACGATGCTCGCCATGCTGCCGGAGTGGGTAACACCGAGCTTGATGGCCCCAAAAGTAGTGAGGATACCCGCCACCAAGGGCAGCAGCACGCACACCCACAGGCTTCCCCAGCTCAGCAGCGCTGCGTGCCTCACCCATAAATGCAACACGCAGCACACAATGGCCGGAAAACCAAAGATGACCAATGAGACCGCCATCATCAGCTCCGTTGGCATCTCATCCGGTACCAATAAGCCGGACAGCCACCACTGCAACGCGTGTATCGGCACCATCAGCAACGAAAGCCATAAATAATACCCCCGGCTCCGGGTGCAACGTGTGATGACGGAAAACATGGTTATCCATTGTACAACGATGAATATATGAGTACAAGCAAAAAATCTCTGATGTGTTGTGTATGAATGGTTTATAAAAAATAATACTGTTTTCTGAAAATTGCCCCGAAATTCGGCTCGACTCATAACGGTTGCGTTAGGTTTCAGAAAACGTTTGTTATCAAAACTTTATAAAATGCGTTAACATTACGTCCTCTCATTCTCTTGATGTAATTTATGAGCTCATCGGCCATGCCCCCAAAGTGGAGCTGGTGAAGCGCGGCAACAAGACCCTCGTTATCCCCGAGGGAACACCTGAATTCCAGTTGGGGATTCTTATTAACAAGTTCACAAGGGGGTAAATAGAAACGCCCCCGGTGACTAGGCGGGAGCGTTTCAGGAGAATTGTTTATCAGAACTACCGTTTCCTGATGACCTCATTATAGAACTTTTCATTAAAAAGTCAATGTTTTGTTTTGAAAAATCCTGTTGAGTTATACATGGAGGTGTCCGGAGGGGGAGTCACCCCCACCGGACGGTGCCGATTAGGCTCAGCGAATAAAGTTCATGACAAACAATATCGCCTGTAAGATGAGCATAATCAGCTCAACCATGATACGGTAGTTCATAGTCGATTCTCCTCCAACCTAGTTCTCTGTTGTTCCGTACCCTTACGGACACATCACTTCAGCGGACAGGGCTGGGATACTCCCCGCTGAGAGGTGACATGGCCACCCACCAGACGTGTGGTGGCGGAAGAGCGGGAAAAGTTTATCATATAGCTGTCACCCACTCAAGTCTGATTGTTTTTCTTTTGTGACTGGAACCGCACGAGTCTAAGCGAGTCCTTTTGGCTGCAAAACGGGGTCAAAATAGATGCGAAATCAGCGAGGGAAGTCCGATTTGCGTTATGAGTTGCTATTTTATAACCCGCTGAAATCAAGGCACAAAAAAGGAGCGGTCGTTACCATTTTTATTCGGTTACGACCGCTCCCATAATAGCCTTTTTGTGACCGTGATTTTTAGCAAATCCGATGCGTTGTGTATAAACGCCTTACAAAAATTGATGCCGTTTTCTGAAAATTGCCCTAAAATTCGCCATATCTCATAACGGGTTGCAGAAAGTTTTAAAAATACTTGTTATCAAAGCTTTGCAAAATGTGTTAACATTGCATACCCTCATTCTCATTGAAGCATATTGAGGAGATTTAGGGATAAACGTGTTGCTTTCTGGTGAACTTGTTGCCCCAAGTAGGGGGACCGTTTTTGAGTAACGGAAGTACACAATACAATTAAAATGATTACATTAACCGTATTTTTCGACACAATTTTTTATCATTAAGAATATAAAACTTCTCTTCATTTTCTCGAAATTCATAACATGTCTCTTTGTTTGTTGATGTATCGTAACAAAATATAAACCAATTAAATGTATCATTTAATCGATAGAAAACAGGATAGTATAATAAATTTTTATTATGCCATATTTTTTTACTTAACTGTAATTCTAATGTACGAAATAAATATTCAATGTGCTTAAGTTCATTTTGTGTTAACTTACCAATTCCCTCATATGAAAAGTCTGCTTCTGCCTCAAATCCAAAAATATCAGGAGAGCTACATGGATTAATATTTCGAACCCACATAATACCAGGTTCGTTTTCACTCTCAGATTTCAACAGTTCTGTATTTGATAACACCTGACTAACTCTGCGGATATTACATCCACCATTTGTCCAAATGACATCTCCAACATTAACTTCATCGCCTTCCGGATATTTCATCTTTACTATTTTTGTTTATTTTTTGTATCATTCCATCGGATGTCAATCTTCAATTTCCAATACAAGAGGGCGATGGTCGGAGAATGTCAGCCAATTTGCAGAAGTATCGATATAGCAATTTCGGATGCGCTCAGGTGCAACAAAGGCGTAATCGATGTGATACGGCTTATCTGCATGACGGTGCATAAAGAAAGTGGGCGTGCTTTCTTTACCTTGCTCCTCCTTCTGTTGGTGATGATACGCGGAGCACAATCCAACATCCGCCAGCATCCGGACGATGGAGCTATGATTGCGCTGCCCTCTGCCGGGCTTACCATCCCATTGCTTATTGCTGTTAAAATCTCCCATCACTATCATTTGCGGGTGATATTTCGCAGCATGCAGATGGTGGTATATATAGTACTCCTCTATATAGCGAAACTTAGTCCAAACCGCCAGCAAATCAAACCTCTCATTAACACGCACGCAAGCAAATTGTCGCAGGCAGAAAGGCTCCCACTCGTTATCCTCGATGCTGACATGAGGTGCTACAAAAATGCCCAAGCCCTTATTCTTGTTATCTCCCCACCATAACCCGCCTGCAGCGAATTCCCGGTACTCCCTGTTACGACAATGCAAGGGATTCTCGCATTCCTGGATGATATAGATATCGCCCGAAAGCTTCCGGATTTCCGGAAACTTCTCGCGGAACTTCCCTTGTGCATTCCAGCTGATGATTTTCATCTTGAATAAGCAACGTCAATAATCAAAACGCTCAATAGGCAGCCCCTGCGCAATCAAAGATAATTCTCGTAATTGATAGGTGGCGGCGCGGCGTCCGGCCCCATTTGTTCGTATGTGTAAAATCCCGGCATCCAGAAGAGAGTTTACCATGCGGTGTACTGTTGCGGTATTAACCTCATTGATGCGGGCACTTATTATGGGTTTACTGAAAATGGGACTTTCGAATATGGCATCTAATAATAAGCCGCACGAAGCTGAATTCGTAACATTAGGGAACTCAGTTTGCAGTTCCTTGTATAATCTTTGCATGGCGGCAGCACGGCGCATATTTTCACGAGCTTGTTCATCTACTGCTCGTAAAAAGAACAAAAGCCAAGGTTCCCAAGCCGTCGGGTCTTGGTGCAACGCATTTAAACTATCAATATATTCCTCACGGTGCGCTTCGAAATACTCACTCAGGTAAAATACAGGACGTTCTAATAATCCCTTACTGTGTAAGTAAAGAGGTATCAGCAAACGCCCGACTCGACCATTGCCGTCATGGAACGGGTGGATTAATTCAAACTGTGCATGAAGAATACCACTTTGCAACAGCGGATCGACTTCGTCCGACATAGCATTTTCTATCCAGTTTTCCAGATACGCTTCAACTGTTGCCGGCGATGGCGGTACATACGTCGCTTGCTCTATACTGCTTCCCGGAGTACCTATCCAATTTTGAGTATCCCTCACTAATCCGGGGTGCTTATTCTGACCTCGCACAGATTGAAGCAAGATAGCGTGCATTTCTTTGATTAATCCCAGCGTCAACCCTCTATCTCTAAGACTATGCGTTGCAAAACGCATCGCTTCACGATAATTGAGAATCTCCTGAACATCTAATTTTTGAGCTTCGGTAGATTCTTCGCCGGCTTCCAGAGAATACACTTCATCAATGGTTGAGCGCGTACCTTCTATTCTGGATGACAATACGGCTTCCTGGGTCATCATAGGAGAGAGCAGTACATTTGCATAACTCTTCTCACTAAGCATGCCATCTAAACGAGCTAGACTTCTACCTGCCTTACCATATGCAGAGAATAAATGTTCTACACTGTACGTATTTATTGGTAGGTATGGAAGTATGTATGTGTTGCTCATGTATGTATTTGTTTAGCGTATTTGATGTATTTTGTCAATCAAATTTTAAGTTTTATGCAAAACAACGCTTTTTGTTATGCATTCATGCAAGACAAAATCTATTGTTTTGCAAATTTTTAATTTCATGCAAAACAACTCATATTGATGTGCATGCGTGCGAAACAAAGTTTTTTTCGTCAGGATATACAGCTGATGATGAGTAATGTGACTGGAACCGCACGAGTCTAAGCGAGCCCTTTTGGCTGCAAAACGGGGGCAAAATGGATGCAAAATCAGCCCAGGAAGTTCGTTTTTCGTTATGAGTTGCGACTTTATAAGTCGCTGAAATCTAGGTACAAAAAAGGAGCGGTCGTTACCATTTTGTCTTGGTTACGACCGCTCCCATAATAGCCTTTTTGTGACTGTGATTTTTAGCAACTCTAAAGACTGTATATAAACAGCTTACAAAAATTGACCCCGTTTTCTGAAAATTACCCCGAAATTTGCCATATCTCATAACGGGTTGCTGGAGGTTTCAGAATTCACTAATAGCCCAAACTTTTTAAATTATATTAACATTAGGTGCTCACATAAATACTAAAGAACTTTGAAACCTTGACGAGCTTTGATAATTTGCTCAAAAAGATTGTATCCGAAACAATCCTCTTTATCGAAACGATTCTCCGCATGTAAAGCTATATCTTCCTCTGGCTGAAACAATACTTTATCAATAAGCTGGTATTGTTCTTTTGTAACAATCATACTTTTTTCAGGTTTTGAAGCGATTGCACCAATGAGACGATGAGTTATCTCCCTACTATATGCTCTTTTTACCATTGTATGAAGAATTGCCGGTAAAATATACAATAATCCTTGGGGTAATAGAAAGGTCAAACAGGCACGTTCATACCAAAGCTCATAATATGGGATAGATTTCCAGTCTTCGTATAACTCTAAGAATGATACATCATCGCAATAATCAATAAAATCATCAGGAACAATTTGCTTAGGAAGGGGATTTCGCGGGAATTCTTTCTCTATGCTTTTTATAAGCAATTCCTTGTCAGCCGCCGAAAGCTGAAGATTGCTTTCGGCGGCCATGCTATAATAATGAATTTTTTCTATTTCTGTTGAATCCATCTTTTAATGCGTCTAGGTACTGCATATAAACAGTTTCAGGTGAAACATTTTTTATGGCTTTATTTGCCTGATTTCTTCTTCCAGATGCTTTTGTAGCTCCAGTTCGGCCAGATGTTCTGCAGTCTCGCGGCGGCGCTCACAGAAAAGACGGTATTGCTCCTGAGCGTGTTTGCGGGCATTAGTCATGGAACGAGAGGCTATTCCTTGCAAAACTTCGCGTCCGGTGAGTTTCAAAAGGCTGTCGATTGCTTCTTCCCATTCATTCATGAAGACCAGCTTGCGCTGTTTAGCCCGATCCTCTACAAAATCCAAACACATGGAGGTGAGACGATTAAAAGCTTCTATCTCTTCTTCGCGCAGGTAATTCTTTGCGGTTATCACATCCGTGGCGAGTACCCTATCTCGTTGCCAAGATGTAAGCCCCATGTTGGTCTCGGTTGAGTCAGCCCGAAGCATAATCAGCTCTGCTGCTGTGTGGCCATGAATGGCGTAGTGCAATTTATTCTGAATAGCACTGAAAAAGATATTCGTCTGTTTATTGTTGGGCTCGTAGTCTGCGGCAAGCGCAAAAATTTCTCGAATGCGCAGATACATGCGACGTTCGCTGGCTCGAATATCGCGTATCTGTTCCAACAAATCATCGAAATGATCCGGCAACGCTGTTGCTCCTTTAATGGGGGGATTCTTCAGTCGTTCCTTGTCCAATACAAACCCTTTACGCATTAGTTCGCTCAGCTGCTGCGTGGCCCAGATGCGGAATTGGGTGCCGCGTATACTATTGACTCGATAGCCTACGGAAATAATCCAATCAAGATTGTAAAACACAACCTTTCTTTTAACTTGCCTGTTGCCTTCTTTTCGAACTGTCAAGTATTCCTTGACGGTTCCCACTTCTTGCAGCTCACCGCATTGTGCGATATTAGCTATATGAAGACTGATATTCTGTTTAGTTGTCTGAAAGAGCTCGGCCATCATCTGCTGTGACATCCAGATGCTTTCGTCCTCTACACGAATCTCCATTTTCACCTTACCATCCTTGGACGTGTAGAAAAGGAGCTCTCCTTGCGGAAAATCGGCTCTTCTGCAATAATTGTGGAATGAGCCCCGCAAGGAAGAAGAGAAGTCGGAGAAAAGTATTAGTAAAGGGCAGAAAAACATTGAGCATGGAGGAGAAAATTCCTACCATGCCCAGTGTTGTGTTCTTGAAGTACTTGA
>JAFYUJ010000023.1 GCA_017558555.1 Akkermansia sp.
CCCCGGGTAGGGTGAGAAAAATGAATGGGAGCCCGTAACGGTGTCGCGACTGCGACACTGCGGAGGGCGGCAGAAACATAGCAGAGGGCGTTAGCCCGGAGCGGAAGCGAGGAACGTGGAATAAGCGTGTTTTTCGTTTTTTGTTCATTCATCTCCAATATGATAAATCCACGCTAATCGGCTCTGGGCTAGCGCCCGTCGCCGTTCAATCTGCCGTCCTCTACAGCATCGCAGTCGCGATGCTGCCCGGACTCCTCATCATTTTTGCACCCAACCCCGGGTTCCGCCACTACGTGGCTGCACCCGGGGCTACGTTCTGCCGCCCCGCAAGCGGGGCTCAAAGTTTGCCGCAGCGTAGCCGCGGGGAACCTCAAATTCATAACTCGTAACTCACAAATCGCCATTTGTCTGACGGATGCGAGATTTCAGAGGTCCTCAATTTATCTTTTACATTGTGCATAGTCATTCGTTCTTCCGGTGTTTGTTGCTTGATTTTGCATGTGGGCTTTGCTATGCTCTGCCTGATGCTTAAACTTTTCCGTTTTATATTACCTGTTCTCTTCCTGTGTGTCGGACTGTGCGCCCGGGCTGAGCGTGAGCTCACGGAGGCTGAGCAAAAGCTGGAGAATATGGCCACCGCTTTTGAAGATGTGGCCGAGGCTCTCGCCACGGTGCAGGATGTGAAAGATGCAGATTTTGTCGCTTCGCGTGTGGCGGTGGATTTTCTTATGCTCCGCGATTTGCATGCCGCCATGGGGGCGATGAAGAACAATGCCGACGTGAGCGCCGAGTATGCCCAATCCTTTGTGCAGCGCTGTACGAAAGCGCGCGAATCGGCCGTGGCGTGTATTGCAGCCTTGCAACAATGTGATTATCTCGGCTCTGCCGCTTTGCCTGCGGCCACCTCTCTGGCCGCGTTGATGAAAGAACCGCAGCCGGCCAATGTTATGGCCGAGGCAGCCATGGAGCTCAAGGTGAACAACATGGAGATGATTGTGCTGCTACTGGATGAGGTGGAGGATGCTGAATCCGCCGAAACTGTGGCCAACCTCGTAGGTTATGCCCTGGCCCATGGTGAAATCCTGGAAGCCTTTGCTCAGGAATACGAGGCGCATCCCATGCACCCGGACTCGGCTGTTTATTTTGCCCGCCGTGTGGAGGATAGCCATGTGGACTTTGCCAACATGGCAGCTGAGCTCAGGGACTGCCAGTACTTCAACTGCGAGGCGCTGCGTCGCGTCTTTGTGACAGAAGAGCTGCCCGAGGATTGATGCGTGTTGATATGAAAAAGCTCGCCATGGTGTTATGTACATGCCTGTGCTGCGCACTGGTGAGCTGTAGCAGCTACCGCGTGGCTGCGTTCCCCTTTGTCTCTGCCGAAGGGGTAGATGCTGCCCAGCTGCAATCCTGGCGTCTGCAAACAGATGCCGCCCCCATCTCATACACGTACGACATGCCTGATACGGAAGAAAATGAAGACAGAATGGTTTCATTTACCGATATGGTGGAACCCGGGGATTTGCAGGCGGCCATCAACCTTGCCACGGAGGCTCAAGGTGAAAATTGCATCGGCTTGAAGGACGTGATGATTGATTATCGGTGGATGCGTATCCCGCTTCTGGGGGAAGAGTATAGGTATAGAATAACCGGAACCCCCGTGCGCAAAAAATGAAACCGCTGATGATGAGCATGCGCATTCTGACGCTCTTGCTGCCCTTGCTCTGCGCCTCCTGCAAGACCACAATGATGGGGCCTGCTACGGTATTGACCTCTGAGCCGGGGGCGCTGCGCGGTGCCACCATCAGCCAAGAGAGAGTAACGGGCTCCGCGACCGAACATGCTTTATTGTTCAGCCATATCGTCCTTGGGAATGCTGCCCCTCAACGCGCAGTCGAAGATGCTGTATCCCGTGCCGGGGAGCATTGCATCGGCCTGAGCGAGATGTTCATCAGCGCTCGCTTTGCATGGTGGATTCCTTTCCTCTACACCCACTACGTCTATACCGTGGAGGGCCGCCCTATCTACCGCGCCACTCCCAAACCTGCGCAAACCGGGCTCTTCTGCAATAATTGTGGAATGAGCCCCGCAAGGAAGAAGAGAAGTCGGAGAAAAGTATTAGTAAAGGGCAGAAAAACATTGAGCATGGAGGAGAAAATTCCTACCATGCCCAGTGTTGTGTTCTTGAAGTACTTGA
>JAFYUJ010000024.1 GCA_017558555.1 Akkermansia sp.
CGTTTTTGTTCATTCATCACCAATATGATAAATCCACGCTAATCTGCTCTGGGCTAGCGCCCGTCGCCTTACAATCTGTCGTCCTCCACAGCATCGCAGTCGCGATGCTGCCCGGACTCCTCATCATTTTTGCACCCAACCCCGGGTTCCGCCACTGTGTGGCTGCACCCGGGGCTACGTTCTGTCGCCCCGCAAGCGGGGCTCAAAGTTTGCCGCAGCGTAGCCGCGGGGAACCTCAAATTCGTAACTCACAAATCGCCATTTGCATGACGGATAGCGATTTGACAGTGGTGCCCGATTTATGCCCAACTCAGTACTTCCGGGTGATTGAATACCTGCTCAATCACAGGAGCCATGTCGTAGTATTTGTACTCTGCCAGGCGGCCACCGAAAATGACCTTTGTTTCCTGTGCGGCAAGGGCTCGGTACTTGTCTGCCAATAGGGTGTTGGCCTCATCGTTGATGGGGTAGAATGGCTCGCTGCCCTCCGTCCATTCGGTGGAGAACTCCTTGGAGATGACGGTCCGGGGATTACTATACACCTCCTCCCCAAAGCTCGAGAAATGCTTGTGCTCGATGATTCGGGTGTAGGGGACGCTGCGTTCTGTGTAGTTGACCAAGGCGCAGCCCTGGAAATTGGGCGTCTCGTGTACTTCTTCTTCAAAGCGGACGGTGCGGTATTGCAACTTGCCGTAGCAGTAGTGGTAGTATTCATCAATCGGCCCGGTGAATACCACTTTGTCTGCCAGGTTTTCCCAATAGTCGCGGCGCGCAAAGAAGTCTTCATTTACCTTGCAGTCAATACCATCGAGCAAGGCTTCCGTCAGTTTGTTGTAGCCACCGATGGGGATACCTTGGTAGGCATCGTTAAAATAGTTGTTGTCATACACCATGCGTACCGGCAAGCGTTTGATGATGAATGCCGGCAGCTCGGTGCAGGGGCGCCCCCATTGCTTTTCGGTATAGCCTTTGATGAGCTTTTCGTAAATATCGCGGCCTACCAGGCAGAGCGCCTGTTCCTCCAGGTTGCGCGGGGTGGTTACACCCTGGGCGCGCATGGCATCCACCACTTGCTGCTTCTGCTCTGCGATTTTTGCCTCCGCTTCGGCAGGTGTTTTGCAGCCCCACATTTGGTAGAAAGTGTTCATGTTGAAGGGCAGGTTGTACATCGTTCCCTCATACAATGCCACCGGTGAGTTGGTGTAGCGGTTGAAGGGTACCAATGCGTTCACAAAATCCCATACTTTTTTGTTGGAGGTATGAAAGATGTGCGCGCCATATTTGTGCACGCAGATGCCGTGCTGCTCTTCACAATAGAGATTCCCACCAAGTTGCGGGCGTTTGTCGATGAGCAGACATGTTTTGCCATGTTTGCGGGCCAGATGTGCAAACGTCGCCCCAAATAAGCCTCCGCCGACGATGAGATAATCGTATTGTTTCATGCTTTCTTTTTGCTGTGCCGATAGCTCTCTCCTATTGTAAAAAAAATCAGTTGTTCGTCAAGCTTCATTTGCCGGGGACTCTGGCGTTTCATCGTCAATTCTTTTGCTGTTGAACTTTGGCCGGGCTTTTCGAGATAAGAAGTACCCCCGATGCAATCAGGAGGAGGGACAGACACTTTTGCCACGTGATGATATCCAGCCCCAGCACAATGCCCACAGCAGCGGCAATGATAGGTTGTACATAGTTATAGGCAGCCACCGTAGGTGGAGCCAGACGCTGCTGCCCGACAATCAGCAGCAGATAGCTGAAAAACGACCCGCCGATGACAACATAAACCACGGCCAACATCTCGTGCGTGCTGAGGGTTGCATCCGGCAAGGCTGCAAGCCTGCTTCCCATCGGCAGCACCGTCAGCGCGCTGGCAATCAGGAAAAGCCACTTCATGATGGTTACGGGGTGATACCGTCTCAGCACCCCGCCGAAAAAGACAAAATAACACGCTGCTGAAAATTGCGAAAGAAGGCACAACGCATCCCCCACCGGGTGCCCGCTGAGTCCCCCGCCGGAACCCAGTATCAGCACCAAGGCCCCAACGGAGGCCAGCAGGAAGCCACCCACGCGCAGCAGGGTCACGCGGTGGTGCAGAAACAGAGCCGCCAGAATAAAGGTCATCACCGGGGTGGCTGTGCCGACCACACAGGCATTGGTGGGCGCTGTGTGCTGAATTCCCAGCACATAAAGAAATTGGTTGATAACCATCCCGCAGAGAGACATCCCCACCAGTGGCAACCAGTCCTTGCGGGCGATGGGCTCGCGAGCCATAAAGAGAGAGAGGAACCAGAATAGCACCGCTGCTCCGCTTACCCTGAAAAACGCCAGTAGCAACCCATCAATAGCCCCGTGCTGCATGGCCAGCTTACACATGGGGCTCATCAGGCCGAATAAGATGACTGCCCCCAGTGTGGCGATGTGTCCTTTAAGCTGAAAATGGCGCATGCGGCTGCCAGTCTACCACCGCCCCCGGCTTTTATCAATGCCAATCTGGTCACTGCTTGCTCCCCATCCTTGAGCTTCGCAGATTTGTTTTTCTCGTTTTGCCATCCCGTTTGAGGTTGCAAAACTTGGGCAAGATGGTAGAATAATCGTGAATCAGAGCTGCGCTTGAAACGTAGAAAATAGCAAAAAATTGCATTACTGGAAGAATGACTAAGCTCATGTGGCAAATCTGAACATATTTTCCTTTTATACAGAATAAACACAACGCTTTTAAACTGAAAAACGTCTTCACACCACCATGAACGGAACATTCACCTACTCCAACCCGACAAAACTGCATTTCGGCCCGAATGCACTGGAGCATTTGGCCACAGAATTGCAGAACTATGGCCCCTCGGTGCTGCTGATTTATGGTAAGCAATCCATTAAAAAGAATGGCCTTTACGACAAAATTATCGCCATCCTTCATGCCGCCGGTAAGACCATTACGGAAGATTCCGGTGTCATGCCTAACCCCACAGTAGAGAAGCTGGCAGAAGGTGTAGCCCGCGCCCGGGCCTGCAAGGCTGATCTCCTGCTGGCAGTGGGCGGCGGCTCTGTGTGTGACTACGCCAAAGGCGTGGCCGTGGCCACTCACTGCCCGGAAGATGCGTGGGAAAAGTATTATGTGCGCATGGAGCCACTGAGCAATCCGGTCATCCCCGTGGGCTGCGTGCTTACCATGGCCGGTACCGGTAGTGAAATGAATGGCGGATCCGTCATCACCAATCACGCCACAAAGCGCAAAATTGGCCGCGTGTTTGATGACCGCGTGTACCCCCGCTTCTCTATTCTGAACCCCGAGCTCACCCTCACGCTTCCCCGCTATCAGATGGTGGCAGGCTGTTTCGATATCATGTCGCACATCCTGGAGCAGTACCTCTCCGGCACCGATGACAATACGAGCGACTACATTGCCGAGGGGCTTATGCGCTCCCTTATCACCGCTTCCCGCACAGCTGCCGCTGACCCGCAGAATTACGAGGCGCGCAGCAATATCATGTGGACTGCTACCTGGGCACTGAATACTCTCATAGCCAAAGGTAAAACAACCGACTGGATGGTACACATGATGGGCCAGTCCGTCGGGGCCTACACCGATGCCACACATGGCATGACGTTGTCCGCCGTCACTTTGCCTTACTTCCACCATATTCTTCCCTGTGGCCTGCCCAAGTTCAAGCGATTTGCCGTCAATGTATGGGGCATATCCGAGGCTGGCAAGACGGATGAAGAAACGGCCCTGGCCGGTCTGGCTGCCATGAAGGCATGGATGCAGGAAATTGGCCTTGTGCTGTCTCTGCGTGAACTGGGCACCACGGAAGATATGCTGGATGGTATCGCCGCAGGTACATTCCTGCTGCGCGGCGGCTACAAGCCCGAGCTCACCACCGCTGAGGTACGAGACATCCTCGCAGAAAGCATGTAACCCATCAATCTTATGAAAAACATACTCATTATCTCCGGGCACACGGACATGGACGACTCCGTGGCCAACAAGACAATCATGAGCATTCTGGAAGAAAAACTTCCGGAGTGCCGCACGGTATACCTGGACCGCCTGTACACGCACAAGCCCATCGATGTAGCGACAGAGCAGCAGAACCTGATATGGGCAGACACCATCGTACTGCAGTTCCCCGTGTTTTGGTTCTCCATGCCCTCCCTCATGCACCGTTGGATGGAGGAGGTCTTCCTGCATGGTTTCTCGCACGGCTCCGCCGGTGACAAGCTGAAAGGCAAAACCATGGTCCTTTCCTATACCACGGGGGCCCCGGCTGACTGCATGAATTGGGATGATTTCTTCCACTTCTTGCGCGGTGCTTGCCAATTCACCGGCATGAGCTACGGCGGCACGGTGCACACGGGCTCTGTATCATACAACTTGAGGCAGGACCCTCAGCAGCTTGCAGAGATCACGCAGCGGGCTGCGGCTCATGCGGAGAAACTCATCGCCCTGTTGCAGGCGTAAAACAGCACACAAAAAAGCGCACTGAAATGGTGCGCTTTTTTGTGTGCTAGGGCCGGTGGGGTTCGAACCCACGACCAAAGGATTATGAGTCCTCTGCTCTAACCGCTGAGCTACAGCCCCGCACAGATAGTAAGGGAAGGGGGGAGGGAATGCAAGAAGAAAATGAGGGGGCGTGCGTCATGCGCCGGGGGGATGTTGACAAGGCGGGGGAGGATGGGGTATAACATGTGTAGAATCAGGTATGACGATGATGATGAAAGCTGGGAAGAAGATGATGATGCGCGCCACGTTGCTGGTGGTGGCGGTGTTGGGATGGTGCGGTGTGGCAGCCGGGGCGGATTGCGCGGCGTATCTGCGCTTTTACGGGGCGCTGGATGGGCGCGTGGAATTGCGCACGGAGGCAGATATGCGGCATTATGATGATTACGGGCGTTATCTGGGCAAGACGGAGGTGGAGGATGACGGCGAGCGCCGTTTTTATGATGACTATGGGCGCTACCTGGGAAAATCTGAGACGGATGGCCGCCGCACGCGGTTTTACGATGATTATGGGCGATATCTGGGGCAGATGGAGGCTGAATCCCGCGGGCGCATCCGGTATGCGGATGACTATGGGCGGATGTTGGGGTATGCTGAGCACGAGGCCCGCGGCGAAATCCGCTATTATGATGCGATGGGGCGATTGCGCGGCAAGTCTGTACGCGAGGGGGGCAAGGTGCGCTTCTACGATGATTACGGGCGCTACATCGGCTATTCGGAATCGCGCTGAGATGGGCCGTGCCCGTCATGTGCGGGGGTGCGCACGCGCGAAAAAGCGGGCACATACCCATGCACCCTTTTGGGTGCGGGGGAGGGTGCGGCAGGATGATGTTTTGCGGCATCAGCACTGGCCCAACCAATCGGAATCGGTGTAGGGTAGCACTTTGGCGGGGAACCCTTTGGGGCAGGAAATGAGGGAGACTGACACGGAAGACAAGGGCAGCTCAAACGCCAGCGAAATCAGTTCCCGATAGGCTGTCATTTGCCCGATATATTCATGCTTCAGGGCATGGTAAGCGGCAGCATCGCTGCTACCAAGCTTGTTTGTCTTGAAGTCGATGATATGAGCTGCCTGAACCCGACCTGTATCATCATGCATGAGAACAAGGCGGTCGATGGTGCCGGAGACCCACTCGTTTTTGGTGTTGATAGCCTCAATGCCTTGCTCATTGTACACTTGCTGCATGGCTTGTTGGGTGAACAATGCCGCAATGTCCGGCTGTTGCAGGGCTGCTGCCACGATGCGTTGGGCATCGGTGCCCGGCATGTGAATCCAGTGGGGCATGCAGTCATGCAACCAGCCGATTTCCTCCCAGCAGGCGTGTACTTCGGTGCCGAAGGCTGCTCCGTCGTAGTTGATTTCGTCGGCGATGCCGGGAGCTTCGTCCTGCGTCTGTGCCGGAGCGGCGTGTGTCTGGGAGGGGGAGACCCTTGGTCTGCGGAACGTGGGGGGCAGCAGTAGTGGGGGCGGCAATGGCGTGGCTGCGGGCAGAGGTTCGCCGGATTTTCGCCAATCGGGCGAGCCCATGTCATACAGATGTGTGAGCTGGATGGGTTTGTCATTTTTGATACCCAGCGCTTTGCAAAGCATGGTACCATAGTTGGTCGGTATGTCCTCATCCGATTTAATGGTGTTGCCGTTCAGAATGATATAATTGGCGTGAGCGGCGCGGGTGAGTGCCACGTAGAGGAGGTTTCTTGCTTCTTTCAACTGTTTTTCCTGCCACTCAAGGACATATTCCTCGAGTTCCGGCCATGCGGCGCGTTGCTCCTCATTACCCGGGGGCAGGAGGATGCCCTGGAGCTTGCCTTGGGCATCTCGCGCTTCCAGATAATGCATGCGCGAGGTTTCGCACAGCGATTTGCCACCCAGCATGGGGAGGATGACGGCATCATACTCCAAGCCCTTGCTCTTGTGCATGGTCATGATGTGGATGCTTGTTTTGGGCGGGTCTTCGTTGCGGCTCTTGTTGGCAATATAGAGAATCCACTCCTCCAGCGAGCCGCCTGTGACATCGAAGGCCATGGCTGCGGTAATCCACTCGCGCAGCGTGGTATCCATCTCCGTGCTGTCGAGCGCGATATGGATGCGGCTCAGAATCGTGGCGTACCCCTCTCGATCCAGCACGTTGCGCCAGTAGGCCCAGGGGGTAGATTGCCCGTGATAATGCGCGAGCGCCATCCACAGGGGAGATTCCTTCAGCACCCCGTAGCAGTATGTATCCGAGGGGTGGAGCAACCAGCGGAAGAAACAAAGCAGCATTTCACCAACAGGGCTGAGCGATGCTACTTTCTTATCGCTGAGCAGTGCCACGGGTAATTCCGGATGGTGGCGCTTGAGCCATTGTTGAATGAGCAATCCATCGGCATTTTTGCGCACCAGGATGGCGGCGGTCACCCCACCATCGGCGAATCGCAGCTCTTCTGTCAGAATGCGGCCAATTTCCCGGCAAGCTTCCTGGTTTTGCTCTGCTTGCAAAGCTGCGGGGAGCGCAGAAACACGCACGTAGCCCCGCATGCTTGTTTTGGCAGATGCATGCTGCGGAAAACGCTTGGCATGGATTTCGGGTTGGAAGACCCTGTTCACGAAATCCATGATAACGGGGGCTGAACGGTAGCTGAGCGACATGCTGCTTTGTTGCAGGTGGGCAGCCCAGAATTCTTGTTCCTTGAGGCTCCGGAAGAGTTCGGGGGATGCTCCGCGCCATCCGTAGATGCTTTGCTTTTCATCGCCTACCACAAAGAGGGTATGGTTGCTTTGGCCTTCTTCGCGGTCGGCCTTGGAAATGGCTTCTGTGAGCAGGGGGCGCAGTGCTTCCCATTGCTGGGGACTCGTATCCTGAAACTCATCCAGCATCCAATGGCGGAGCTGGAAATCCAGACGCTTTTGAACGTCCATGTCCCCCTTGTTCAGCAGAGCAGGCATGGCTCGCGTGATGTCATCGAACACGAGCTTTCCCGTGGCGGTCACTTCGTGGTTGTAGATGCTGCAATAGGTCTGCATCAGTTGGGCCATGCCGTGGCTTTTTTGCAGACTACGCCGCAGAATGTCGATGCGGCGCTGCAAGTAAATGGGCTCTGCCAGTTGGATGAGCTTCATCTGCGCGGCATTGGCAAAATCCGGCTGTTCAAATGCTTTCTGCACTTTGCTCATGTTGGTGAACGTCCACGTCTTCATCTTTTTGATGAATGTTTTGAACGCTGTACAGCCCTTTTCCTGGCTGAGCTTGTTGATTTCCTCCTCATGTTCGAGGATGAGCTCATCTGTGCTTTTTTCAAACGTGTCGTAAGTGTCCGGGAGGTTGAAAGCTGTGGCGCATCCCCACAGGTTTTCTGCGGGATTGTTTTGGTAAAGGGCAAGGAAAGCATTGACCTTTTGCTGGAGGGTTTCCATCATGTTGCCCATTTTCTCATCCGATACGTCCTGAAAGATGGTCATGAATGCATCCGCATAGTCGGCGTTGCTGTTGATGTGGGAGAGCAGCGTCAGGAGCGCTTGGAATTGCGCTTTTTCCAGTTCTTCTGTGGAGAGAAGGGAGATGTTGCCCAGCCCCAGTTCCACACTGTGGGCTGATACAACTTTGTTGAAGAAGCTATCCAGCGTAGAGAGGTTCAACGAGGAGATGCTGCGCAACACTTCTACCAGCTTTTCCCGAAAGAAAGCAGGGGCTGTTTCCTCTTTTTCCAGTTGCTTTTCCGGGCAGAGCGGGGCGCAACCCGCCGATTTTGTGGCATCTTGTGCGCTTTTGCCGGATAAGGTAGCGTTGATGCGCAGTCGCATGGCTTCGGCCTCTTCGGGGGAAGATGCGGCCTGAGCCAGCTCGCGGATGATGCGGGTCATGAACTCACCGGCAGCTTTGCGGGTGAAGGTGAGCGCAATCATCTGCGTGGCGGGCACGCCAATAGCCAGCAGGGCGATGAAGCGGTTGGCCAGCTGATACGTTTTGCCGGTGCCCGCAGAGGCATCGATGAGATTGCCGTGAAGGGTGAGGGTGGATAAATCGGTTTTCATGGCAAAAAATCAGTGTTCAGTTATTTCCAAATCCGGCAGTCCCATCATGCGCCGCGGGTCTCCCTCCGGTGAGAGCGCGCCGAACTCTGTGTAAGCACTCAGCCCCAGACTTTCGGCGGAAACCAGGCAAAGCCCGGCGCGGATGAGATGCACAGCAGCTTTCACCCATTGCATGGCGCTGTCCATTTCCTCTTGGGTCAGGGCCCAGGGCTCATACTTGCATTCTTTTTTGTTGCGGGGTAGCAGGTAGTAGCCCACTTCAATGTCTTCCAGCGGTATCTGGTGCGTGTCCATCAGCCAAGTGGCGTAGAGCGGGAGCTGCAGCTCTTTCCAGCGGTAGGGGTGGAGCTGTGGCTCTTCGTTTTTCTTGCCCTTTTCCTCTTTTTGCAAGAGCGGGAAGTGCGGCATCAGTTGTTGGAATGCACGTGCCTGCTCAGGTTTCAGTTTTTCCTGGTGTTTGGCCTGGGGCTTTTTATCGCTTGTTTTGTAATCAATAATGCGCCAGAGGTAGCCGCTGCCATCTTCTTTTTTCTTACGGTCTACGCGGTCAACTGTCATGTGGAAGATGATATCGCCCTCCAGACTCCAGCCGGAGTCCTCCACGTGATGCTCCAGATAAACATGTTTCCACCCGGCCTCTATGTCCTTTGCATGCTGTTCGGCAAAGGCTTTCAAGCTGCTTTCCATCATTTTTTTCTGAGCCAGCAGGGGCATGGAGGTGTGGCTGCCATATTTTGCCGCAAATTCTGACTCCAGGTGAGCCAAGGCGCGGGAGAATATGTCATCCGCATCTGCCGTGGTATCTCGCACGGACAGTTCCAGCACCTTGTGGAGCATGGTGCCATATTCTGCTGCATTCAACGCTGTTTTGCCGTCTTCGTAAGCATTTTGCGGGTTCAAATCCAGCAATTTATCCAACCAGAAACGGAGGGGGCAGGACAGGAATGATGCCAGCGATGAGGGCGAGAAGTGCTTGGTGGGGTCGCTCCACGGGCTTTGGAGACCCGGTTTGAGCATGGAGACATGCTCCATGGCGGCCACCTGTGAAACGGGCGTGCGCATTTTCCACACACCCGGCTGCGCGGTGGAGGTTTCCGGAGGCCTGGGGGTGAAGAGCGTATGAATGCGGTCCAGCAGCTGTGCTGTTTCTGTGAGGGGATAGCGCAGCAGCAGTTGCGAGGGGACGATGGGTGTGCCATCATCTGCGGCCTGGGCAATCAGGATGCGCGTGTTCTCAGGATGCGCTTGCAGAAGAGCGGTCAGCATGAAGCTGTCGCGCGCGAGACGCTGGCTCATGCTGGGCAGTTCCGGATAGTGCTTGCAGAGTGATTCCGGGAGGAAGGCATCCACCGAAGGACGCTCCGGTACGCATTGCTCATGCAGCCCGCACAAGAGAAGCCTCCCGCCGTGGCAATAGGGCAGTTCCATCCAGCCGGAAGCATCCAGCGAGGTTTGGTCGCGCGGGGTGGATACCATGCTCAAGGCATTGGCCGCTTGTTGGTTGGTGAGCGTTTGCAGGAGGGTGAGAGCCTCTGCCGGGGTATGGAAGATGCGCACGCGCTGCATCACCTCGGCCAATTCGTGCAGTGTATCGGCAAATGCACCCACCATGATGGCATCCAGACTATCGCTGTATGCGCGCTGCAAATCCGAGCCGAGTTGTTTGAGCGCCTGCGGCAGCTGGGGCAGCTGGCTTATTTGCCGGAGCAGGTGTTCAATATAGCGCAGGTATTGCACAAAGCTCGGGTTGGTCTCTTGCCGGGCGTAGGCGTGCTTGATGAGCTCATCTGTGCCGGAAACCATCTTTTCCTGCAATTCCTTATCAAGCCACAGGTTAAACGCCAGCTGCTCGTCCGGCATGAGCCCCAGGGCTCGTTGCAATGCCGCATTGCGCAGCAGGGCTTCTGTGGCGTGAAGCCGGGGTGCCTGTGTGTGGGCGCGCAAGAGCTGGGCGGGGAGCTGGCCGGCATCCGTGGTGAGGAATGAGCGTCCTTCCGGCATGTTTAGCTGCCACCCGGCGTGGGCAAAACCTTGGCGCAATGCGGGGGCAAAGGAGGCATCACAGCAGCCCAGCACAACGTCTTCCGGGGTATGCTGCTCGCAGGCGCGGAGTGCAGCGGTTGTCAGGTCATTGCCATCTGCCACGACTTGTATGGCGCTATCGGGTATTCTGATGGACTCTTCCTGCCATGCGGGCAGGGGGGTGCCGTAGCGTGCGTGAAAGAGGGTGCGCAAGTATTTGCCATGCTGCTCGACAGGGGCGTGAACGTAGATGTGAATGGGACAATGCCGCTGAGCCGCTGCATCCAACACGCGGCGGAAGCGTTCAGTCATTTGGGGAAGACATGCGACGATAATCAGCTTGCCGGCCAGTTTGTCGAGCGTGCGCTGAGTGGCCTGGGCTCTTAACTGGCTGTCAAGGGGGCATCCCCATGTGCTGAGGACGGCTTCCACCTTGCGGAAAATATCAGCAATTTCCAGCCATCGGGTAGCTTCCCGCTCGTTGTGGTGGGTGGTAAAATCCTCTGCGATGTGTTCCGGGCTCAGGCATGCTTCATCCAGTTTGCTGCGCAGCTGCATCAGTTGGTGCCCCATGCCGTGGCTCCAGCTCAGTTGAGAGATGGGTGGCGCCGGAAACAACGTGGGCCATTCTTCCTGTGGAGTGTGGGTGTTGAGTACCTGAATCCAGGCTGCATACTCCTGAATCTCAGAGTATCCCTTTTCGTAAGAGACCAGGTGTGATGCTTGCTTGATGTTGGGCATCAGAATGGGTTTGCCTGCTTTTTCGGCCATGTATTCGCGCAGACGACGGCCACTTTCAGCCGTGGGTACCACGATGGTGGCGCGGCGGTATTGATCTGCCGTGGCTGGGTTGGTCAAGTGGCTCAGCAAGCGCTCAGCCACGAGCTCGATGGCGGGTTTATCCCAGCCAAGAAAGTGTAATTGGGGGGTACTCATGAGATTTGTGTTATTCTACCACAAAATGGGGTGAATCTTCAAGATATGACAGGGAAAAGCTCGTTTTTTTGTGCGCGGGCCGGGGATGTGTGATAGAGTGGGGGCGAGATATGAACACGACACCGGGTACATGGAAGATTCGCCGCGCGACCGAGGCTGATTTGGAGCCATTGCAATCCTTTTACTGGCAGCTGACTGATGATTTGGAGAAGCAACCCTACCACCCGCTGTGGGAAAAGGGCGTGTACCCCGATGCGGCTTATTTGCAGGCGAGCATCGCCGCCGGTGAGCTGTGGGTGGCCGATATGCAGGGGCAGATTGCGGCCGCCATGGTGGTGAATGACCGCTGCAACGAGGGCTACATGCAGGTGGAGTGGCAGGTGCAGGCCGCCATGGGCGAGTTTATGGTGATTCACACCCTCGGCGTGGCCACCGCGTGCCAACGCCGCGGTATCGGTGCGGCCATGGTGCGGCATGCCATCGTGCTGGCGGCAGAGACCGGGCACAAGGCGGTGCGTCTGGATTTGATTGACCACAACTTGCCCGCCGAGCCGGCCTACACCAAGTTGGGATTCCGCAAATGCGGCAGCATCCGCCTGTTCTACCCATCGGTGGGATGGCAGTTGTTCCACATGTATGAGTACGGGCTGTGAGCCCCGTACGCCAAAACGCCCCGTGGTTGTTCACCACGGGGCGTTTTAATCAGCTGGCCTGTGGGGGCATCAGCAGTTGTACATCTTGGTGTAGTATTCGTCGGCCATGCGGTCGGAGTCGAATGCGGGGCAGATATCGCCCATGGCGCGGAAGACAAAGTCTGTCCAGGCATCTTTTTCGCCGTAGTAAAGGGGCAATACCTTGGATTCGAGCACGTTGTAGAAGTTGTCGCGGTCGGAGCGGTCGCGGGCTTCGGGGGCAAGGCCAAGCTTGGCCTCGGGGATGAGGAAGCAGTTCTCGCCATCCTTGGCAAACTCGCGCACCCAGCCATCGTTGGTGGAAACGGAGATGGAGCCATTCATGGTGGCAGACATGCCGGAGGTGCCGGAAGCTTCGCGGGTGACCACGGGGTTGTTCAGCCAGATATCGGAGCCGTTCTTGAGGGCGCGGCTGAGACCAAGTTCATAGCCGGTGAGCACAGCGCAGCGGGGGTACTTCTCGCTGAGCTTGTTGAGCTTGTTGAAGATATCCACAGCCGTGAAGTCGGTGGGATAGGGCTTGCCGGCCCAAATCATCTGCACGGGGCGGTTGGTGCGCTGCAACATGCGCTCAAACATGACCGGGTTCTCCGTGATGAGGGCGGGGCGCTTGTAGGCTGCAAAGCGGCGTGCCCACACGATGGTGAGGCAATCCGGATCGAAGAGGTGGCCGGTCTGCTCGCCCACGATGCGGAAGAGTTCCTTCTTGAGGGCGCGCTTGCGGTTGCGGAACGCGGCTTTATCACCCGTGGCAAAGGCTTCGGCCAGCTCGGGGTCCTGCCAGTACTCACGGTTCTGGGCATTGGTGACGTGCGTGATGGGGCAGATATCGCTGTAGTGCTGCCACATCTGGCGGGAGACTTCGCCGTGCAGCTCGGATACCCCGTTGGCCATGTGGGAGAGTCGCAGAGCTGCCAGCGTGTAGTTGAAGGTCTGCTCGCTGGCATCGAGCTTGAGCATGCTGCGCACCTGGTCCAGAGAGAGGCCATCAAAGAAGGAGAAGTTGGCCATGAGGTTGATATCCATCTTCTCGTTGCCGGCTTCTTCCGGGGTGTGGGTGGTGAAGACGAAGCGCTTGCGCACCTCATCCACATTGCCGCCATTGCGGGCCAGCATGTTGAAAGCCGCGCCGATGGCGTGTGCCTCGTTCATGTGGTAGATTTCGGGCTCCACACCAAGCTCCTCAAAGAGGCGGGCACCACCCTGGCCCAGCACGATGTACTGGGAGATGCGGGTCATGGGGTTGGAGTCGTACAGACGCTGGGTGATGGAGCGGCTGATGTCATCGTTCTCCGGCAGGTCAGTGGTGAGGAAGAACATGGGCGCGGTGCCGAAGGTCTCGGGGCGCAGGTAGAGCGCCTTCACCCACACGGGAGCGCCGCAGATGCGGATGAGGAACTTGATGTTGTGGTCTTCCAGGAAGGCGTAATCCTTGCGGCGGTACTGCACTGCCATGGAGCCGTCCTCGGCGCGAATCTGGTTGTAGTAGCCGTAGGACCACAAGATGCCCACACCCACCAGGTTCTGGCGCAATGCACCGGCGGAGCGCATGTGCGAGCCGGCCAGGTAGCCCAGACCGCCGGAGTAAATCTTGAACACGTTGTCAATGGCGTATTCCATGCAGAAGTAGGCCACAGACTTGCCGTATTTCGGGTCAATTTCGTAGGGGTGCGCATATTGCGCGGGAAGGAAGGAGGTACTCATCTCTTGTATGTATCGTAGTGTTGAGGCTGCCCGGTGGCAACGCAGCGAAACGGAATGTTACGACCGGGGCAGGCCTCACTATATACCGCACCATCCCAGGCAAGGAAAGGAAAAAAAGTGTCGGTTGCGGGGGAAGTTTTGTCATGATGTATCAGGCTTGTTCGCCGAAGGGAATGGCGGAGCCTGTTGTATCGATTTTGGCGACGAGACAGAACAAGTCCAGCCCGGCGCCCTCGCCGTATTCGACGTAGTGCAGGAATTCATCCAGCGCATCGGTGAGGAGGTCTGTGCGGGTGTCTCCGGCAGAGATGGCATTGTTCAGGCGCTCCCATTGGTGGCCAGTGCAGCGGAAGGTGATGGGTTTGAGGTTCATAGCAGGCACAATGTAACCCGAAAGCCGCGCCCTGCAAAGCAAAGTTAGCTGTGCATCACCTATCTTTTGTAGCGCTGCGGCCACATTGCAGCTAGAATGGCGGCGGTTATGAAATCCATTCGTAATATTACTCGTTTCACCTACGAGTTCACATCGTTCCAGGGCTGGCGTGTTACGCTGTGCCGTCATCAGGTGCATTTCACCCGCTATTTCTCCGACAAGCAGTACGGCAGCGAGGAGGCCTCCTTTGCCGCTGCGGTCGAGATGCGCAACCGCGTGCTGGCCAGCTTGCGAGAGCACCCGGACCAGCCCGAGCTTGCCTTTGCTCCTTTTCGGGAGGAAGTGCTGGTGACGCGCTATCCCCACGGTATGAGAGCCCGCAAGGGGCGTGACCGCACCCCGGCGTGATGCCGTTTTTCTTCATGTAGCTTCGCCGCCCGGGGGAAGACCTTTCCCCGGGCAGCTTTGCTTCTCTGCGGCGGCAGCAGAGGCCGCGTGGCATCATGTGTGCTTGAAGGCCATGGCCTCAGATTCATCGAGGTGCCGCGCCGGTGCGTGTCGCGAGAGAAAATCAATACCGCGTTTCATGTCTGCCAGCAGCAAGGTGGCCATGTCCATGGTGAAGCCCTGGCGCACCATCACGCGCATGACTACCACCTCTTCCAGATTGGCCGGCAGACTGAATGCCGGCACGAGCCAGCCGCGCATGCGCAAGCGGTCAGAGAGCTCATACAGGTTGTAGCCGGGTTTGTAGCCCTTTTTCATGCTGAAGCAAATGGCGGGAATATCCTTTTGCGGGTTGCCGCTGCAGATGAACTCGAACTCGCCCAGCTTGGCTACTTCTTTGGCCAGGTAAGCCGCTACATCGTAGGCAGCCTGGTGGATGCGGCGGTAGCCCTCCATGCCCAGGCGCACAAAGTTGTAATACTGGGCGATGATTTGACCGGCGGGGCGGGAGAAGTTGATGGCGATGGTGGGCACACTGCCGCCCAGATAGTTGACCGCGAAGGTCAAATCCGTGGGCATTTCCGAGGTGTCTCGCCACACCACCCAGCCGCAACCCAGCGGAGCCAGACCATACTTGTGGCCGCTGGAGCTGATGGATTTGACGCGCGGCAGGCGGAAATCGAAGGGGATATCCGGTGCGGTGAAGGGGGCTAGGAACGCACCGCTGGCACCGTCCACGTGCACATCCACATCGGGGCCACCCTTGGCGGCCAGCTCATCCAGCGCTTTGCAGATGGAGGCGGGGAACTCGAACTGGCCGGTGTATGTCACGCCGAAGGTGGTGACCACGCAAATGGTGTTTTCATCCACCAAATCGGCGATTTGCTTATCGGTGAGGCAGTATTGGCCGGGGTTCATGGTGGCTTCCCGCATTTCCACATCCCAATAGCGGCAGAACTTGTGCCAGCAAATCTGCACCGGGCCACACACCAGGTTGGGTTTATCAGTGGGCTTGCCGGCTTTCTTGCGGCGGGCTCGCCAGCGCCACAGGGCTGCCATACCGCCCAGCATGCAGGCCTCGCTGGATCCGATGGTGGAGCAGCCGATGGGGTTGGCATCTGCCGGGGCATGCCAAAGATGGGCAATCATGCGCACACAGCGCTGCTCGATTTCGGCGCACTGCGGGTATTCGTCCTTATCAATCATGTTCTTGCACAGGCTCAAATCCATCAATTTATGGATTTGGCGGTCGCCCCAGGTCTGGCAGAAGGTGGCCAGATTCTGGCGGGCGTTGCCATCCAGTAACAATTCCTCGCTGATAAGTTGGTAGGCATCTTCCGGGCGCATGGAGTGGGCAGGTATCTGCTTATCCGGCAGGGGGGCTGCTACGTCTGCTGCGCCGAAAATGCTGGTACATTCGTTGTCTTTTTGCGTTTTCATGGCTGTGGGGTGAGATGCGCTTCACCCCACGCGCTGCGCAAAAACAGGGGGATTGTTATGCCTGTAACAAAGCGGCGGCGGCGCGGGCGCAGAACGCCACGCAGCGCTCACACGGGCGTGCTTCGTAGTAGGCTTGTGTGCGGTCGCTCGGGCGGGCTCCCTCTTGGGTGTCTTCATCTAAATGCAGCAACTCTCTGCAGCTCAATGTGCCAAACTCTGCACAAAAAAGCGCTGCCTGCTCCCGCACCAGGGCAAAAATGCGTTCTTTTTCTTCCGGGATGCCGCTCAGGTTGCCGCGGCAATGCCCTGCCACGAGGGTGAGCCCCGAGAACGCACCGCAGGTGAGACGCATGCGACCAATCCCCGCACCAAATCCGGCAGCCAGTCGCAATGCTTGCTCCTCGCTGAGCCCCACCTGTTCGGCAAAGGGGGCAAAGACGGACTGTGCGCAGTTGAATCCGCGGTGAAAATAGGCCAGAGCTTTCTCTTCGTACATGCCCCCAGCATAGCGCCAGCGCACCTCTTTGTCAAACGGAATGCTCGGCGCCGGATGCGAAATTCTGTTGACGAATCCGCGCCTGAGCAAGTACAATACCCAGGCCGATGTGTGAGGATGCCAGACAACGCTGCCGGTGGGTGAATGTGCACAACCCACTCTATGTGAAATATCACGATGAGGAGTGGGGCGTGGTGCGGCATGATGATGCCTACCTGTACGAGATGCTGGTGTTGGAGTGCTTTGTGGCGGGGCTGTCCTGGGAGTGTGTGTTGGGCAAGAGGGAGGCTTTCCGTGCGGCGTTTGCCGGGTTCGATGCTTGGACCGTGGCGCAATTCGGGGCTGCGGAGGTGGAGGAGCTGTTGCGGCAACCGGGCATCATCCGCCACCGCGGGAAGATTGAGGCCGCCATCGCCAACAGTCGCGTGTTTTTGCAGGTGCAGGCCGAGTTCGGTTCATTTGACCGCTACGCGTGGCGTTTTGTGAACGGAGAGCCGCTGCGCGAGCCCTATCATGAGCGCACTTCCTCCCCGGAATCCGACGCCCTGTCCCGCGATTTGAAAAAACGCGGAATGCGCTACGTGGGCTCGGTGACGATGTATTCCTGGATGCAAGCCGTGGGGATGATTCAGGCCCACGGGCGGGAATGCTGCTTGGGCAGCTGAGGGCTTAGAAGGGCCAGAAAGACGAGTTTTTCTTCTTCTTGTTTTCCTGCCTGCGCGACTGGCGCCATTGCCACGGCGGGGTGGGCTGGTGTTCTTTCCACAGCCCGAGCCGCGAGCCGCGGGCTTTGCGCTGGGCTGCAGCCAGTTCTTTATCATTGGGGGCATAATGGGCATAATGCCAGGCACAGCCGGCGGCCACCATGGTTTTGTTGATGCGCTTTTTGCCTTGGTACACCTGGCCGAGAGTGCGCTTGTAGTGGTCTGTGCCTTCGACTTTCACGCGCACTTGTTTGCCGAGGATGAGCCTGGTCAGTTTCTCCTTGGATTCCGGGCCGTATGCTTGTTCTTTTTCCGGGGCATCAATACCATTGAAACGGATGATGTACTTCTGACCATCAACCGTTTGCACGGTGGCAGTGTCGCCATCTGACACGGCAATACACTTGCCGGTGAGTGTTTCTCCTCCGGCCGCGTGGAGGCAGAGGCACATCAGCAGGGCGAACAAAGTGGTGAACAGGCCGGAACGCATGGCGCTGTTGTATGAAACGGGGGGCGAAATGTCAAGCTTGTATTTGATAGCTTTGCTGTGCCTGATGCCGGGCGGATGGCTGCCTTGCGCGTGAGGCACGCGTACTACTCCCGTGCAGGTAGCACTTCACCCTTGACGCGGGCAGGGGCGGCATGGTAGAGTAACAGGCATGAGTACGAAGTTCTGTTGGGAATTGCGCCCGGCAGAAGGAGATGCCGACTTTGGCGAAGAGTTGAACAGTCAGCTGCCCCTGCTGGTGAGGCGATTGTTGTCTCAGCGGGGTGTCTCCGGGCAAGGGGGCGCAGAGCGGTTCCTGTGGCCGCGACTAGCTGATTTGAGTGACCCGTATGATATGCGGGAAATGGATGCCGCGGTGGAGCGTATTTTCCGCGCGGTGGACCGGGGGGAGCATGTCTGCATTTATGGCGACTATGATGTGGACGGCGTGAGCTCTGTGACCCTGCTGCATGCCATTCTGACAGCCTATGGCGTGCAGACGGATTGCTTCATCCCGGTGCGCACTCGCGAAGGCTATGGCCTGAGTGTGGAGGGTATTGAACGCGCCATGGGGGTATGCGGTGGCAAGCCTCAGTTGCTCATCACGGTAGACTGCGGCACGTCCTCCATCGAGGAGATTGCTTACCTGAACAGCCAGGGGGTGGATGTGGTGGTGTTGGACCACCACGAGGCCAGCGTGCATGGACGCCCGCCTGCCGTAGCCGTGGTGAATGCCAAGCTGGAGGAGGAAAGTCCCTACACCTACCTGTGCAGCGCGGGGGTGGTGTTCAAGCTGGCGCACGCCATGCTCAAGCGCCGCCGCCTGGCAGAGTTTGACCTGAAGGAGTACCTGGACGTGGTGGCCATTGCCACGGTGGCAGACATTGTGCCGCTGGTGGAAGAAAACAGACTGCTGACCCGCCATGGCCTGCGCGTGATGGGCCAGGGCGGCAATGTGGGCCTGCGTGCCCTCAATGAGGTGACGGGGTTGAACCGCAAGCCGAATGCCGGCCATGTCTCCTTCCGCATTGGGCCGAGATTGAATGCCGCCGGCCGCATGGATTCCCCGCGCGATGCGCTGGAGCTGTTGATGACGCATGACACCACGCGAGCCATGCAGCTGGCTCAGTGTCTGGAGGCGCACAACCGCGCTCGCCAGCAGGAGGAAGAAAAGATTCGCTCCGAGGCGATGCAGATGCTCCGCGAGCGCTTTTCGCCCGAGACAGACCGGGTGATTGTGTTGGGCTCCCGCACCTGGCACCCGGGGGTAGTGGGGATTGTGGCCTCGCTGCTCATGCGCCGTTTCCATAAGCCGACCTTCATCATCTCTCTGGATGAGCAGGGGATTGGCAAGGGCTCCGGCCGTTCGGTGCCGGGGGTCTCTCTGGTGCAGGCCATTCATGCCTGTGCGGATACGCTCATCTCCGGTGGTGGACACGATATGGCTGCCGGGTTGGTCATCCACGAGGATAAGATAGATGATTTCCGCCGTGCCTTTGATGCCTTTGTGCGCGACCAGGTGAGCGCCGACCAGCTGCGCCCCGTGCTGCATGTGGATGCCGAGGTGCGCTTCGATGAGCTGACCATGGACCTGCTGGACAGCTATGAACTGCTGGAACCCTTCGGCAATTCCAACCCGCAGCCGGTGTTCATGAGCCGCCGCGTGATGCTCTCCGATGCTCCCCGCCATTTGCAGGGCAATCACTTGCGCCTGTGCTTGCGCCAGGGTACGGTGGAGTGTGATGCCATGTATTTCAACGGCGGCAATGTGCAACTGCCGGACCCGCCCTGGGATATTGCTTTCACCATTGACCGCAATGTGTGGAAGGGCCGCTCGTATCTTTCCATGTCCATCCAGGACGTAAGACCCTGCCAAGGCTGATTTATGATGATTCCCCACAACTCCAGACGCACCCAGTCCCCCGAGCATGGTGATTGGCGTGTGTCTGTTTCTCGCCCCGAGGAAGTGGAGCATCTGGTCAATCCCCCATTATCCATGTGGAAAAAGATGCAGTTGCGCGTAGAGTATTTGCAATCTCAATCGGGGGCGTATTGGGCTCAGGATGATTACGCCGGGGATGACGTGCCGGTGGTGCCCATCAGCGGTTGGCCCAAGATTCTGCGCATCATCATCGCGGTGTGCGTGCTGTTGCCTTTGTCTGTGGTGATGGTGTTTGCCCTGTTGATGCAGCTGTACCATGCCGCGCCTACGGTCAGCACGCCGGCTTTCTGGCTCAGCGAGCCGATTTGGTACACCCTGCTGGGGGCTTGCACCTTCCTGGCCATGATGATTGCCCGCGTGTTTGAGCCTGTGCTGGTGTATGTGTATGTGCTGGGGCACGAGTTGACGCATGCCATCGCTGCCAAGCTGTGCTTTGGGCATGTGCGTGATTTCAAAATTGACTTCGACGGCGGCTATGTGGAGACAGATACGGATAATCTGTTCATCGCGCTTGCTCCGTACTTTGTCCCCCTGTGGATGTTGTTCTGGCTGGGGGCGCTGTGGGTGATCAACCTCTGCTATCCCTTTGAGACTTATTTGCCTTGGTTTTACGCGGGTTTTGGCTTCTGGTGGACCTTCCACCTTTACTGGACGATTTGGGTCATCCCCCGCGAGCAGCCCGACATGCTGGAAAACGGACTGGAACTTTCCATGCTCATCACCATCCTGATGAATATCCTGATTCTGATTGTGGTGCTCTGCTGTTTCGATGTGATGACACCCCGCGGCTATCTGGAAGACTTTGTCTCCGCCGCTCAGCAAATATGGCAGGTGCTTTGTGAGTGCTGGCAGTTGGTGCTTCAGCTCGCCCAATAAAGCCCCTTGCACACAAGCCCCCCAAAGATGTTGCCCCCAAAATGGGAATTGATGGGGCTACCCCGGGGGCTCATGTGGTGGCATATTTTTTATGCACACATTTGGGGGAGTCTGCTCTGGTGGGCCGATGCTGCAAGTGAACAGTGCCGGATGCTTTTGCGTGGAATAATAGCTTCCAAGATGCTAATAATAAAGTAATCCGTATCTTGTGGGTGATGGCAAAATGTGGAAAATGAGGATAAAAACGTGGAATAAAAGCGATTTTTTTGCGTAAAATCCTCATGTGCAGGACTTATGGCTTGATTTGGCGGTTTGGTTGTGTACAATGCGGGCATGAAATGGATTGTGGCCATTTTAACCGGGATGATGTTGACTTGGAATGCAGTAGCAGACCGAGTGGCCAATTTGCGTCCTGTTATTCACGAAGCCGCCGCAGTGTACGGTGTGGATCCTGTGATGATGGAGGCGATTATTCGTCTGGAATCCGGCCACGCCACATCGAAAGCCGCGCGCAGCAAGAATAACCTGGCCGGTATTATGGGGCGCCGCGGGCAGCGCCGCTACGCCAGCAAGGAAGATTGCGTGCGGGACCTTGCGCGCATCCTGGGCAAATACAAGGCAAAGGGGCGTGTGACGGTAGCGCAGGTGAGCCGCACCTATTGTGCCAGAAGTGTGCGGGGCAAATGGATTAGCAAGGTAACATCTTTCATGGGCGAGATTCGCCGGGGGCGCTGGGGGGCTATGCCGGCGCCTGTGCAGCCAAAAAACAATCCATAAACAGATTTTGTTCAGGAAAATGCAGGGCAGAGCCTATGCGCTCTGCCTTTTTTGTGCGTGTCTGTGTGTTAATTGAGTCTTGCCAAGCACGCGGTCGGAGTGTAAAATGGTGGGCGTTATGGCAGATCGTACACAGACAGATCCTGTACGGATGGAAAAGATTGTGAGCCTTTGCAAGCGCAGAGGGTTTATTTTTCAGGCAGCAGAAATTTATGGCGGCTTGAATGGCTGCTGGGACTATGGTCCCCTGGGTGCAGAATTGAAGCGTAATCTGAAGGATTACTGGTGGCGCGTGCATGTGCAGGAACGCCCGGACATTGTGGGGATGGATGGCGCCATCCTGACGCACAATTCCGTGTTGGAAGCCTCCGGCCACGTGAATGGGTTCACCGACCCGCTGTGCGACTGCTTGCTGACCAAGGAACGCCTGCGTGCAGACCAGATTCCGGCCCAGAGTGGTGTGGCTTACTGGTGGCAGGGCGCTTCCACCAAGGATGGCTCCTGGACTTCGAAGAAGGAGTTCTCCATGCTGGTGCCGACCGACAGCGAGAAAGATGCCAAGACCGCCCGCAAGGGGGCGCAGCAGTATTACGCGCAGATTTCCGGCAAGAAGTTGCAGGCCTCCGATATTGAGCTGGGAGAAGAACGCACCGAGATGGTGACAGACAGCGTACGCTACAATCCCGCCAATGGCTCGTTGGTCACGGAAGCCCGCTCCTTCAACCTGATGTTCAAGACCACGATTGGTGCTACCTCTGACGAGAATGACCCCTCCGCTACCGGTTGGCTGCGCCCCGAGACGGCTCAGAGCATCTTCTGCCAGTACAAGAACATTCTGGATTCCTCTCGCATGAAGGTGCCTTTTGGTATTGCCCAGATTGGTAAATCCTTCCGCAACGAAATCAACCCCCGCAACTTCACCTTCCGCTCCCGTGAGTTCGAGCAGATGGAAATTGAGTACTTCTGCCGCGAGGAAGACGGCTTCCGCCTGACGGATGAATGGCTGGAGAACTGCCTCGTATTCTACGAGAACATCGGCATCCCCCGCGATAAAATTCACATCCTCGACGTGCCCAAGGATGAGCTGGCTTTCTACTCCAGGAAGACATACGACCTGGAATACCAGTTCCCCTTCGGCGTGCAGGAGCTGCAGGGCATTGCTTACCGCACGGATTATGACCTCTCCACCCACCAGAAGGGTTCCGGCAAGCCCATGGAATATTTCGATGAAGTGACCCGCGAGCGCTTCATTCCCCACGTAGTGGAGCCCTCTGCCGGCTGCGACCGTACCGTGCTGGCCGTCATCTGCGAAGCTTACGATGAGGAAGAACTGGGCAAGGATGGCAAGAGCGATATCCGCACGGTGATGCGCTTCCACCCCCGTATGGCTCCCATCAAAGCTGCCATTTTCCCGCTGCTCAAGAAGAATGAAGAACAGGTGCGCATCGCCCGCGAAATCGAGGCCGAGCTGCGCCCCTTCATGAATGTCTTCTACGATGAAACCGGCGCTGTGGGCCGCCGCTACCGCCGCCAGGATGAAGTGGGTACGCCCTTCTGCATCACGGTCGACTTCGAGACTCTGGGCGAGAGCGAAGACCCCGAACTCAAGGGAACGGTGACGATTCGCCATCGTGATTCCATGGACCAGGAACGCGTGAAGATTGCTGACCTGCTCCCCTGGTTGCTCAAGCGCATTCACTAATCGCGCTTGCCTGGCAAGCTTTCAGCCCCGCAGCTTCTTTCCGTCAGCTGCGGGGCTTTTGCATAGAGATGAGTCGCGATTCTCCAAAAATAGGTGTCTCCCCAAGCTGTTGCCTCGCAAATGGGGATTTGTGAGTTACGAGTTACGAATTTGAGGTTCCCCGCGGCTACGCTGCGGCAAACTTTGAGCCCCGCTTGCGGGGCGGCAGAACGTAGCCCCGGGTGCAGCCACGCAGTGGCGGAACCCGGGGTTGGGTA
>JAFYUJ010000025.1 GCA_017558555.1 Akkermansia sp.
CCCGTGCAACGGGCGGCATATTCGTAGCGACGGGGCGTAAGCCCCTCGTACAGAGAGAACAAAGAATGGGAGCCCGCCTATGGGCGGGCGGCATAAAGCGGGGCCGGAGACATTGGGGTAACAGGAGGTAGGCGCTGCGCGCCGGGAGATAAGGAGAGGTAATCAAAGGTAATTTATCCCTGACGGGATAGGGAATTTCTGCCTGGCGGCAGAGTGAATTTGCCCCTGTGGGGGTGATGGTGGGGAGCCCGTCTTCGCTCAAAATGAGTCCATTTTGAGCTACGCCGCCTGTCTCGGCGTAGGCTTGCCGGAGACGGAAGGCGATTGCCCTCCGAAACTCCGGGCAATCGGGAATGATCTGCTCCTCAAGACATTACACTCTTTTGTGTAAAATCGTCGATTGAATCTTGCATTTTACACAAATCGAGGTATAATACACAACGTGAGAGGCATAGCATACATCCCGAGAGCCATCAGTGGTCATGTGCAAAAGCTCATGCAAATGTACCCGATTGTGACGATAGCAGGGCCACGCCAGGCAGGCAAGACGACTCTGGCGCGGAAGCTGTATCCGGACTTTGATTATGTGAGCATGGAGGACATGCGCGAGCGGCAATTGTTTGAAAAAGACCCTACGCATTTTTTGCAACACCACAAGGCGCCCTGTATTTTTGATGAGGTACAAAATACGCCGACACTCCTGAGTTATTTGCAAGGCATTGTAGATAGAGAGAAGAAGACGGGGATGTATATTCTGACAGGGAGCAGGCAAATGGAATTGCAGCAAAGCATCACACAATCCCTGGCAGGGCGTACGGGAATTGTGGATTTGCTGCCATTATCACAAGCCGAATTAGCAGCGGCGGGGGTGAAACAAGAACGCGATACCGCGCTCATGAATGGTGGGCTTCCACGCATTTTTGAGTATGGGTTGGAGCCCGGACAGGTGTATATGGACTACCTGCGCACCTACATCGAGCGAGATGTGCGCAGCATGGTGAATATTCGCAATCTGAAAGCATTTGAGCTCTTTATCACCTTACTGGCCGGCAGGGTGGGGCAAATTATCAATTTTTCTTCCCTTGCCACCGATGTTGGGGTATCTGCCAGTACCATACGCGAATGGGTATCTGTGCTGGAAGCCTCCTATATCATCTTCACACTCTACCCGTATCATCAGAATTTCGGAAAAAGGCTCACCAAATCCCCCAAAGTCTACTTTACTGAGCCCGGCCTCCTTCCTACCTTGCTTGGCATAGAAAGCCCTGCTCAATTGGGCCGAGACCCGTTGCTGGGGCACATTTTTGAGAACTATGCCGTGGTGGAGGTGCTCAAGGCGCGCTTCAATGACGGAAAGCGATCCAACCTGTACTTTTTCAGAGATACCAAGGGATTTGAAATCGACCTGCTGCTTGATATGGCTCGCCAGCCGCTCCCTATCGAAATTAAATCGGGCATGACCTTTACACCTGCCATGGTCAAAAACCTGGAGACATTCTCCAAACTGGTACCACATGCTCATGCTCCGGCTCTCATCTATGGCGGTGCTCCTATGCAGGACTTCCACAGTGTGCAAGTATTGGCGCTGCATGAAGCCAGCAAGGTATTACAATATGCCTAATCCTTCACTATCAATGGTATTGAGGAGGTTTGTGTAAAATCGTCGATTCAATCGACAATTTTACACAAAATGCATACATTGGTCATGTGGAAAGTTCCCCGCGCCGCAGGCGCGGCAAGCTTTGAGCCCACGAAGTGGACGGCATATTCGTAGCGAGCAATCGTGGATTTTGTCGCCCGGTTCCCGGGCTTTTTGGAGGCATATGCGCCGCCAAAAAGTTACCACGTACCAGCGAGCCTGCCCCTTGAGCCCCTGCAAGCGGGGCGATTCCCTCGCGGCGTAGCCGCGATGTTCCCGCGTCCACAGGACGCTGTTCCCGATGCGCAGCATCCGTTCCCGCGCGCAGCGCTGTTCCCCCGCAAGCGACAGCGAGCCTGACCTTGAGCCCGTGCAACGGGCGGCATATTCGTAGCGACGGGGCGTAAGCCCCTCGTACAGAGAGAACAAAGAATGGGAGCCCGCCTATGGGCGGGCGGCATAAAGCGGGGCCGGAGACATTGGGGTGACAGGAGGTAGGCGCTGCGCGCCAGGAGATAAGGAAAGGTAATCAGAGGTAATCAAAGGTAATTTATCCCTGACGGGATAGGGAATTTCTGCCTGGCGGCAGAGGGAATTTGCCCCTGTGGGGCAGGAAATTTTGCGGCAGATGCCG
>JAFYUJ010000026.1 GCA_017558555.1 Akkermansia sp.
AGATGTACAGTACCCATGGAAGGTGTTTTTTGTAAGCAACACCAGCATACGTTTTGCTGGTGAAAAATCAACCTTCCATTTTCTTTGCCCTGATTTCTGCTATTTCACTATCCCTTTAGAAAATCTTTGGGACACATGTGCCTGGCACGTAAGGTGAAGGAGCTTGCGGGCTATTATCCCTGTGTTATGGTGACAGGGGCACGCCAGGTAGGCAAATCGACTTTGTTGCGCGAAGTGTTGCCGGGAGGGACAAAATATGTGACGTTGGATGATTATGTAGAGGCAGACAGGGCGCAGCAGAATCCGCAAGATTTTCTGGAGCGCCATGGGTGGCCTCTGTGTATCGATGAGGTACAATACGCGCCGGAGCTGCTGCGAGCCATCAAAATGAGAGTGGATGAGAACAGGCAACCGGGTATGTATTGGCTGACGGGCTCGCAGCGCTTTCACATGATGAAAGGGGTGACAGAAAGTCTGGCCGGGCGTATTGGGATTGTGGAGCTGATGAGTTTGAGCCAACAAGAGGCGCAGGGAAATGGCGCAAAAGCCGCACCCTTTGACCCGGAACACCCCACAGCCGGAATGAACGCGGCGGCTATTTGCTCGCTGAGCTCATTGTATGAACGCATATGGCGAGGAGGGTACCCGATGCTGGCACAATATCCCACCATGCCTGTGCAAGATTTTTTCAGCTCCTATTTGCAGACTTATATTGAGCGAGATGTGCAAAGTTTATCACAGGTTGGCAATAAGAGTGCTTTTGTGAAATTTATGCGTTCGGCAGCCTTGCGTACGGGCCAACAACTGGTGTACAGTGATTTAGCAAGAGATGCTGAGGTGAGCCCCAAAACCGCGGCAGCCTGGGTGTCTATTCTGGTGGCTTCGGGTATCATTTCTTTGTTGGAGCCCTACCACGCTAATGGGTTGAAACGCTTGACCAAAAGCCCTAAGCTGTATTTTCTTGATACGGGGTTGTGTTGTTGGTTGGCCGGATGCGAGACAGCGGATGACTTGCTGCACAGCCAGCTCTCCGGCGCTATGTTGGAGACATGGGTGTACGGGCAACTTCTGAGAAGCTACGCTAACGCCGGCATCAGTCCGCGCTTATATTATTTCCGCGATTTGAATGGGGCAGAAGTTGATTTCCTGTTGGAAAAAAAACAATGTCTATACCCTATGGAGGTCAAACAAAGCAGCCACCCCACCATCCGCGATTTGAAAGCGGTATCAAAAATACCGACAGGGCATTGTACATTGAAACCCGGCTTGGTTTTCTGCACCGCGACCAGCACCGCCCCCATGGGACAAGATGCGATGGCTATCCCCATCTCTGCTCTGTAATCGGGAGTGGAGGGGCAGGGAATCAGAGGTTAGAAACAGAGGGTGGATGGGCGTACAGACGAGCGCTCATGGTATGCGGGGTTTCTGCTTGACATGGTGGGGCTACGTGCTAATATAAGCTCCACTATGTCACCGGATGTCCTTCTGAAGTTATTGGAAACGGATGCCCGCCTGAGCGACCAGCAGATAGCCGACCGCCTTGGCGTGAGCGTTTCGGAAGTTGCTGCTCAGCGTGCCGCCCTGGAAAAGGAAGGACGCATTATTGGCTATCAAACCATTGTGAATGAGGATAATCGTGGTGTATCAGCCTTTATTGAGGTGCGCTGCTCCCCCGAGCGCGGTGGTGGTTTCGACCGCCTGGCTACGCGCATTTCCCGCTATGATGAGGTGAAGAGCTGCTATTTGATTTCCGGTGGTTTTGATTTGCTTCTGCTGGTAGAGGCGAAGGATTTGATGGGCGTGGCCCGATTTGTGAGCGAGAAGCTTTCCAGCATGGATGGTGTGCTCTCGACCTCGACCCACTTCCGCCTGAAAACTTATAAGAACAACGGGCTTTTGTTTGTGCAGGAGCCTTCCCACGAACGTCTTCACGTTATTCCCTGATTTTTGCGCTATGGACTGGAACAAAATGCTTTCGAAGCAGGTGCAGGATATGCCCCGTTCGGGTATCCGCGAGTTTTTTGACCTGGCAACAGGCAGCAAGGATATTATCTCCCTGGGCGTAGGCGAACCGGACTTTGTGACGCCTTGGAATATCCGTGAGGCCGCTATTTCTTCTCTGGAAAAGGGGCACACCACCTACACCAGCAATTACGGCCTGGAGAGTCTGCGCCGCGCTATCAGCAAGTATGTGGCTGATTTCTTCCATGTGGAGTATGACCCGCTGTGCGAGGTGCTGCCCACGGTGGGTGTGAGCGAGGCTATTGACCTGGCGCTGCGTTGTTTGCTCAACCCCGGGGATGAGGTGCTGTACCACGAGCCTTGCTATGTGAGCTATGCCCCCACGGTGATGATGGCCTACGGCACACCCAAGGCGGTGGAGACGAGCATTGATGATTTGTTTGCGCTGAATCCGGCCAAGCTGGAAGCCGCCATCACGCCTAAGACCAAGGTGCTGATGCTCAACTTCCCCACGAACCCGACGGGTTCCATTGCCCCGCGCAAGACGCTGGAGGAGATTGCTGCGATTTGCGTGAAGCACGATCTTTTTGTGCTGACGGATGAGATTTACAGCGAGCTGCGCTATGATGCGGAGGAACACACATCCATCGCAGCGCTGCCCGGCATGAAAGAGCGCACGCTGCTGTTGCATGGTTTCTCCAAGGCCTTTGCGATGACGGGGCTGCGCCTGGGCTACGCCTGTGGCCCGAAGGAGCTGATTGAGCAGATGATGAAGGTGCACTCCTACACCATGATTTGCCCGACGATTACCTCGCAGGAGGCGGGTATCGAGGCTCTGCAGAATGGCACGCCGGCCATGCGCGAGATGCGCGATAGCTACCACATGCGTCGTGATTACATTGTGGGCCGCTTCAATGACATGGGGATGGATTGCCACTTGCCCGGCGGTGCGTTCTACACGTTCCCCAGCATCAAGCGCTTTGGCATTTCCTCCAAGGAGTTTGCGCTGCGTTTGTTGCAGGAAGAAAAGGTGGCAGCGGTGCCGGGGACGGCATTCGGCGCCTGTGGCGAAGGGTACCTGCGCTGCTGCTATGCCACCAGTTTTGCCCTGCTGGAGCAGGCATGCGATAAGATGGCTCGCTTCTGTGAGTCGCTGCGCGCCTGAAGCTGATGTTTTTCATGCCCCCGGCAGAGAAAAGCATGATGACGGGTGACACGCCGTTGTACCGCAACTGCGTGTACCCGTTTGTGCTTTTTCTGGGGATGAATCTGCTGCTCTTTGTGGCAGAGGGAAGCATACAATGGGAGCACCCGGATGCCGCTTGGTGGCAGCAGGAGCCGATGCTGCTCATCTACCCGTTGCAGGTGCTGGTGTGCGGGGCGTATTTGTGGTATGTGCGGCGGGGAATACCCTGGGATTGGAGCCTGCGCGCCTGTGCGCTGGGGACTCTGTTTGGTGTGGTAGGGATTGGTGCGTGGTTGGTGCCCTATGTGGCCGGGTGGATTCCGGCCGAGGGTGGCTTTGCCCCCGAACAGGTGCTGGGGCAGGGGACGGCGGCCACGGCGTTGCAATATGCCTTTCGCTTTGCCCGGGCGGTGCTGATTGTGCCGCTGGTGGAGGAGTTGTTCTGGCGCGGGTTTCTGATGCGCTGGTGCGTGAACCGCGATTTTCCGCAAACGGTGCCGTTGGGGACTCATAGCTGGCTGGCTTATGGGGTGACAACGGCCGCATTCATGCTGGTACACAACCCGGTGGACTATGCGGGGGCGTGGGTGTATGGCTCATTGGCTTATGCCCTGGTGGTACTCACCCGCCGGCTCACTCCCGCTTTTGTGATGCACGCCGTGGCCAATTTCATCATGGGATTGTGCGCTGTGTATTGCAATCTGCCACATTTGTGGTAAGATTTGGTCAGGAAGACGATATGGACATTATACAAATTGCATTGGCTGTGTGCATGGGAGTGGCATTGGCTGCATCCTGTGGGTTCCGTGTTTTTGTGCCGCTGCTCGTGGTGGCCTTCGCTGTGCGCCTGGGTGGTGTGCATGTGAACGAGAGCCTGGAGTGGATAGGCTCGGATATTGCATTGTGGTGCCTGGGTTGCGCCACGATGGCAGAGTTGCTGGGCTATTACATTCCCTGGGTGGATAATGCTTTGGACACCATCACCGGACCGCTGGCCTTGGTGGCCGGTACCATCATCATGAGCGGGATGATGCCTGATTTGCCCGGCTACATGCAATGGGGCGTTGGCATTGTGGGCGGTGCCGGTGCTGCCGGTGCGGTGCAGGCCGGTACTACGGCGCTGCGCGGTGGCAGCTCTGTGACGACCGGCGGCGTGGCGAATCCCGTGGTGTCGACGGCTGAAAACATCATGGCCACCATAGGCTCTTTGCTGGCGGTGGTGGCCCCGGTGCTGGCTTTGCTGGGCCTGTTGGGTCTCATAGCCGTGGTAGCTGTGATTGTGCATAAAATTCGCCGTAGAAAGGCCAAGGTAGCCCCCGCTCCGGCTGCTTAATAGCAATTTTTCACCTTTTACCCGACCTTACCATGCAGGTTTTCATCCTTGGCGCCGGATTGGGCACGCGATTGGCCCCCCTGACTCATATTTTGCCCAAACCGCTGATGCCGGTGTTTCAGAAGCCGCTCATCCAGCACATGATGGACCATTTCATGCGCGCCGGGGCGAGCGAATTCATCATCAATACCTCTTACTTGGATATGATGTGGGATAAGGCGTTCCCATGCCCGGATCCGGAGTACAAGGGTTGCCCTGTCACCTTCTGCCACGAGGATGAGCCGCTGGATTCCGGCGGTGGGGTCAAAAAAATCATGCCCCTGTGGAAGGAAGGCCCCGTGATTGTACACAATGGGGATATCTTGACGGATATCCCGCTGGAAGACCTGCTGGCAGAGCATCGCCGCAGCGGCAACCTGATTACCATGGCCTTGCGCAGTGTGGACGGAAAACGCAATGTGGGGTTTGATGAAGAAACGGGCAGCATCACCGATATGCGCCATGCGCTGGGGGTGAATCCCGGCACCCACCAGTTTGCCGGCACTTACATCATGGAGCCTTGTGTGGCAGACATGTTCCCTGCGGAAGAAAAGTTCTCCATCTTCCCCATTTGGAAAGAGCTGATAGAGCGGGGTAAGATGGGTGGTGTGGTGTTTGACTGGGCCAACTGGCACGAAATCGGCACCCCCGCAGATTACCTGAATACGCTGCTGGAGCTGCCTTCCTCCCAGCGCATCCACCGCGATGCCTCCATCTCGCCGGATGCTTTTGTGGGCGAGGATTGCGTCATCGGCCAGGATGCGGTTATCCCCCCCGGCTGCGAGCTGGATGACTGCATTGTCTGGCCGCGCACTCATGTGCAACCCGGCTCCTACAAACGCTGCATCCTCACCCCCCGCATTGTGGTGCAGTGCTAAGCTTCGTCTGCTATGCCGATTACTGATAAATCTGATATCCTGAGCGTCCTGTCTGAGAATCGTTCTCAGCTTATGGGGTTGGCTATGCTTTCCATCATGTTGTTTCACCAACAATTTGTGGGACAGGGGAGCTTATTTTTTGCACTTTTTCATTTTTGCGGTCATTGGGGAGTGGATGTGTTCATGTTTCTTTCCGGTATGGGATGCTATTTTTCATATCGGAAAACGCAGGCTTCCGCTGCTGTCTTTTACAAGCGCCGTTTCATGCGTATTATGCCGGCATCGCTGTGTGCCGGGACGCTCAAGATTATTATTTTAGCTTTTTTATTTCATTCTTTTTCCTCTGATTCTTGGCTGAGCTTGTTTGGATTAGACCTGTGGTTTATCCGCTCTATTCTGATTCTTTATTTGTTGTTTCCCTTTTTTCAATGGGCTATTCAACGTTTTTGTGTGTGGTGGTTCTTGCCGGTGCTTGTTTTTTTTTGTTTGCTCTTCCTTGCTTGGTTTGGTTCTTTGCAAATCAATAGCGCCTTGTGCTACAGAACTGTTGCGTGGACTCTGTATCGCTTGCCTATCTTTGTGCTCGGTATCTTGATTTCTATGACCGATGGAGGTGATGAGTTGTTAAAAATAAAAAAGTCAATTGTTTTTATTGCTTTTCTTTTGCTTTCTTTTTTGGTGTTTCACTGCGCTATTTCCAAGATATATTTTCCACAGTATAGTTTATATTTGAAGGATGAATATATTTATTATTTGTTGGCACTTCCTATGGCGGTATTTTCTTATTATACGGGAATGATTTTGCGTGGAGGTTGGGGTTTTTTGCGGTGGATTGGGGCTCATTCTTTGGAGTTGTATTTGGTGCATGAGTTTATATATGGTCTTGTCGAGGCAATACCTTTTCCGCTTTGGGATAGCATACGTTTGTTGACGGCTGTTATGCTTTCATTTGTATCTGCTTATCTGCTGAAAAAGGTGGTGGCCTGTTTGCAAAAAAGAATTGCGTAGAGAAAAAAGGGGGAATACCGTATTGCCTCAAAAAAAAGTCACCGAAAAGTGGATGCCTCAAAATTGGGCACTGCGTCAAAAAAGTCGCGTGAATGACGGGGAGGTTAGCTGCCTGAGTTTGAGGCGGAGGTAATCAACGGAAGGTAGTCCTCGGGTTTTGAGTTGGATGCGGGCAATCATTGAATTCATCCCTTCAATTCGTCCCG
>JAFYUJ010000027.1 GCA_017558555.1 Akkermansia sp.
ATTTGTCCATTATAGCACAAATGCTCTATAACCTCAAGAAAACTAGATTTTTACGATAATCCGCTCAATGTAAATTTAAAGCGAATTCCCGGGAGCTTAAATCGCCATCTTGTATGACACTACTCAAATGCGTTTGCCCTGGCTGTCTTGTTCTGTTGTCTCAAGGCATGAGGAAGATAAGGAAAAGCCAGGATGGTTGATTGTTTGATGTTATTCGTTCAAAAATTTTCGAACTTCTTTATCAAAATCGGAATCAATAATTTGTGTGCGGTTAAAGATATCATACTCGCTTTCTGCTTTGTTGTCCGCCTGTTTTTTTGTGATTCGCCCGTTGTTTGGGAGAATGTTGTATCGCCGGAATGAGAGAAACGCATTGACGCTTTCTGAGAATTGCGCCATGGTGAAGCTGTTTTCTTGTTCAATGAGGTCTTCTATGTAGTCAAAATACCCTGACACGGCTCGCTCTAATCGACGAATTTCTTTTTCAGAAAGATAATTTTTAGCGATGGTGACATCGGATTTTAAGACGCGACCTTCAGGTGCATGTTTCCATGTGAGGAGCCCCATGTTTTCTCTGGTGTGGTCTGCACTGTCCCAAATGATTTCGGCTGCCGTTTTTCCTGTGATGGCGTAGTGGAATTTATTTTGGACCATGGAATAAAAATGGCGCGTTTCAGTTGCATTTTTATCGTAGTCGATGCAGCATTCAGCAAAGATATCAGTGATTTGTTGCCAAATGCGGCGTTCGCTTGTACGGATGGAGCGAACGCGTTCAAGAAGTTCTCGGAAATAATCTTTTCTGAAAGCCGTTTCGCCTTGTTTCAGGCGTTCGTCATCCATGACAAATCCCTTGCGTATATATTCATTGAGTGTTTTAGTTGCCCACTGGCGGAACTTTGTGGCTTTTCGTGAATTGACACGGTATCCTACTGAAATAATCGCATCCAGATTGTAAAAAATGATATCTTCTTTTACTTCTCCGCGGAATCCTCTGTTGACGACTATTGCATTTTTTGCAATAGTCGCAGATTCAGTTAATTCTTCTTCTTCGTAAATCTTTTTAAGATGACGGTTTACGGTGGATACTGATATGTCAAAAAGTTCTCCTATTGCCTTTTGTGTGGCCCAGAGCATTTCATCTTTCACATATACTTGAACCCGCCCTTGAGCATCGGGGGTGTTGTAAAGAATAAAGGGAATGGGAGTACTCATGGTGGAGAGTTATATGTATCTTCAAGGAGTTTATCATTGGAGAAACTGTGCTGTCAAGGCGTCTGTGAGCAATGTTCAGGTCAAACGCAGGCGCGAGATGAGGTGGTAAGCGAAGGGGATGAAGAGGATGCCGAGGCAGGTGGCGGCGAGCATGCCGCCAATCACGCAGATGCCCACGGTCTGGCGTGCTTCGGCACCGGCACCCGTGGCCAGAGCCAGAGGGACACAGCCGAGGATGAAGGCAAAGCTGGTCATGAGGATGGGGCGCAGCCGCACGCGCGCACCCGCCAGGGTGGCTTGGAGCAGGGGCAGACCTTCGTTGAGGCGCTCCTGGGCAAATTCCACCACCAGGATGGCATTTTTGGCCGCCAGTCCAATGAGCATGATGAGGCCAATCTCTGCGTAGAGGTTGAGCTGCATGCCCCCCACCAGCAGCGCAAGCACGGCCCCCAGCAGCGCAATGGGCACAGAGAGGAATACCGCCAGCGGCAGCGCCCAGCTTTCGTAGAGCGAGGCCATCAGCAGGTACGCAAACACCGCCGAGAGGGCAAAGATGCTGCCCAGACCGATTTGGCGGGCGCTCAGCGCCTCCTGATAACTCATGCCGGAGTAATCATAGCCCATATCGCCGGGCATGCTGTTGCGGAAGGTGCGCGCGATAGCCTCCATGACCTGGCTGCCGGAGTAACCGGGTGCCGCAGCAATGTTGAGCATGGAGGCTCCATACATATTGTGGCGGATGAGAAAATCCGGCCCGGTGGTTTGGCGGATATCCACCAGCACATTGAGGGGAACTTGCGCGCCGTTGGCTCCGGGCAGGTAGAATTCACTCATCTGGTCAATCGACATGCGATCGGCGGCTTCTGCCTGCATGTAGACACTGTATTGGTAGCCGTAAATGTTGAAATAATTGAGCATCTGGCTGCCCAGAAAGGTCTGGAGGGTGCTGTAAGCATCCTCCGGGTTCACGCCCAGGGTGATGGCTTTGTCCGCATCAAAGTGCAGGTAGTATTGCGGGGTGTTGTCGGCCATGAGGTTTTGCACCCCGGCCACTTCAGGGCATTGTTGCAGCGCCAGGATGAAGGCTTGTGTCTGCTCATGGAGGTAGCTTTCTCCGCGGCCGGAGCGGTCTTCCAGCATGAGGGTGATGTCCGATGTGGCGCCGATGCCGGGGATGGGTGGCGGGGTGATGGTGAAGGCGAGCCCGCCGGTAGCCTGGCTATTGAGCTTTTGCTGGAGGGTGCGGGCCAGCGCCGCAGCATTTTGGGTGCCGGGGTCGCGCTGGCTCCAGGGTGCCAAATCCACAAAGAAGAACGCATTGTTGGGGCTTTGTACACCGGTGAGCAGGTTGAATCCGCCCACCATCACCACGCCCTCGATGCCCGGCAACGCCAGCATCTCGCGCACCACTTGCTGTCCCGCTTGCTCGGTCACTTGCAGGGAGGCCCCCGCCGGCATTTGCAGCGAGGTGAAGAAGTAGCCCTCATCCTCCTGCGGCAGGAAGGCGGCGGGGATGTGCCGGGCTGCAGGCAGAATGCAGAGCGCCAGGGCCACCAAGGCCATGCCGGTGAAGAAACCATGGCGTATCATGCCGCCGGAGAGGCGTGCATAGCGGTTGCGCAGCCGTTGCAGCGCCCGGTTGAAGCCTGCTCCGGCGCGGGAGAACCACCCCTGAGCGGCTTGGGCCGGGCGCAGCAGCAAAGCTGCCATGGCCGGGCTGAGACTCAGCGCACAGAAAGCGGATAAAAGGATGGATACGCCGATGGTGACGGCAAACTGCGTGAACAAACGCCCGGTGATGCCCGGCAGCAGCATGCAGGGGAAGAACACCGCCGCCAGTACCAGCGCCGTGGTCATCACGGGGCCTGCCACCTCACGCATGGCATTCAGGGTGGCTTGCACGCGCTCTTCTCCCTTGTCCAGGTGGGTCTGCACGGCTTCCACCACCACAATGGCATCATCCACCACCAGGCCGATGGCCAGCACCAGCCCCATGAGGCACACGGTGTTAATCTCCAGCCCGAAGAGCGGGAAGAAGAGGAACGTGCCAATGATACTCACCGGTACTGCGGCCAGCGGGATGATGGTGGCGCGCCAGCCTTGCAGGAACACAAAGACCACCAGCATCACCAGCACCAGGGCGATGAGCAGCGTCTCCAGAATCTCCTCGATACCCAGCTGAACGCTCTCCGTGGTGTTCAGCGCCAGCTTCAGCTCCAGCCCCGGCGCCAGATTCAGCGAGCGGAGTGTTGCTTCTGCGGCGCGCACCGTTTCCAGGGCGTTGCTGCCGGGGCTTTGGTAGATGGCCAGGATGGCGCAGTCCTCCCCATTGTAGGTGGAGCGCATGGAGTAGGTTTCCGCCCCCAGTTCCACGCGGGCCACATCGTTCAGGCGCACGGTGGAATCAGCCGTGGCGCGCAGGATGATGTTGCCGAATTCCTCCGGGGTGGAGAGTCGGCCCGCGCTGCGCACGGTGTAGGTGGTTTCCTGCCCCGGCAGGGCGGGTTGGGCCCCCACCTTGCCGATGGGGTTCACCCGGTTTTGCGATTGCACCGCATTCTGCACCTGCGCCACGGTGATACCCAGTGCGGCCATTTTGGCCGGTTGCAGCCAGATGCGCATGGCATATTCACCCGCGCCAAATACCTGCACATTGCCCACCCCCGGCGTGCGGAGCAGGGGATTCACCAGGTTGATGTAGGCATAATTGGCCATCCAGGTGCTGTCATAATCACCATTGTCGGCGCGCAAGACATACAGCAACACCGGCGAGCCATTCTGCGTGCGGATGGTGATGCCTGTCTCCTGTACCTCTGCCGGCAACTGGGCGGTGGATTGCGCATAGCGCAGGTAGGACAGCACCTGGTCCATATCCGGGTTGCTGCCCACATCAAAGAGGATTTGCAGGTTCATACTCCCTTCGTTGGTGGAGGTGCTGGTCATATATTCCATGCCCTCCACGCCGCTCATCTGCTGTTCGATAGGGGCGGCTACGGAATCCACCACGGTGAAGCAATCGGCCCCGGGGTAGGTGGCCATGATGCTCACCTGCGTGGGCACAATGTTGGGGTATTGGGCAACCGGGAGAGATAATGCGGTCATCAGGCCGCCCAGGGTCAGCATGATAGCGATGCACATCGCCACCACGGGTCTGCGTATGAAAAAGGTGTACATGGCTCACCTGTGCAGACAGGTGATGCCGGGGCTACAGTTGAATACCTGCTGGACTTTCAGCGGCGCAGGTACTCCTGCGCTTGCGTGTTGCCGCGCGAGGCTGCGTGGTGCAGCCACTCCACCGCGTTGGCATAGCCCTGGTCGGCCGCAGCTTTGTACCAGCGCACCGCTTCATCCAAATCTTTGGCGACTCCGATGCCCCGGTCATAGAACGTGCCCAGCAGGGTCTGCGCCTTGGCATCTCCCTGTTCCGCGGCGGCCAACCACCAGCGGGTGGCTTCCTTGGCATCCTTGCTCACCCCATAGCCCTGCGCATAGCAGGCCCCCAAGTTAAATTGAGCCTTGGCATAGCCTTGCTCTGCGGCGGCCCGATACCAGCGCACCGCCTCATTCAAATCTTTTTCCACACCGGTTCCTTCAAAGTAGCAGCCACCCATGTTGCATTGGGCCGTGGGGGAGCCTTGCTCTGCCGCCGCACGCCACCAGCGAGCTGCCGCCGCCGCATTTTTCACCACCCCGATGCCGCCGGCATAGCAATCTCCCAGCCTCAGCTGGGCGGCGGCATGGCCTTGCTCTGCCGCTGCTTGATACCAGCGCACGGCTTCTGTGAGATTCTGCGGCATGCCCAAGCCGGCTTCGCAGCACACTCCCATGGTGTAGCGCGCTTCCGTGTTGCCATGCTCCGCTGCATGTTGCTCACAGCGCAGGGTTTCGGCCAGCATCTCGCGCCCGGCCGGTGCGATACCTTGCGCAGCAGCTTTGTGGAACCACTTGGACGCCACGGCCATATCCTTGGGTACACCCCATCCGTGGGCATAGCACAGAGCCAGATTATATTGCGCGGAGGGGTGGCCCTGCAAAGCTGCTTTCTGGTACCAATGAGCTGATGCCGCTGCATTTTGCTCCACTCCTGCCCCCTGCTGGTAGCACACACCCAAGTTGTTTTGCGCAGCTGCGTGGCCTTGCTCGGCGGCGGCTTTGTACCAGCGCACCGCTTCTTCCGGATTTGGCTCGGCTCCTTGTCCGGTCTGGTAGCTCAGCCCCAGATTGTATTGCGCCGTGGCATGCCCTTGCTCCGCAGCCTGCCGGTACGGCATCGGCTCCGGGGCCTCTGCCTGCGGGGCAGGTGCTGTCTCGCTTGCCAGGCTCAGCCCACTCAGACTCAGCATCCACACAGTTGTGCTCAGGTATCGTTTCATGTACACATCAAAGCGCATCTCGCTCTCATCCCATGCTACATCATGCCCAAGCCCTTCGTCAAGTAAAATGAACGCCTCCTTGCTCCCCACTATCACCCCCGTCAGGGCCAAATTACCTCTGCCGCAGGCAGAAATTCCCTGCCCCGTCAGGGGCAAATTACCTTTGATTACCTCTGATTACCTTTTTCTATCCCCCCAATGACTCCGGCCCCGCCCTATGCCGCCCGTTGCACGGGCTCAAAGCTTGCCGCGCATCGGGAACAGCGTCCTGCGGACGCGGGAACGTTGCGGCGCAGCCGCAAGGGAATCTTGAGCCCCGCTCTGCGGGGCGGCAGAACGTAGCCCCGGGTGCAGCCACGAAGTGGCGGAACCCGGGGTTATCATCCCAAAGGCAACGGAACCCCGGAGCGCAGCGGAGTGGGTGGC
>JAFYUJ010000002.1 GCA_017558555.1 Akkermansia sp.
GCCATCGGCACGAAGCGCTTGCCATTGAAGAAGGCCAGCGCATCCGGCAGCTTGCGGAAGTTGTAGAACTTGTTGTAGACCACGCCGCCGACAAAGCCCGCAATGATGCCGATGAACACGCCCATATTGAGCGCCGGGCTGCCCAGAATGTTGGTGAAGTAGTTGCTCACCAGCATCTCCTGACCAAAGAAGGAGTGAACCACCGCGCTGCTGTCGGCGAGCATATCGGTCGTCACGCCGAATACCGCGCCGGTGATGCGGTTGATGAGGATGAACGCAATGATCGCTGCGAACGCGCCGCCCGCGCGCTCCTTGGCCCAGCTGCCGCCGATGGCCGCAGCGAAGAGGATGTGCAGGTTGGTGATGATGGCCCAGCCGATGTTTTCCATTGTGGAGCCGATGGTCATCAGGATCGAAATATCCGCGCCCATCATCTGGATCAGCTTGCCAATGGAGAGCATCATGCCCGCAGCAGGCATGACCGCAATGACGGTCATGAGCACCTTGCCCAGCTTCTGCAGGAAATCAAAGTTGATGAAGCTCTTCTTTTCCTTCTTCTCATCAAGCTTCTCCTGCGTAGCTGCTGGAGCGGTCTCTTCCTGCTTCGCTTCGCTCAGGGTGAGCACGACATTCTTGCCCGCGACGACATCGCCCTTAGCGGCAGTCATCACCAGCTCATCCGCGCCGTCGCACACCAGCACCGGCGTGATCGTGGGAATGTTGTTGGCCTTGAGCACATCCAGATCAACCTCGGCAATCAGGTCGCCGGCCTTCACCTTGTCTCCCGCCTTGACATAGGACGTAAAGCCTGCACCCTTGAGATTCACGGAGTCAATGCCTACATGCACCAGCAGCTCCAGACCGTCCTCTGTGCTCAAGCCATAGGCATGGAGGGTATCGGTCACGGTGGAGATTTCTCCGTCCACTGGGCTGAGGATTTTTCCGTCCGTCGGAATGATGGCAATGCCGTCGCCCAGAACCTTCTGGGAGAACACATCATCCGGCACCTGATCCAGCGCGATCACCTTGCCGCTGAGCGGCGCAATGATCTTCTTTTCGTTGTTCATGCGTACACCTCTTCATCTGTTGCTTTGTTCTGCAACTATTCTGATTTAGTTGCATTATTATTTCCGCAACTAATATATACTATTTGCAGAAAATTTTCAAACACTTTTTCTGAGCTTTTCAAATTTCATCACAGCGTTCAACAATTCGCCTCTTAATTACAGCAGTTTATGCAAACTTTTATCATCTGTTGCGCAAATTGCACGCAAATATTGCGCAATTCTCTTGACGAAAGACGGATTTCGCATTACAATATAAGCCAGTATAAGGAGTGAAAGACATGGCAGTAACGATCAAAGATGTGGCAGCGCTTGCGGGCGTTTCGCCCTCCACCGTATCCCGCGTATGCAACGACAATCCATCTATCAGCAAAGAAACGCGCGAGCGCGTGCGCAAAGCGATGGTACAGCTGGGCTATGAGCTCAATCCAACGACCACATCCGCGCAGGAATCCCGCACTATCCGTATGGTTGGCATTATTCTGCCGGCTTCACAACGGGAAACATATGACAATTCCTTCTATCTGGAGGCAATTCGTGGTATAAGCAAGTACTGTAATATGCACGGCGCTGCCAGCATGATCATCACCGGCAGGGACGATCAGGAAGTGCTAAGTGCACTTGATAACGTACGCTCCAGCGGTCAGACAGATGGTTTCATCCTTCTGTATTCCAAGAGAAACGATCCCGTTGTGGAATATCTGGTCGAACATGGTCTTCTGTACGTGCTCATCGGCAAACCGAACCAAACCACCACGCCGACCATCTGCATCGATAACGACAATCTGCTTGCCGGACGTGAAGCTGCCGAC
>JAFYUJ010000028.1 GCA_017558555.1 Akkermansia sp.
GCCAAGGCGGTGATATCAGCATCTGCCAGGGTGTAGGTGACACCGCCGGTGGTGCTGTCCAGCACATCGCCCAGTACGCTGTTCACATCGATGCTCAGCGTAGCGCCATTGGCCATCTTCAGCGTGCCGGTTGCGTTGTCGGCAAAGTCAAACATCAGGTTGCCCTTGCCCTCTTCCAGCTGGTTCGTCAGGGTGATGGCCGAGCCGGCGGCCAGGGTCAGACCCTGCATGCCCTTCAGCGTGGTCATGGCTGTATCACTGGTGCTGAGAGAAGCCAGCTGCACGGTAGCGTTGTTGCTCAGAGCATCCAAGGTAATACCGTCGGTCAACACATTGCCCTTGTCGTCAATGACAACATGACTTGTGAAAGCACCGGCGCCCATCAGCTTACCTGCGTTGATGAGAATCGTCGGAGCCTGCCCGGCTGCATTCTTAACCTTATTTAAACCATTGAGATTGAGTACAGCTTCGGCGCCATTCACTACAATGGCATCGCCACCAATCTTGCGGTCCCAAGCAGTACCCACCATCTTCACCTCACCACGATTAATGGTGAGCGAATCCATCACCACGCCACCGCCAATCTCCAATGCGGTCGGAGTGTTGGCATCCATGGCAATGGAGTTATCCAAATTCACGACTACTGCATCGGCCGTACCCACGTTGCCATTGGTCTCGCTCGTAATGGAGCTACCCGTACCGGTGATGGTCAGGTTCACACCCTGTACCGTACCATGGTTGGCCACCGCGATGGTGCCGACACTCAGCGCAGAGGCATTGCCACCGCTCTTAGCCGTGGTCAGCACCGCGTTCTCGCTGTTCACCTTCACGCTCTTCATGGTGTCGTCGTTCACCTTCACCGTGGTGTTGGCGCCAATGGCCAAGGCACCGGTGGCTACGTTACCTTCGGCATCCGTGCCCCATACAGCTGCGCCCTGCTGCAGCACCCAGGTGCCGCCGCTCAGCGTGGTGTCGCCAGCGCCCAGCAGCGTCAGGCCGGCGGCCTGCAGCGTCAGCGTGGTCGTGGCGGCATGCTCACCGCCAATTTGCAGCGTAGCCCCTTCGGAGACGATGGCGTTGCCTATCGTCTTGCTGTGGTTAGCAGTGCCCTTTGCGTAGATGAAGGTAGAAGCATCTTCCAGCACCAGCTTGCCATAGCCCTTATCTTGCGGGCCTTCCAGGTAGCTAGCCTGCAGGGTCATGCCACCCTGCACACGGGCTGTAGCGCCCTCACCAATGAGCAGCTGGCCCATCTCCAGGGTCGTATCAGCAGCACCGCTGATGACATACTCACCGGCATACACCTGCGTATTGTTATTGTGGGTGTAGGTCTTGTTGGCCTGCAGCTGCAGAGCCACCGTACCAGTCATGCCAGACACGCCATTGATGAGGAACTGGCCCTTCAGCTCAGTACCGTCAGCGCCGTTGTTATTCACAGGCTTCAGCGTGAGAGTCTTGCCGGCCGCGGCTTGCAGATTCTTGTTGTTGCCATCGGTGTATACACGCAGTGTAGCGTCTTCCGTAGCCTTAATGGTGTTGCCACCCTTCATGTGTACCCAAGCGTCCAGCTCGCGATCCGTACCGGCCTTGAGGTCGAGCACCAGCGTGCCGTTGGAGAGTTCCACCTTCGTGTTGCTCAGCGCAGCATCGTGCTGGGCAATCAGCGTACCGCCACCAGCAATAGAGGTATTACCGGCATAGCTATTGGCGCCGTTGAGCGTCAGGGTACCGGTACCCGTCTTGGTCAGGGTAGCGCCGGTGTTGCCCTCTGCACTGCCAATATTGCCATTGATGGTGTAGTTGGTGTTGTTGGCATTCACGATGATGCTACCAATCTTCATGGGTGTACCATCAGCCGCATCCTCCACCGTCACAACAACATCGGTCGCACCGGCCAAATCACCGAAGATGACGTGGTCGTACTGCTCAAAGTCCGCAGGTGTGGTGGTGGGGGCGGGGGCGCTGCCGCTCAGGTTGGCAGCCACCCAGTCATCCTGGCCCTTGGCGGTGTTCCAGGCGCCGCCGGCAGCATTGCCCCAGAAGAGCGTGTCTGCCGAGCCGCTGGCGCGCAGCACCAGGTCCACCAGGGTGTTGTCCGTGGCATTCTGCACAAACAAGAGCTTATACTGCGTGCTGCCATACTGCGTCTCCAGGTTCATGTCGAAGTAGGCCGTGGCATCCAGCAGCCCCGTGGTGGCATCCAGGGTGATACCGGAGATACCGCTGATGAGCAAGTGGTCGCGGTAGGCGGCGGTCACCCCGGTTGCCGGTGTGGGGTCCAGGGTGTTCACCGTCGGCTCCACCAGAGAGATGTTCAGATAAGTCTTGCTGCTCGCACCGGCCAGGGAGATGGTGCCATCTGCCCCCACCTGGTACTTGGTGTTGGTTTCCTTGTACGTGGCACCGGTGTTACCGGGCACCACGTTGGTGTTGTCGGTCGAATCTGCCACGCGGAAGTTCATCTGACCGGCACCCAGCTCAGTCGCACCACCCAGGGTGATGGTATCCATCGCAGCGGTCACAACATCTGTGCCGCGCAGCACCATGTTGGCGGCCAGCGTCAGGCCGTTCACCTGGCCACCCAGCGCGATGATGGTATCCGTGCCCGTGTTCGCATCCGCAGAGCGGGTGTAGCCGGCCATATCCAGCACACCGCCCGTGGCCGTGAAGCTGTGGTCACCCGTCTGGTTGGCAGAGGCGATGGCCAGCGTGCCGTTGCTTACAGCGTAGGTAGAACCGGCACCCAGCGCACCGGTAAGCTTCTGCGTACCGCCCACCAAGCTCACGTCAATCGTACCTGCAATGGAACCGGCAAAGGTGGCATCAGCCACAATGCCCGTCTGAGCATTGCTGATAATAAGACCATGGCGGGTTGCACCGGCTGTCTGCACCATGGAACTGGTAATCGTGCTCTTCAGCGCGGAGATGTTGTAGTCTTCCACCTCATCCGTCAACTTCAACGTGGCAGAGGTGTTCATGAACACCGTAGCGTCCTTCACGGCATCAGCATGGGCCAATTCCATCGTCCAGAGGGAAGCCTGCACCTCCCACGTACCGGAGAAGGTGTTAGCGGTGCCCAGTGTCAATGTGGCTGCACCATCATTGAAGCGAGACAATGCAATCTTATCGGCAGCATCACCCGTCACGGCGGAGGACACGAGTACGGAAGCACCCTCCTTCGACTTGATGGTGGCCGTGCCATCCACGGCCAAACCACCGGTCATCTCGTAGCCGCCCTTCAGCTGCAAGGTTGTGCCGGAATCCATGTTCACAGCACCGATGGTGTTTGCCGGGGCATCTGCCGCCAGATTGATTTCCATGGTACCAGCTTGGATATCCATACCACCCGTCAGGTCAATGGAAGAGCCATTCAAGCCCAGCCAGGAAGTGCCCGTCTTCACAAGGGTGTGACCATCGCTGTCAAAGTTGCCGGAGAACCAGCAACCGCCGTTCGTCACATACACCGTGGCATCATCTGCCAGAGAGATGTTGGAGGTGATGGTCTTGGTCTGGCTATTCTTCACCGTCAGGGCAGCAGCCGTTTCGCTACCGGCAGAGGCAGCAGCATCACCTGCGCCGCTCAGAACCAGATTCTGCCCCAGAGCCTGGGTGGACTGCGTTCTGTTGAGTTCCACACGAGAACCGGCATTGACGACCAGCGTTTCAATCTTTGCAGCCGCTGCAGCCTTGGCAGAACCATCAATCACCAGCAGACCATCCACATCGGTGGTGGTGTAGGTTGCCATCGGCTTACCCACATACAGGGTAGCCAGCGTGTCTGCCGCGGTGCCGTCCACAATGGCATCCAGGTTATCCACCGTGTTCACCAGCACCAGCGCACCGGCGCCATACACCTTGTTGGCCCAGCTGGCAGAGTTGGTGATGGTCAGCACGCTGTCCTCACCCATCAACTGCACCTTACCGGCACCCGTGGAGATGGGAGCGGCGGCCGTCACATCGCTGCCATCCAGAATCTGGGTCTCACCCGTGTAGGTCTTGCTCGTGGCATCCCAGGTGATGCCTGTACCGTCCACCTGCACCGTACCTGCGCCTTCCACAGCATTGCTCAGCGCACTGTGAACCGTCAGCAACGCGCCGGATTCCAGCGCATACTTACCAGTAACGCTTGCGCCGGCGGCCACATCCACAGCGTTACCTCCGCGCACAAAGATTCCATCACCGGAGATGACACTCTGTTCGCCAAGATTAAGCGTTACCCCGGTCACAGCACCCAGGTTATCAGCATCGGTGCTGTTCAAGCCCACATAAAGCTTGAGACCTGTGCCGGTATTGAACTGCTTGTTGATGGTGTAGGTCTCTGTCTCGCTGCCGGCTGCCTTGGACAAGAACAACTCACCACCGTAGCTCTGAATCGTGGTGTTGGCGCTCAATGCCTGTGCCCCTTCGGTGACCAAGCGTGCCTCCAGCTCCGTCACGCCGGAATAGGTATTCGTACCGCTTACACGGCGCACACCCTGGTTCGGTTTCACAATCAAGCCGCCTTCCCCGGAAATGTTCTGGGTATATGCACCGCTGCTGCGCAGCAATTCTGCTTTCGCCCCGGTGCCCAGGCTGATGTTACCATACACCAAATCGTAGTCAATCTTGAAGGTGCCACCATTCAGCTGCACTGTGGCGGTCTCACCCTCCGCATTCAGAGAACCCGCAATCAGGTTCACGGCGCTGCCGCTGGCGTTATCCAGCGTCACCGTAGCGCCATTGCTCACACTGATCACGTCGCTGTAGTCCGTGGTGTTGTCGGCCTGCCATTCCAGCGTAGAGCCGTTGTTGAGCGCGATGCCCACATCCCCGGCGTTGGTGATGGCACCATTGGCCAGGCTCAGGGTACCGCCGTTGTTCACGGTGATAGAGCCCTCGGTCATGTCCAGCGTGCCCTCGCCAAAGGAGGCCGTGCCCGGCCCAATGACCAGCTTCTCCACCGCAGCCAGCCCGGAAGCAGCATCTGCCGCAGCAAAGATGTAGGTCTTGCCCTCTCCGGCTTCCACCACCATCTTGCCCACGCTCAGCGCGCCGGAGATGGTCACCGTGTCGCGCTCACCCGTCAGGGGGCCGAATTCCACGTCCGCACTGGTGGTGAAATCTTCGTCCTCGGCAGAGAACTCACCATCCGTCACCCAGGTGCCGGTGCCTTCGCCCCACACCAGCAGGTCATCCTGCACAGGAATGATGAGCTGCAGCTTACCGTCGTTGAGCTGCAAGCCCAAGACAGACACATCCACATCGCTGCTCAACCCCGTAATGGAGGAGAAGTAGGTGCCGGCCAGGCTGTCGGTCCCCAGGTTCAGGGCGCTGCCGTTGGCACCCAGCAGGCTGCCCACACCGGTCATCAGGGTCACTACGTCCCCCTGCGCTGCATTCACGCTCACACCGGTCAGGCTCAGTGTGGTGCCGCCGGCCAGAGTCAGAGCACCATTGTTCAGGCTCAGTCCCGTGGCAGAGCTTGCGTCATCCAGCAAGGTGAAATCCAAATCCAAGGTACCACCGCCCAGCGTCAGCGCGCTGCTCAGCGTGGGGGCCGAGTCATCCTGCATCAGCACGGAGAGTTCGCGGTCTCCGTCAATATGCAATGCTTGACCCACATTCAAGGTACCATTCTGCAACACGATACGGCCCGTAAACTCATCCGTTATACGAGACAGTGTTGCCGAACCCTCGTAGTCCTTGTAAATCGTGCCCGTACCCTTGATGATGTTGCTGTAGGTTCCACTGGCTACTGTCAGGGAACCAAGAGCCTGCACGGTAATCTCCGTGGTGCCCAGCGTGGAGCCGGCTGCCAATTCCAGCCCACCTTCAGTAATGGTGGTCGCGCCTCTGTAGTTGTTTTCACCGCGCAGCACCAGCGTGCCCGTGCCCTGCTTGGTGAGGGAAAGGTTGTGTTCTTCACCAAAATTAATCAGAGAGCCGGCAAAGTCACCCTCACTCACCGTCAACGTGCGGTGAGCCCCTTGTGCCTGCACATAGTTGTCTGCCAGGCCATACAAACCATTGATGGTAGCATCGCTATCCAGCAGCAGATAGCTCGTGGCCGTTGTCGTCGCCAGGTTCACATCCGCATACTGCGCGGCCGTCTGGTGTCCCAGGCGCAGCTCGATAATCTTATTGGCATTGTTGCCATCGTCGTCCAGGGTTTGGTAAGTGCCGGAGAATGTATTACCTTCCCCGGAAATGCTATACAATGCCTTATTTTCAGCAGCAGAATTGGCCAACTGTACGGTACCCGCGCCTTCCAGCGTGCCGGTGAATAAAAGTTTCTTCTGCCAGTATTCATCAATCTTCACCACGCCGGTGCTGTCAAAGGTGCCGTCATCCTTGACATTGAAGCGGATATTCCCGGAGAAAGTGACGTTGCCATCGTAGTTGAACAGGGTGGAACCGGCCATCAGGTCCAGATTGCTGGACAAGGTGCGGCTGTTATTTTCGTTGATTCTTCCCGTACCAAAGTTGGCATTCAGAATCGCGCCGTCGCGCACAATGACCTTGGACGCGCCAAAGGTGGCATTTTCGCTACCGCCAGGATTACCGGTACCGCCTATCTGCAAACCGCCGCTCTTCACATCGATAATACCGGTGAATGACGAACCCAGGTTGGCGTTCGCGTCCGTACCCGTAGCGTATACAAGATTGCCACTGCCCACATCAATCACCAGGGTACTGTCTGCCACGCCGGTAATCTTGCCGGGGATAAAGCCCAGACTAATCGCCGTACCACCCAGTGCAGCAGTGTTGGCCATCGTGAGGGTGGAGCCGGCACCAATCGTCGTACCACCTGTATAGCTATTGGCCGTGGAGATGGTCAGCTCACCGCCATTGGTCACCAGCAGCGCGGCAGAACCACCAATGGAGCCGCTGCCCTCAAAGACATAGCCCGTGCCATCCACCGTGATGGTGCCGGCGGGGGTCACCGTGCCTACAATAGAAATGGCTTCGCCAGTGCCGGAGAAGGTCACCGTATCGCCATTGAAGAATTGTTCGCTATTGCCATTGGATGTCCAGTTGGCAGCGCCACCGGCACCCCATACATCGGATGCACCATTGGTGTTCCATACCAGATTATCCAACGCACCACCACTCAAGACAACGGTAACCTTGGCCAGGCCGTTCTCCACGGAGGTGGTCACCTGCGAACGGGAACTCTCTGTGTACACAAAGTTAACATCCTCTGCCGTAAGCCCCGCAGCGCCCTGGAACAACTCGAATGTACCATTAGCCAATATGGCCAAGTCCAACGTAATGGCTCCATCATACCCCGTAGCCACCACCTTCTTCTGCCCCAGAGACAAATCATACACAAAGCCGGTGCCGGCGGCGGCCGTCAGCTCCGCAATCGTGAGCGTGCCGGCAGCATTCTGCACATAGCCTCCCTGAAGATCCAGCGATGAAAGGAGACAGGAGGAAGAGATTGCCGCCACAGGGGAGATGATGGCATGGTGGCTACCCGTCTTGATGATGGAGCCATTGCCCGCAGCCTCGATCTTGGAGCCGCCGAAGGTCACATCAGCCGTCTCCGCGGCCAGTTTGAAGGTGGCGCCATCCTGCACGGTCACAGCGCTGTTGAGCACACCACCGTCGGCGAGCGTCAGAGTGCCGGCCTCCACAGTGGTAGCCTTCTCATAGGTATTGGCTCCTTTCAGTACCATTTCACCGGCACCGGCCTTGGTCAATGTCATGTCGGAGCCCGCAGGGTCAACCAACCCACCATTAGTATTATCCCAAATGACGGATTCAATCACCAGTCGAGCGTTTTCTTTCACAGTAAAGACATTGGGGCGCTGACGCATACCAAGCTTCACCCCGGAAATGGTAGATACCGTCGGATGCTCAGCCGTTGCGCCATCGGCAGCCAAAGCCGTGATGGAGGCGTACTTATCGCCACCACCGAAGTACAGGTCCAGCTTGGAACCGGCAATACCCGTAAGCGAGCCGCCCTGCAGACTGACAGCCAGGCCGGCTGCGGTCTGGTTGGCAGTAGTGGTCACCTCCACCACACCACCATCCATGATGTTGAGAGCAGAGATAGTATCTGCGTTATTCCCCCAACCTGTGGCATCATTATGATTGAGCTTGAGTGTGCCATACACATCAATCTCACCCTTCACAGCACCGGAGCCACCGCCGGCGCTCAGAATCAGCTCACCACCGGCAGCCACCGTGGTGCCGCCCGTGTAACGCTGGGCAGACTTGATTTCCAACGAGCCGCCGTTGGCCACGGTCAGGCTGGCATCGCCCGTGATTTTGCCGTCGCCGGCAAAGGCATAGCCCTTGCCGCTCACCGTCACGCTCGCGGGTGTCACATCGCCATGGATGGTGATTTGCTCGCCCGTGCCGCCAAAGACCACCGTATCGCCATTCTGGTACACGGTATTGGCGGCGCCGTCATTGTTGGAATCCCAGTTGGCTTCAACCGTATTCCACACATTGCTGGGGCCGTTGGGGTCCCAGGCCACATTCATCGCCACGCCGGAAGGCGTGATATTGATACTCACCAAGCCGTCGGTTACTTGCTTGGTGACGTTCATGCGCTCATTCACGCCGATGACGGAAATCGCATCGGCAGACAAATCAGCTGCACCCTGGAAGAGTTGGTAATCCCCCGCAGCGGCATTGTGCAGCTGCAGAATGAGAGCACCGCTGTAATTGGCCGCGGTGATGAGAGCGGGAGCGCTGCTCAAATCATACGCAAAGCCGGCGCCGGCCGCTACGGATACATCGGCCAGGGTGAGCGCAGCGCTGCTGCTCACAAAGCCCTGCTGCACATCCAGGCGGGTCAGGTCTGCCACAGCCACGCCGGCACCCAGGGCCAGTCGGCCGGCGCCTGTCTTCACCAAAGCACCGCTGAGCGCCACGTTGGAGAGGGTCATCGTCTTCTCAGCTGCGGTGACAACCGTGGCATTGCCAATGGAAGGCGCGGTGGTGAGTCCGGCGCCATCCAAGGCCCAGGAGACGGTGTCGGCCTTCAGCGTCACGCGCTCGGCATCCCCGGCGCCGATGCCCTTGATGGTGATGGTGGTGCGGTCATCACCCCCGCGGGAGAGCACATTGGCAGCGGTAAACTCCAGCTCGCCACCGGTCACGGTAAATTCATTGCTATGATTCTGGCGCAGGGTAATGGTGCCCACCTTCAGCGAACCGGAGCCCATGGTCAGCTTGCCCCAGTATGCACCACTATTTTCACCAGAAGAGTGGCCCAGAATCAGGTTGCTGGTTTCAACACTACCGCCGTCGACTATGAGAACACCATGATTGATCAGGGCCAGGCCGGTCAGGCCATGGCTGGAGCCATTGGCAATCAGGCTCTTGCCAGCACCCACCGTGTAGCTATAGCTGTTGGATGTACCATTACCATGAATCATCATGGCACCCACAGCCTCGATGTTATATGCCTGGGAGACATGACCTTCCAGCTTTAATTCAGACGCATTATCCTGGTGATTGAAAGCCAGCTTCACATAAGCCCCCTCCTGCGTCACAATCTTGTCGGTGTTGAGGGTAGCAAAATCCGCAGCATTCACATTGGCATCTACGCCGGTCAAATCCAACACAGAACCGGTCTGCAGCACCATGGAGGCGCTCTCTCCAAGGATCATCTGATTGGTAGACACTTGACCTGCCACATTCAGCGTGCCGTTCACCGTCAGCCCCCCTGCAGCCAAAGCAAAGCCACCCGTCTGCAGGTTCACCGTAGCTGTGTCTGCCACCGTCACGCCGGATGCCGTGATATCTGCACCCAAGGTCACATTGGCCGTGCCCGTACCGTTGAAGGTTACCGCATTATTCTCCTCGAATGCGCTGGGCTGGGAGCTTGCATTCGTGAAGGGGGTGTTGGCGGCATCTTCATTCCACCTCATCGTCCCGTCTCCATAGGTCAGCATTTCCGTAGAAATCGTAATGACCCCGTTTTCGTAGGAATACGAAGTCCCAACCTCGGCATCCTTGATGTTGTCAATCGTCAAATCAGCCAGGTTGTGCGTGCCCACGCTGCCCTCGGTAAAGATGGTGTACACCTTGTTGCCCATGGCATCCTCGGTGCAGGTGGCGTTGGTCAGGTCTATCAGGGCATTTTCACCCAGCGTCAGACTGGCATCAGCTCCCAGGGTGATGCTCTGGTTGGCCCCCAGCGTCAGCAGGGTGGAGATGCTCACATCACCCGCGAACGAAGAGGCCCCGCTGATTTCCAGATAAGTAGCTGTGATAGATGCATTCTGCATGGTGGCTCCCTGCACCACCACTCGGTTATAATTGGTTGTGGTAATGGCGCCGGTACCGGATGTATTGCCATTGAAAATGAGCGTATCGCGGTTCACAATGTTGCTTTCATTATCAAGCAAGCTCATAGCACCTGTATAGGCGCTCATATCACCGCTGAATTCATACGTCTGCTTTCCGCTGCTGGCTCCGCTCGGGCGGGTAAACTCACCGGAGCCCGTAATAGTCCCGGTAAACTTGTACGTTGTACCGCTATTGCCATTGTTGATGATGCAGGACTGAATCTCTACATCGTTGGCTATGGTATTGGTGTTATCCTTACCTTGGGCATACAGGTAATCATTATTTTCACCATCCAGATTCAGGATGATTTTGTAACCTGCCGGCGTGTTGATCAGGCGGTCGTCATTCGTGCCATTGCCCACAATCGTGACGGAGGGGATATCTGCCAGAGCACCAGTGATGGTCAGGTTAGAAAACTCATAATTATTTTCACCATCCGTTTCCAGAGACACTCGCGTAATGTCGAAGTTCTCGCCCAATGCCACATCATCTGCCACAAGCTCGCCATTGAGTGTCAAATCCATGGTGTAGGCATTGTCTGCCCCCAGGGTGACCACACCTTGCAAGGTGTAAGCATCCGTCGTGCGGGTGCCGATGGCAGCGGCCACGTCTGAATCCGTCAGGCAATAGGCATCACCGGAAGACCACGGATCACCCGGCTGAGTGCCGTGGAAATAAATATCCGCCGTGGTGTTGCTCGTCAGGCCGTACTTGATGTCATTCGTACTATACCCCAGCACACCCAAAGCAATGGTCTGGGTGGTACCGGTGAGCGTAACCGCCATCACCGCACTGTCGACAGCGCCCGACTTCATCGTCATGGTGAACGTGAGCGTGTTATCCGCCCCCACAGTGTACATCTTATCAGTACCGGCGGTGGTCACGGCCAGCGCTTGAGCCCAACGAGCTGTTGTAATAGACGCGCCCGCTCCATCCGTTGCAGCGTGATATTGAGGCACACGGTCGGAAGCATCCGTTCTGCATGACATCGACCAGGCATCGCCGGAGGCCAGCAAATCATAGGTATCAGCCCAGGATGTACCTGTGGCGAAGGTCACAGTAGCAACGGAGGCCATGCAAGCCAGAACAGCCTTACGAAGCAGAGTAGGGAGGTGTAATTTCATGTTGAGGAGGGGTGATTTTTTTGGAAAATTTGAGATTGAGAGAGGGGGAGGAGGTGCAGACAGTACACCTCTTGATGTATCATCACTACCATTACCACGCTTCACGCCCCATGGCAAGCAGAAAAGAACGCCATTTCCTACTTTTTTGGGGCAGGTACGCAACAAAAAGGACGAAGGACGAGTTACGAATTACGAATTTTGAGTGCCGCGCGCATTGCGCGCCAAGCCTTGAGCCCGTGCAACGGGGCGATTCCCTCGCGGCGCAGCCGCGATGTTCCCGCGTCCGCAGGACGCTGTTCCCGATGCGCAGCATCCGTTCCCGCGCGCAGCGCTGTTCCCCCGCAAGCGACAGCGAGCCTTGAGCCCCGCCTTGCGGGGCGGCAGAAGGTAGCCCAGAGTGAAGTCACGCAGTGACGGAACTCTGGGGTATCATGCCAAAGGAAGCGGAACCCCGGAGCGCAGCGGAGTGGGTGGCAGAATGCGAGGTGTGAAGAA
>JAFYUJ010000003.1 GCA_017558555.1 Akkermansia sp.
AAAATCGCTGGCGAGAATGAGAAAACAGGCCGCTTGGAATACCAGCGTGCTGGAGGAAATCCTCTTCAGTGCTTTGGAGTCAAAAAACGGAGCGGAAGAGAGTCAATAAGAAAACACGACATCGAAATGCGTTTGCCCTGTCATGTTCAATCTTTGGCTTGCAAGGGATGCGGGGTATCAGGTAGACTATGCTTATGCGCCGGGTGTTGAATGCTGCAAGTTTGTTGTATCTGCTGGTGCCCAATCTGCTTTTTCTGGTGGGCTGGGTGCAGCCTTGGGCGGCAGTGTTGGCCGGGGCCATACTGGTGGTGGCGGTGTGGATGGTGTGGCGGCAATCGGCAGTGGAGATGCGTCCCTGGCGTGGAGTTGATACGGTGGTGCTGGCTGTGCTGGTTTTGCTGTGTCTGGGGTGGGTGGAGTCCATCGGCCTGAATGGGCATGTGATTCAGCACCATGATTTCATTGTGCGCAATGCTCTTTATGAGACATTGGTGCGCGAGTCGTGGCCTGTAGCCGGGGCAGGGGGAAGCTATTTCAGCTATTATCTGGCGTTTTGGTTGGTGCCGGCAGGGCTGAGCAAGCTGCTGCCCGGGGTGGGTGCGGAGCTGTGGTTGTATGGGTGGGTGTATGTGGGGGTGCTGCTGGGCATGGGGCAGATGTATCTGCGCTGGCGTTGGCGGGCGGTGCTGTTTTTGGTGTTGCTGATGGTGCTGGGGGATGTATCTACCTGGTACCGGCTCTATGCGATTCCCATGGCGGCCAAGGTGTGCGGGGCAGACAGCCCGGCGGCCCGCTGGATGCTGGAGCATGAGGTGTGGTTCACCTTCCCCTATGCCGATAGCTGGACGCACCTGCGCAATATGTTCAACCACATTGTACCGGTGTGGGTGTTGCTGGGCTTGTTGTTTGCCCGCGGGGTGCAGGCGCGGCACGAACTGTGCGCGGCGGCTCTGGTGGTGGTGTGTTCTCCGCTGGCGGCGGTGGGCCTGCTTCCATGGCTGGCCTGGCGCTTGTACCCCCATGCGCGCAGCCTTTTCAACGTACCTACCTTGGCTGCTTGCCTGTATCTTCCCTTGCCTCTGCTGTATTTGGCTGCCAATGAAGGAAGCCGCGTGTTTTTCTCCCCCTGCGGGATAGAGAGCACCAGCTATGCCCCGTTGGGTGGGGCGGAGTGGATGCTGGTGTATGCTGTGGCAGCGGGGAGCATCTTGCTGCCGGCCTGGTGGCTGTTGCCGGTTCGTTACCGCCGCACGGCTGTGTTTCGTGCGGTGGTGGTGCTGGCTGTGCTGTTCCCGCTGGTGTGGGTGGGCACGCGCCACAATGAGCTGGCCATGAAAGCCAGCGGGGTGATGTGGTGGTGCCTGGCCTGGTTGTATGCCCGGGCGCTGTGGCGCACCTGGCGGCGTTATGCTCGGCGCTGGGTGGTGTTTGTATTGGCCTCTGCGCCCATGGCGGGTGTGTGTGTGGTGGGGGTGTGCCTGGGCTCGTGGAGCTGTGAGCCAGCCACCATGGCAGAGCACACCCGCAGCGAGTGGCAGGGGCATTTGAATCACCCTGATGACCCCTTTTATCATTCCTTCCGCGCGCAGCAGCCTTGCCCCGCGCTTTTCCGCTCCCCGGCGCCATGACAACAAAGTGCCAACTGGCAGAAATTTAGCTTGCAAGCCCCCGCCCGAACAGGTAAGCTCCATGGTGATATGAGTAAGGAAATTTCCCCCGAACAGCAGAAGATTCAGGCCCAGCGCCAGCGTGCGTTGGATGCCGCTATGCTGCAGATTCAGAAAGACTTTGGCGAGAACGCTATCGTGCGCCTGGGCGACCAGAAAAAGATGGAAGTTGAGGTGGTGCCCACCGGCAATTTGTTGATTGACCGCGCGCTGGGCGTGGGTGGCTTCCCCCGCGGCCGTATCGTGGAAGTATTCGGCCCCGAATCCTCCGGTAAGACGACGCTGACGCTCACCGTGATTGCACAGGCCCAGAAGGCCGGTGGTTTGGCAGCGTTCATCGATGTGGAGCATGCGCTGGACCCCGCCTATGCTGCCAAGTTGGGTGTGAACCTGGATGATTTGCTGGTATCCCAGCCCAGCAGCGGTGAAGAAGCCCTGCAGATTTGCGAGGCGTTGGTGCGCTCCAATGCTATCGATGTCATCGTGGTGGACTCCGTGGCCGCATTGGTCACCCGCCAGGAATTGGAGGGTGAAATCGGTGACAGCACCGTAGGCGCCCAGGCTCGCCTGATGAGCGCAGCCCTGCGCAAGCTCACCTCCCTCATCTCCAAGGCTCGCACCATCTGCATCTTTACCAACCAGATTCGTGAGAAGATTGGCGTGATGTTCGGCAACCCCGAAACCACCCCCGGTGGCCGCGCCCTCAAGTTCTACGCTTCCGTGCGTTGCGATATCCGCCGCATCGGCCAGATCAAGGGCTCCGATGGCACCGTATCCGGCAACCGCACCAAGCTCAAGGTGGTCAAGAACAAGGTGGCTCCTCCCTTCACGGAGTGTGAGTTCGATATCATGTACAACGAGGGTATCTCCTCCGTGGGTAGCTTGATTGATCTCGCCATGGAATACGATATCGTGCAGAAGCGCGGCTCGTGGTTCAGCTACAATGGCGGCCAGCTTGCCCAGGGACGGGATGGCGCCAAGGAAGTGCTGCGCAACAACCCCGAGCTCTACAACGAGATTGCCGAGAAGGTGCGCACCAAGCTCGAGGAAAAGACCGCCCGCTGAGGCTGCCTGCATCCTTCTTTTCAGCCGGGCCGGTAGTGCATCTCCACTACCGGCCTGCTTGTTGCCATGAGCCACACCCCCTACACCCTGCCACCTGTTACTTCCTGGGCCGATGCCGAGGCCGTGGCGGCGTATGCCCGGGCATGCCTGGATGCGGTGGGGCTGCATGATTGGCATTTTGGCTGGGACCGCGCCGTGAAGCGTATGGGCTGTTGCCGCCCGGCGCGGCGCAGTATTTCGCTTTCCCGCTATTTTGTGCAGATGTATTTGCCGCTCGAGCCGCAGGAAATTCACGCCACTTTGCTGCATGAAATAGCCCATGCTCTGGCCTGGGTACACCGCCGCGCGCGGGCGCATGGTGCGGTGTGGCGGCACTATTGCGCCCTGCTGGGGCTGGCCGATACCCGCGCCACCAAGCTCCTGCAGGATTTCACCCCAGCTCACTTGCAGCGCCAGCCCCGCTATGCTCTGTGTCACGAGCAGACGGGTGAGGTGTTTCATTATTACAAGCGCCGTCCCCGCCGCACGGCGGCCCAATGGCGGCGGTGTTACATTCCCGGTCGCCGGGAGGAGACGCTTGGTCATTTGGTGCTGCGCCCCCTGCCGCCCCCGGCAGAATGAAAAACACCGCCCGGCGTGGTAGCTGGGCGGTGCAGTCGCAAAAAGGGGGGATGGTGTGGCTTATTGGGCGGCGCACATATCGCTGCGCAGGGTATCCACCTTCTCCTGCGGGCAGAAGTAGGCGGCCAGCTCAAAGCCAAAATCCATGGCAGCGCCGGGACCACGGCCGGTGATGATGTTGCCATCGCGCACAGCGGGGGCATCCGAGATACCGGCGGCGGAGGTGATATCGTTGGTCACGGCATCGGCCGGGTAGCAGGTGATGTTGCGCCCCTTGAGCACACCTGCGGCTTCCAGCGCAATGGGGGCTGCGCAAATAGCGGCCACCAGCTTGCCTGCTGCGTGCATCTCGCGCACCAGCTTGAGCACCCCGGGTGTGTCGCGCAGCGTCCACGAGGCCGCACCACCGGGCAGAATCACACCGCTGTACCGGGAGCTGTCCACATCAATCAGGAGCATGTCTGCCTGCATCGTGATGCCATGGGCGCCCTCCACCTTGCGCCCTTGCACACCAACCAGGGTCACAGGTATGTCCAGGCGGCGCAGAATATCCACCGGGGCGCAAAACTCTATCTCCTCAAAACCGGGAGCCATCACTACAAGTACGGGTTGCATGTGTGCATTCTACCACATTGTCTATGAGAATGCAAACGTAAGTTTTGTGCCTCACCTTGCTTTCCGCATGTGCCTGATTCCTTGAAACAAAAACGCGGTTGCCCGGTGGGGCAACCGCGTTGAAAGGGGGTGAAGTGCGGCATCAGGCCTGCTGCTCGGCGGCAGCCTTCTCGGCTTCCAGCTTCTGGCGCAGCTTCTCCGGCAGTTTCACCTGGATGTGGATGTCGCGCAGCTGGTTGGGCTCGGCCGGGGCGGGGGATTCGCTCATGAGGTCGGCACCGCGGTTGTTCTTCGGGAAAGCCATCACTTCGCGGATGGAATCGCAACCGGCGATGAGCATGACCAGGCGGTCCAGACCCAGGGCAAGACCACCGTGGGGCGGTGCGCCGAAGGAGAAGGCGCTCAGGATGTGGCCGAACTGCTCCTGAATCGTGGCATCATCCAGACCCAGGGCGCGGAAGGTAGCGTCCTGCAAATCCTTCTCGTGGATACGGATGGAGCCGCCACCCAGTTCGTTGCCGTTGAGGATGACGTCGTAGGCCTCGGCGCAGAGGTCGGTGGAGATTTCGCCGCGCAGCACCTTGTCCACATCTTCGGGGACGGGGCGGGTGAAGGGGTGGTGAATGGCGCAGTAGCGCTGCTCCTCGGCATCCCAGCCAAAGAGCGGGAAACGGGTGACCCAGAAGAGGTCCACCTCATCGTTGCCCTTGAGCAGTTCCATGTAGTCGGCGCATTCCAGACGCACACGGCCCAGGATGGTGCAGCTTTCTTCCCAGGCACCGGCGGCAAAGAAGATGCAGTCGCCGCTCTCGATGTTGAGGCGCTGCTTCAGAGCTTCGATTTCAGCGTCCGTCAGGCGCTTGGTGATGGGGCTCTTCCAGCCGTCGCGTTCGTTCACGTCGCGCACCTTGATGTAGGCAAGACCCTTGGCACCGGCTTCGACAGCGGTCTGGGTGAGGGAGTCAATCTGGCCCACAGAGGGGGAGAAGTTCTTGGCGTTGATGGCCTTGACCACGCCGCCATTGGCCACTGCACCGGAGAATACGCGGAAATCACTGGTGGCAAAGATATCGGAGCAGTCGGTGAGCTTCATCTCGAAGCGGCGCTCCGGCTTGTCGGAACCGTACTGGTCCATGGCATCGCGCCAGGTCATGCGGGGGAAGGGAGTGACGATATCGCGGCCTACGGATTCCTTGAACACGCGCTTGAGCATGTCCTCAATCCACTTGTACACATCCTCCGGGGTGATGAAGGAGGCCTCAATATCAATCTGGGTGAACTCGGGCTGGCGGTCGGCGCGCAGGTCTTCATCGCGGAAGCAGCGGGCCACCTGGAAGTAGCGCTCCATGCCGGCGACCATGAGCAGCTGCTTGTACTGCTGGGGAGCCTGGGGCAGGGCGTAGAAGCAACCGGGAGCCAGACGGCTGGGTACCAGGAAGTCGCGGGCGCCCTCAGGGGTGCTCTTGGAGAGGATGGGGGTCTCAATTTCCAGGAAGCTTTGCTCGTCCAGATAATCGCGCATGGTCTTGGTGATGCGGTGGCGCAGAATCATGTTGCGCTGCATGTTGGGGCGGCGCAGGTCCAGGAAGCGGTACTTCATGCGGATGTCCTCGTTGGAGATGTTGCGATCCAGCTGGAAGGGCAACACCGCTGCGCGGTTGAGCACGTTCATGGAGACAGCTTCTACCTCAATCTCACCCGTGGCCAGGTCGGGGTTCGTGGCGTCCACTTCATCCGTCTTGAGTCGGTGTACCACCTTGCCGCTCACCTGAATCACGGATTCCACGCGCAGGGATTCTGCCTCGGCTGCCAATGCTGCATTGATTTCCGGGTGGAACACCACCTGGGTTTTGCCGGCTCGGTCGCGCAGGTCGATGAAAATCACGCCGCCGTGGTCACGCACGGTGTCCACCCAGCCGACCAGGGTCACATCACTGCCTACATCTGCGGGGCGCAGGGCATCACACGTATGGGTACGATAGCTGTTCATAGTCATTATTCTGTAAAAAAGGTACCGGTGTGCCGTTTTGGCACAATAAAGCGGCGAGGATTGTACGCCTCACAGCTTGATTGTCAAGCCAAATTTGCGCTTTCTGATGCAAAAGAAAGACCGCATCGGCCGCCTTTTTGTGGCAGCCGATGCGGTGAGGAAAAGGAGCGTTCCGTTTACTTCACCACAGTGGGGGTGACCTCCTTGGATTCGCCGTTGACCACGATGGTGACGGGCTTGGGGTTGGGGGAGGTGGTGGTGAGGGTGTAGGAGGTGACGCGGCCACCCTGCCAGGACATGCTCACGGTGATGTTGCCACGGGCGCGGATACCGCTCACGGAGCCTTCCGGCCAGGCAGCGGGGAGCGCCGGCAGCAGCTCAATCTGCCCGGCATGGCTTTGCAGCAGCATTTCGCTCATGCCACCGGTCATGCCGTAGGTGCCATCCATCTGCATGGGGGGGTGGTCGCCGAAGAGGTTGTCCAGCAGGTTATAGCGGATATAGTGCTGCACCATGCTGTGGGCTTTTTCAGCCTCGCCGAAGCGGGCCCACAGGGCCGTACGCCAGGGCCAGGTCCAGCTGCGGCGGTTGTCGGCAGTCAGGCCGCGCAGCTCCAGGCTCTTCATGGCAGCCTTGGCAAAGGCGGGTGTCTTGGCCAGGGAGATGGAGGTGCCGGGGTACACGCCGATGAGGTGGGAGGTGTGGCGCTGGCCGCTCACCATGTTGGGGCGGTCCACAATCCACTCCTGCAGGTAGCCTCCATTGCTGATGCGGTTGCCGGCCAGGCGCTTCTGCTTCTCTGCCAGCTTGGTAATCCATTCCTCATCCACCTTCAGGATGCGTGCAGCGGCGATGGTGTTCTCAAACAGCTCCCACACCAGCTGCTGGTCGTGGGCGCAGCCGTCTTCCAGCGGGCCCCATTCGTGGGACCAGCCCATGGGGCATACCAGCGTGCCGGCTTCAATTTCTTCCAGCTCGGGGTGGTCTGCCACGGTCAAATCGCGCACAGGGGAGCCATGGGGCTTGGTTTTGAGCCCCTTGCCCTGGGCACCCACTTCCTTGAGTTCATCTTCCCAGTAGTGGCAAATTTCTTTGAGAATGGGGTAGGCCATCTTGCGCAGGTATTCCACATCGCCGGTGTATTGGTAGTGGTCCCACAGGTGCAGGGCATACCAGGCGTTGACAGGCGGGTTCCATTTTTCCCAGCCGCCGCCGCCCCAGGGGTTCTGGGAGATGCGGGTGGTCCAGCCGCGCACCTTGCTGCCGAACTCCTTGCGGGTTACCTCCTTGAGGGGCTGGCGCATGGTGTCAATGAACTGGAGGAGCGGCTTGTGGCATTCGGAGAGGTTGGCCACCTCTGCGCCCCAATAGCACATTTGCAGGTTGATGTTGTTGTGGTAGTCGCAGGCCCAGGGGGCATGCACTTTGTCGTTCCAGATGCCCTGCAGGTTCACAGGCAGGTTGCCCGGGCGAGAACCGCTGATGAGCACGTAGCGGCCATACTGGTAGATGAGAGCCTCCAGGCCGGGGTCGTGCTGCGTTTGCTTGTAGCGGGCAATGCGGGCATCCGTGGGCAGGGCTTCTACCTCTGCGCCGGCGCTGCCCAGGTTGATGCTCATGCGGTTGTAAAGCGCTTTGTAGTGCTTTTCATGGTCGCGCAGGATGTCGTTGATTTTCTTTTTGGAGACGGCGCTGAGCGTGGCGGCGTTTTTCTTGCCGGGGGCTTTGCCCTTCCAGTGTGCTTTGTAGCTTTGCTTGTAGTCAGTGGCCATGGTCACGATGAGCGCCATGGTGTTGGCTCCGGTCACTTCAATGTAGGGAATCCCCTCCGCCTGGATGTCCGGCTGTACATGGTTGCCATGTCCGGTGTAGTTCACGTGCACATCCTTGGTGGCTTTGCGGACGATTTTGGCCACGCCACCTTGCTGGCGCACCTGGAGGCGGCCTTCAAAAGCCTGGCCGTTTTGCAGCGTGCCGCTCATGATGATGGTGTTGCTGCCGGAGACGCTGTAGGTCACATCATGATAGGGCATCAGCGCCACCTTGGCGCTCACGCTGCCGGGGGTGTTGGCCTTGGCGGTGTACACCAGCACATCATCCGGCTCGCTCACAAAACTCGTGCGGCTGTGCTCCACCCCATCGCAGGTAAAGCTTGTGGTGTGGACCCCGCGCGTCAAATCCAGCTCGCGCTTGTAGTCCTGCACCGGGCTTGTCGGCAGGGTGAATTGCACATACAGGTTGCCAAAGGGCTGGTAGCTGCCAAAATCATCCTTGCCTGCCTTGGGCCCGTATTTATAAAAATGCCCGTTTTTGGGCAGGTTGGGGCCGCCGGACCAGAGACTCACCTCGTTCAGGTTGATGCGGTCCAGGTGGTCGCCACCAAACACGGTGCCGCCGATGCGGCCATTGCCGATGGGGAGTGTCTGGGATTCCCAGGTGTCTCCCGCGCGGGCGCTTTTGCCGGGGATATTGCCGGTGGGGGCTGCCGTGGGTGCCCAGGGCAGAGAGATTTCCTTGATACCCGCCGGCTGGCGGTACCACAAGGTTTCATTCGGGAGCGTTTCAGATGCTCCTGCAATACATGCACAGCATGCAAGGGTACTTGTCAGTATTCGTATTGTCATGGTGTTTAGTTGTATTCTGCTCGTAAAAGGATATTGCCCAGGGCCAGGGTGCCACCATCTTCCAGCGGTACCTGGCGCTCGTAGGCGTTCAGTTTTTTCTCGTTGACCCACACGCCGTTGGTGGAGTTCTCATCCGTCACCACCAGGCCATCGTCCGTCAGCTCCAGGCGCGCGTGGCGGCGAGAGATGCCCGGCTCATCCAGCACAATGTCGGCCTCGTCATCACTGCGGCCGATGATGCAACCGCCTTCTTTGGCCATCTTGCCGAAGGGGATGCTCACCTGCCAGGGGGCACCATCGCTCAAGAGTCCGAAGAGATGCAGGCATCTTTCCTGTGCAGAGACCAGGTCATATTCGTGGATGCTGTTGCCGGTTCCGCAGCTCAGCCCCCCGTTCAGTTTCCATTTGCGGCACAGGTGCCCGCCCGGTTTCAGGGGCGCCAGGTACAGGAACGCTGCGCTTTCGCTCTTCGGAAATTCCGGCAGCGGCGCCCCGGCTTCTTCGCACACGAGCTCCGCCCGCAGCAGGGTGGCTGCTGCCCGGCGCTCTGCCAGCTCCCGCTCCAGAAAGGCAATGTGCCTTTCCTGTTCGGCCAGCGTAGCTCGGTTGTCATGAGGCGCGTGCTCCATATTCTGCTATACTAGCAGTTTTTTCCCCCTCTGGCAATCACAAAAGCGCCAACACAAAGGACACCGCCCGTGGGCCGTGAAAAATGGGGATTTGGCGCGCAGAATGCGCGCCAACGGATTTCAAATTTTGGAATTGCATCCGTCTTCGTCTACGCCTGCGCCGAGACAGGAATTGCACATTTGGAAAGTTCCCCGCGGCTTTGCCGCGGCTAGCTTTGAGCCCGCTCTGCGGGCGGCAGAAGATAGCCCGGGGCGTAAGCCCCGGGTATGGTGATATAACGTATTGAGTCCGGGCAGCATCGCGACTGCGATGCTGTAGAGGACGGCAGATTGTATGGCGATGGGCGTTAGCCCAGAGCCGATTAGCGTGGATTTATCATATTGGTGATGAATGAACAAAAACGAAAACACGCTTATTCCCCGTTCCT
>JAFYUJ010000029.1 GCA_017558555.1 Akkermansia sp.
AAAAACGAAAAACACGCTTATTCCACGTTCCTCGCTTCCGCTCCGGGCTAACGCCCTCCGCTATGTTGCTGCCGCCCTCCGCAGTGTCGCAGTCGCGACACCGTTACGGGCTCCCATTCATTTTTCTCACCCTACCCGGGGCTTACGCCCCGGGCTACTTTCTGTCGCCCGTTTCACGGGCTCAAGGCTTGCCGCGCCTGCGGCGCAGGGAACTTTCCAAATGTGCAATTTGAAATGCTAAAATTTGAAATCCGTTGTCGCGCATCCGGCGCGACAAATCCCCATTTGTAGGCCTAAGGGGATATTTCTGCACATTCCTTTGATGGCGCAGGCATTTATCTTCTCGTCTCTGCAAAAAAAATCCCGCGCCGGGGAAGGGGCGCGGGAGGGTAAGAAAGGTGGCCGCTTGGCTCAGGGCTTGACGTCCTCGGGGGTGAGGGCATCAAGGCTCTTGCCATTGAGCTTGCCGGTTTGGCTGCGGAGGAAAGCGGTGATGTTGTTCACCTCTTCCGGGGTATCAATACCCTTGCCCTGGGTCTTAATCATGATGCGGACGGCGTCTTCCAGCTTATCCACCGAGCCGGTGTGGAAGTAGGGCGCCGTGAGGGCGACATTGCGCAGATTGGGCACACGGAACATGTCCTTGTGCTCGGGCTTCTTGGTGAAGTCGGCCAGACCGTATGCTCCTTCTATGTACTTGGAGGGGGCCGCCAGTCTGCGCAAATCAGCATAGGTGTTGATGTATTCGAAGCTCTGGCCACCCAGCGTGGGGCCGGAGTGGCATGTGGCGCAGCCCTGTTGCTCGTATGCAAGCTTGCCGGCGGCAGCTTCGGGGCTCAAGGCCTGCTGCTGGCCGTTCTGATAGGCATCGAATGCCGAATCGGGCGTGCGCAATGTTTTTTCGTAGGCCGCTATGGCTTCGGTGATAGTATCAGCCGTGATGCCCTTGTCCCCAAATGCTGCGGCAAACAGCGGAGGAAGCTCCGGACTCTGCGCCAACTTGTAGGCAATCTTGTTCCAGTCGGAGGGGTGGGCATAGCCCATTTCCACGGGATTCAGGGGCGGCCCACCGGCTTGCTCTTTCAAATCAGCAGCGCGGCCATCCCAGAACTGGCGGATATTGGTCTCGGCATTGTACACGGTGGGGGCGTTCACGCCTCCCAGCTGCGGCTTGCCATCGGCTCCCGGTACACCCTCGGACTTGGACAGGTTGTCGGTGCCGCCTTTGGTCAAATCATGGCAGGAGGCACAGGACACGGTATTGGTGGTGGAGAGGCGCGGGTCGTTGTAGAGCAACTTGCCCAGCTGAATCTTGGCTGCTTCCTGGGGGGTGGTGGGGGCCGGTGCCGGGGTGATGGTGCCGTAGCGCGCTGCGTGGGCGGCTTCCTCGCTGTATTGGGTGCGCAGGAGCTTGGCATCAGCATCGGTCAGCCCGGTGCCCGGGTGCATGACTCGGTAAATCATGGGGGGCATGTGGCGACGAGTCAGTACCTGGTCCATTTTCAGCAAGTCTACAGAGGCGTTGCGCACGTCGGCATCCGGGGTCAGGGTAAAGGCGCGTTGCCCGGCTTCCACATCGCGCTTCATCATCCCCAGCGAAAGGATATTGAGCAGCGGGTTGTAGGTATCAGTTGTTGCGCCATGGCATGCTGCGCATTTGAATTGCAGGGTGGCATCCAGTTGTGCCTTGGCCTCGGGGGAACCTGCGGGAAACTCTGCCTGCGTGGTCATGGCAGCAGATAAGTGCAGGGCACCCAGCACGGCGCCCGCTATCACGGCTCCTGCGGCACCTGCTCCCACGGCATATTTGGTGAGTGTGTTCATCTTCATGTGTGTTGGAAAGCGCGTTACTTGCATAGTCTATCATTTTGCTCTGCTTATGCAAGAAGAAAGAATGGAAACAGACCCATCACGGCGAAGGAGCTTGCCGAAAGGGGTGGCCTTACTTCAATCTGTAATGTCCGGTGAGGGGGAAGGCAAAGAGGGCATCTTCTTCTTCGGTGCCGGCGCCGATGTTGTGGATGATGAGCGGGGTGCCGTCTTCGGCGCAGCGGTCGCTCACAATCATGATGTGGGGCAGGGAACCGGCGACGGTGCAGGTGACCAAATCGCCCGGGTGGTAATCTGCGGCGCGCCGGGTGAGGGGCAGCTCCCACCCGCGGCGCTTGAAATAGGTGCGCAGGTTGTGTACGCGGCGGTGGTCGATATTCTTATCCGGTTTGGTGAGTCCCCAATTGCGGGGGTAGGCCGCGAAGGCTTTTTTCATGTCCTCGTGCACGGCCTTTTGCAAATCGATGCCGATGCCACGCAGAGCGCGGATGACGACATCTGTACAAACGCCGCGGTCTTGCGCCACATCGCCGCCCGGGTAGCGCAGCACCACGTAGGCGGGGTCATATTCGGTGGTGACACCAATCTGTCTGCGAGCCAGCTCAGGCAAGCGCTCATCTGCCTGCACCATGGGGGCGCAGAGAAACAATAAGCCGGAGCAAAGGCTACGCAGGGCAGAGGGGTGCATGGTTTGAGCGGAAGATTATTTCTTGCTCTTCAGATGGTAAGGCTTGGCCAGCCAATCGTAGGTGATTAGGGCCAGCTTGGCGGCACCTTCCGGGGTGGGGTGCAGGCCGTCTACCTTGTACAGCTCGGGTTCTTTGGCCATGGCGGTGTAGGCATCCATGGTGGGGCAGTTGTATTTGCGAGCCAGCTTGGCGATGATTTTTTCCATGGCGGGGCGGTTGGCGGCTGAGCCATTATCGCGCGTGGAGAAGTTGTAGCCCTTGAACACGTTGCCGGGGTAGGTCTTCTTGCCGGGGGGGCCACGGAAATCCGGGCCCAGCTTGCCCCACAGCACCACGGTGGCTTTTTGCGGCCCCTGGAAGGCCTCAATCAGCGTGGCGAAATCTTCTTCACTGGCTTTGGGGTTCCACCAGCTGTTGCTGGTATCGTTGATGCCAAGGTTGCAGATATACACATCAGCCTTGAAGTCCAGCGCCTGGGTGTATTCTACCTGCTCGCCGTACCAGCGACCGGGTTGGCATTTGCCGGCCGTCTTGCCGGAGTTGCCGAAACGGCCTACCTGGAAACGCTCGCCCAGCAAGCGGCCCAGGGTCTCGGGGTAGCGCTTTTGGGTGTCGCGGATGCCGTAGCCAAAGGTGATGCTATCACCCACGCAGGCGATGACTACTTTGCCCACGGCGGGGTATTGGCCCAAGGGGACGGCTTTGAACTCGATACTGCCGGTGTAGGACTGCACCGGGGTGCTGCCGGTATAGCGCCACACCACATTGGCTTTCTGCTCGGCGGCAGTGGCGTAGCTCTCGTAGCTCAGCGTTACGGTGTTGCCGTTGATGGTGGCGGTGGCGGGGGTGAATCGCCCGTAGCGTTTATCTGCCACTTCAAAGCTTTGCAGAGCAGCGGCATCGCCGGGTAGAGATTCATCAAAGGTGATGGTGATTTGCTTGTCTCCTGTGGTGGAATCTACCACACTCAGGGCCATCAGGGGCGAGCAAAGGCACCCTGTCAACACAATGCTGGTGAGAAAGGTTTTCAACATGCTGTTTTTCTACCATAAACGGGCGCCTATGAAAAGAAAAATTGGTGTTCGCCGAGCTTCTTTTCCGGAGCATGCTCGCACTATCCCGATGCTGTGTTCTTGGCTTACAGAGCGGCATCGGCCTCGGCCAGTTCAATGTCTTTGCTGATGAGGCCTCGCTCACAGGCGATGCGCAGCAAGCGGTCTTCAACATCGGGTGGAGGCAGGAGACAGCCATGCGGCAAATCGGCCGTGAGCAATTCGACCGCACAGGCATTGTGCAGTGCCATGGTTGTTTCAATAAAACGCATGGCTGTGGGCTCTTTCAGCATGAAATTGAGCGGGCGTTTGTGGTTGAGAACACGTTTTTCCGGGATTTCCGGGCCGTATTCATCCTCCACCCCCAGGGTGGCCAATAGCACGTCCGATGCCAGCAATTTGGCCACGGGCAAGCGGCGCCTCAGTGCGCTGATGCGCCCGGTCACGCTTACCACGCACCATGACTGTAATACCGCCTGAGCCATGGCTTCGGCATCCTGGATGGGCACAAAGTTTACCCCCGGTGGCAGGACTCCTGATTTGTCCTCGATATCAGCCACCGTGACGCGCATGCCATATTGGCGGGCATAGTGTACCACGCCGCGTCCTACTTTGCCGTAGCCAATGACGACTAAATGTTTGCCTGCGAAGCCGGAATAGCCCAGGTGTTGCAGGGCTCGGAAAAAGCTCTCTCCGGTACCAAGGAGGGTCTCGATGTGTTTGATACGCCCGGCATCTGCCAGAAACACCGGGAAGCCGGCGCGCTCGTAGCGGTTGACTCCGGTGCGGGTCAGCTCGCAGCTGCCCAGTGCGGGGCGCAGGCGGCTGTTATCCCCGGCACAGTCCAGCACGATGTCGAAAGCCGTGTCGGTGGCAGATGCCTTTTGAATCCCGAATTGCTCCAACAGCGCCAGTACCTGCGCATCGGCGGGCAGGGAGGTGCGCTCCGGTACGCACACCGTAGCACCGGCGGCCAGCAGAGCCATGAACTTGCCCAGTGTATTTCGGAATAATGGTGTGCCATCCAGCACGCGCAGCCCCTCCAACGGACGGGTAACGGCCCATTCCTCTGCCTGGGCCAGCAGGGAGGGCCACTCCTGCGCAGGATAATATGAGAGTAAATACTCGCGAATGGCAACGGCGTGCTTGTTCATGGTGTCTTCCGTATTTCAAGAGCAGTATACTCCTTCCCGGCCTCTTGTCAAAGACAAATCAGGCTTTGTATGCCACAAAGAAAACCGCCCCGATTGCGTGTGCAACCGGGGCAGTTCATAGAAAAGAGGTTGATTTACCCGCTAGAGCGCGGATGTGCGACAACTTAGCGAATGGTCTTGACCGTCACAGCTTCCTTACCAACGCGGGTGCGCAGGTAGTTCAGCTTGGCGCGGCGAACCTTACCGCGGGTCACGACTTCAATCTTGGCAATCTTGGGGGTGTGCAGGGGGAAGGAGCGTTCCACGCCTTCGCCGTATGCAATCTTACGAACAGTGAAAGCTTCGTTCACGCCGGAACCACGCTTGCCAATGACGATGCCCTGGAAAATCTGTACGCGTTCCTTGCCGCCTTCGATCACGCGGCAGTGTACCTTCACGGTGTCGCCCACGTTGAAGGGAGTTACATTGTCCTTCAGCTGTTCTTTTTCGATGGTATCGAGAATGTTCATCTTGTCTCCTTCTGTTTGGTAAATGGTTTAGTGGCCTTTCGGCTCGGTGTACACGATGAGCCTTCCGGCTCCGGCGGGTGCGTCAGTCTACACGATTTTTATGTTCTTGGCAATCCAAATTTGTGATTTAATGCAATTTTTTTGCAAAAAGAGCATGCTAAAGGGGTTTAGCGACTCAAAATTCGGGTGTCGATATCGTTGCCAAATCGGCGGCGGCGGTCATCCATGAGGGCATTCCAGCCGGCATCCTGCACTTCTGTGATGTTGATGCGGTCACCCTGTGCGTTGGTGCGGATGAAGAGAACAGCCGTGCGTCCGCGGGTGTCTGTCACCGTCAGAAAGCGAGTGCGGCTTTCAAATGCATCATCTACCGAGGCAAGGGGGCGGTCGCTTTCATCGCGCAGGCTGTTTCTGTAGTGTTTATTGACTTTATCCAGCTGGAGCCACTCTTCGGCCTGCTTGCGGTCGAACCCGGCAAAGGCTTCGTGGTCGGAGATGTATTTCATCACACGATAGGCGGCATGCACCGCGGGAGTGGTTGCTTTGCCGCAAGGATGCGTATCATACATGCGCGACAGGTCTCTCTGCAGGGCCTGTTGTTCATCTGGTTGCGGGTAGAATAAGAACCACCCGCAGAGCAATACCCCGGCGGCGGTATAGAGGGCTGTGTGCACGCGATGGCGGAAGACTAAGCGGCGCATGAAGATACCAAAGCGTTCAATCAATCCGTGGTCTGCATCTCCAAAAAGGAAGCGCGGCTTCACGCGTACCGGGGCGGCTGCAATTTCTCGTACCGTGCGGGCGTTGCTGGGGTCTAATACGGCAGCATCCACGGAGTTCAGCTCCGAATCATCTGCGCGCTCGGGGCCTTTATAAAGGAATGAGAGCAAAACACCTCGGAAGAGGATGCTGCCAAAGGTGATGACGGCAAACCAACCCAACCCGGCAGATAATTTGCCATCCTCATACGAAAAGGTGGGATGCATCAGCTCCGGGTATTGAGCTTCCAGCACCGGCCAGGCGATGAGCCCTGCCAGCAGTACGGTAAATTGGGCGCTGAACCACACCAGGTTTCGTTTTGGCCCCATTACGTCAAAAAATTCCATGAGCAGCAGCGGTGCTACCCACAGCCAAGGCTTGATATCCATGGCGGTGATACCGCTCATGTATTCATATCTGGGGTCTTCCGGGATGATGCTGTCCGGGAAGGATAGCACATAAAGCAATACAAGAGCCGCGGCAAGCGTCAATACGATACGCAGCGCAATGAATATCTTTCGGAGCATGGTGCCCATTGTAGTCTCCGGGCGTTCAGCTGTCAAGGGTTGCTTTTGTCAAGCCCGGTGTGCTTGGCCTCATTTTTCCGGCGTTGTTTTGCAAGGGTAATAGCTGCCACCAGCCGGCGGCGGCGTTGATACAACCGGCAGGCCAACCATGCAAAAAAAGCTCCCAGGAGAATCAGAATGATTCCACCCCCCGGCATGCTGCCTCCTTGCCCAAAGGCCACCCCCAGGGCTGCAAAGAACGCCAACGCGCTGCCGGCCACGATGAAATAGTGGCTTTGATAGGCTGCGCCGTAGCGCATCATGCATACGGCATACGCGAACAAGAGAATGACAGCCGGTATCATCGGCAAAACCTGGCTTGCCCAAAGCCCCACCGGTACAACGATGTACATGGATGCCAGCATGGACAGAAAACTCCAGGAGATGGAGGACTTGCCCCGATGGGCTGCCAGCATGCGATGAACAACACAAAAAAGACCCACCGGTACCAGCCAAAGAATGGCCACCCATCCCCAATGCTGCCACTCTGTGCCGGGCTGAGCAGGGAGATATAACATCACCCCTTGCAGGCAGAATAAGAATAGGCTGAACATCAGAGGCCCCAGAAAAGCATACGGAGTATATACGGTCAGGCGGGTTAATCCGCACAAAAAGCCCCCCAGCCCCCATAGGCACAGCATCGCAATGCCCCCCGCCCACAAAAGCATGCCGGGGGGAAGGGCTCCGCCATCAGTCATGCCATACCACAACACCCCCAACTCTGCGATAGAGGTGACTGCCAGCATCACCACCGATGTGCGATTCGGGAAAACAACGGCAAGCAACAGAGCCCCTGTTCCAAATAGTACACCGGGTAGCCAATCCGGCGTTGTCGGGACAATACATTTCCACAGCAGCAGGGCCGCGAGCCATGTGATGCATGCAAATGCCCCCACCACCTCTGCGGAGCGAATACCCTTACGCGCCGCGATGCCATAGCCACCCCACATCAATACCACCGGCGTTATCATGGCCGCCACGCGTACACCCAGATGCAGCTTATCCCACCATTGCAGCAGCAATACACCTGTGCCTACCAGTAACAGCACAAGAGATAATCCACCCAATGACCACACCAACGCCCGCGGTATGGAAGCTACCACCACCGCATCCTCTGTCTTGTGGGGTGGTATACAAGTGTTGGCTGGTTGCGGTGCTGGTGTGGCTTCACTCATAAAGATTCAGATTCTTAACGGCGACGCTTCGTTGATTTGGCTTTCGCCTTTTTCTTGGCGGGCTTGCTCTTTTTGGAGGATGCGGTCTTGCCTTTTGATTTGGCTTTCCCCTTGCTCGGGGTAGCCTTTCCTCTGCCACGAGAGTCCTTACCCCGGCGAGCTGTTGTCTTTTTCGGCCGGGCTTCGGCTTGTCGGGGTACGTACTTGGGCACCGGGGTGCGGGCCGTGCGAGTGGCTGCCATGAAGGCCTCGCGCTGGTCTCGCAGTGAATAATTGGAACCCTGCTGCGAGCGGAAATAAGCTCTGTATGCCGGGTCGACCTGGTTGATGTTCACCACAGCATCCGGATACGAACGCCATGCTGCACTGCCATCATTCTGGGAGCATGCCACCAACAACAAGCCCAGTACCAACGTCAACAAGTATTGCAACTTCCCTGTCATCTTCAATCTATCAGGGGCAAACAGCCTTCAGAATATTCAGGGGAAGCTGTATCAGATAATTCAAGATACCGCCAATCATGCCACAGGAGGTCAGGCATACCGCACATGCCACCAAGCCCATGATTCTGAAACTTGCTTTTACTATTGTATACATTTCTTTCGGTCTTTTATCTATTCATCAGCGTGCCGCTCCGGGGGTCACTGCCTTTGCCGGCCACACCATGCTATCCGGGTCATAGGGAGGAAGCACGCGCATATCATCATCCTTGTACTTGATTTGCTTCTCGTACATCTCCTCGGCATTGGGTTCGATGAAACTTGTGCGGAAAAGCTGATAGAGCGGCTTGCCATCTTTATCCTTGATGCCACCTTCTTCATTCACATTCTCAATCAACAAGCAGAAACCGAAATTGCCGCCGCCAATTTCAGATATCAGCACCTCCATATCGTACCACTGGCCGCTTTCTACACTGAACGTCTCGCCACGGCGGAAGCCGCCAAACAAGCCATTCCAGTATTCGCAACCGGAATAGGTTACCAGGCCTTCGCGGTCGGCCGCCTTCATCTCCTCGTTGTTGCCTTCATCAAAGAACCAGGCATTCCAGCCCTCGGCGCCGGCTGTCAGCTTATGCATGCCACAGGCCAACACGTTGCGGTTGTTGAAGCGTACGCCCATCACGGAGTCGCCCGCGCCCAGGAAGCGGAAAGTGCCACTTACGGGGGCCTTCACTTTGGCTCGATAAATAGCTACCCAGCGGCTTGCTTTCAACCCCATCTTTTTCTTGGGATCATAGGCGTGCGCGGCTTCCTGGTCATAGCAGTTGGGCATGTAGAAACAGGTGGCATACAGCTTTGTCTTCGATTCCATGAACGGTGAGAATAGCCCCGTATTCCACCCGCCATTGTAGAACTGGCTCGTCAGGGCCAGTACATCGCGCACTGCCGTAGCGGCCGCAAAGCGAGATTCTGCTCCCTGGTAGGTCTTCTTCAAATCCCAGAAACGCCCCACAAAAGCAGACTCCTCTTTCTTGGTTCCACCCATGCCGGCGCCGCCACCGCCACCGCCGCCCATGCCTTCACCCAGACCGGCGCTGCCGCTGAAAGCATCGCTCATGGGATTCATGGACATGCCGTCCAGATCCATCTCTACATCCATAGGTAAGACACTCACGGCATCCACGGCATTGGATACAATCACATTCACCGGGGGGGCGACTGGAGGTGTACCACCGGAAATGTCTTTTACCTTCTGGATATTGGGCGAGGAATCATCTTCCGGTTGGTACACGAGGAACTCTGCCTGCGGGGGCTCCGGAATGAAAATCTTGGCGATGAAAAGCATGGTAAACAGCAACACCACAATGACGGATGTTGCAATGATAGCGCCTTTTCGTTCACGCTTGCGGATGGCTTCCAGCCGCAAGCGTGTCACATCCGACATCTTGATTTTTACTGCCATATACCTGTGAATAAATATGAAATTTGCCGTGCTCGCCGCGCGCGGGTGAGCTATCTTGATACTCCGTCTATTATAGGGCTCCCGTGCTCCGTGTCAAGCAAGTAACATGCCCCTTTCCAAAATAAATTGTACTGTCCCTTTTTTTGCGAATGTTGGAATGCAGAAGTGAGAGGTTTATCGGAGGGGTAGGAGCTTTAATGCTCCAGCTTCAGATACTGTCTCCAAAACGCTTCGCTCGTGAATTCCTGGTGGGCTTTGCGCAGATTGGCGGCCAGTTCATCGTACTTTGGGCACTACGTCAGAAAAGTAGCGGAATGACGAACTGAGGCGCACCAGCCTCCAATAGTTGTGGTAACTCGTTTATCTCTACAGAGACATTCAAGTGCCGGCTATGCAACCGCAAAATGCAACGGAAAGGAAGCCGACAGATTACTGTAGTTGATACCCCTTATATGCAATACGACATTGCGTTGCAGATAGAAACACCCTATTTATACTGCCCTCATTGTGCGAAATATGCCGTAGTCAGACCTCAATGCATACACCCCAAACGCTGCATGACTCTTCGTCTCATGGGGCACATTGCAAGGTTAATGCAGGAGACGTCGGCAAGATTACTATCCGGAATTCTACGCCTGTCACAAAGTAGCATTCTTCGAGCCGATAAGGATATTCTCACTCTCATAGATGAAGCTCGGCCGATTTGTCTGGATGCGCGTCGCGCGTTGATTATAGATGAGAAATATCTGGGACGAGATAAAAAGGGCGCTACTTTTCTGACGCAGCGCCTCAAAAAAGGGATTAAATAGTGAAAAAAATAAGATTTTTTTTCATTTTTTGCTTGCAAAGCGTCGGATATTGGTGTAAACTGCGCCTGCACCCCACTTCGAGTGGGCGGCGCAAGTGGCTCGGTAGCTCAGTTGGTAGAGCAGCGGATTGAAAATCCGCGTGTCGGCGGTTCGATCCCGTCCCGAGCCACCATTTTTTTACCCTGATTTTTCCTCCTTATGATTACGGGGTGTAGCTCAGCCTGGTAGAGCGCCAGCTTTGGGAGCTGGATGTCGCAGGTTCGAATCCTGTCGCCCCGAGAATGTTTATTTGAAGCCGGATACATGAGAAAAGAGCGGACAAGCACGTTTCCATGGGAGAAAGGGTGTTATGTGTTGCTGGCGGTGATTGTTTTAGTGTTGTTGTTTGCGTGGTTGCAGGGCTTTTTTGAGGTGATGAGCGGGCTGATGTTTGCCTTCTTCATCTTGTGGCAGGTGGTGCGTGGGCTGGTTATCAAGCGCCATTTTTGGCTCATTGCTGAGGAGAAGGTGAGTTTTTGGAGCCTGGCGTGTGGAGTGCTTGTGGTTGTGCTGAGCTATGCGCTGTGCCTGGATGCCAAGAATGAGGCTTCCGCACCGTCCAATCCGGCGCCATATGTGCGATAAATGGTGCACATGTGGGAATGATGCCGCTATTGTGGCACAAATGGTGGCAAGTGGATGCAAAAACTGATGGAACCTATATTCTGACGTGGCAGAGCAAAATGAGAAAGCATGGCCGTTGATTCGCCCTATTTTGACGCAGTATATGGGGCCGGGAGGGGACTCTCTTCCCAGTTGCGTGTCTTGACTGACGCGCAATCAAACATCCGTTGCCCCGGTGTGAGGCAACGGATGGAAATTTATGCGGGCCGGGGAAATTAGAACTGAATCTTGTAGCCCACGGCAGCGTTGAAGTTGGTGTAGTCCGCACGTAACTCTACGGCACCATCGGCAAATACGCTGCCGTAGCCCACAGGCACGGCGATGCCTGCCCCCAGTTCTACCCCGAAAGCACCGAGCTCCGCACTTTTCACACGCGCACGGGTGCGGGACGCAAAGCGGGCCAGACCTACATTGGTGGCGGACTGGCGGTCACCAACATCATACTTGGCTAGGGCTCGGGCCTCGAAAGTGCAGTCGCGGTTAAGGGTCTGCTGCCCCACCAGCGCGGCATAGCGGGCACCAAGCCCCAGAGTCATGGTATCGAGACTTTGCTCATCCACCGTCAGAGCAGCGTTGCTGCCTTTTTCGCGGTAGGAATCAACTTCGGCATGACGATAAGAAACATTGAACACCGGGCTGAGGATGCTCCGGCTGCTCAGGAAATAATCGCGGCTTACCTCGTACATGAAACCGTATGCTGAGCCCTCCGTATCCCCCTGTGCGGTGTAGCTGCCGTAAGCGTGGCTCACGCTGCGGTCATAATCGGCATCCATAGTACCCATGGTGCCCATAAGGGCATGACTCCATTTGCCTCTGTTGTAACGAGCAAAGGCGCTCAGGTAAGTGGTGTCCATATCGCCGTCGAGTCTGTCGGGTCCATCACTCTTCAGTACGCCTTTCATGGCAGTAAGCGCCAAGCCGAGGGTGAAGTTACCGGTCACTTGCATTCCTGCGCCGAGGGTGGCACCCCAGCTGTTCAGGGTGTAACCAGCCTCAAGGCCATCATTATTCTGCTCAGCGCGGTGACCCTCAGCATTCACCCAGGCAAAGAAACGAGTGGAATCGGGGGCTGAATCAAGACCGCTCTTGTTATCCAGGGCTACGCAATCACTGCCGATGGAACCACTCACGCTGCGGTTGCGGATGGCTCGCAGCTGGCGTTCCGTATCACCACTGAGAGCCTGCCCCAGCACTGGGGTGGAAGCACCTGCCACTGCCGCCAGCGTTTCAGGCTTAATGGAACCCATTGCCTGTGCTACGAGCACTTTGGCAAGTGCGCTGTCCTTGGTGATGAGCTGGGGATTCAGTCTCACGTATGTATCATTGAGAAGAGTGGCTCCCGCTCCGGAACCGCTCATTGTGGTGGCTTCAGGTATAGCCTTGATAACGGTCATTTGGAGCTGCTGAGAGTCAGGTGCCGGGGTATACACTGTCGCGTTCGTCAAATCCGAAAAATTAAATGTGTTTTTGATATCTGTTTCCGTGTACTCATCAAACACAATGTCGCTATCTTCCGTCGAAGCTAAGGTAAAATAGGCCACGCCGTCACCGGAATCCTTTGCATTGACGTATGTAAAGGTAATACCAATAATGTACGGATTATCTTCATTATGACGACTTGCATTAAAGAAAGAGAAATTCGTTATATTCAATTTCTTGGTCCAGTTTTTAACATATCTGTAATATCCATATGTCTCACCATTGACGTAGATATGTAAGAAATAATCGGATGGGTCCTCATAACGGGTGCTATTCCCGCAATCATCAACAAACAAACGCAATTGGTTATCGCCTGCATTCGTGAGATTGTAAATATCCCCCGCGAAATCTCCCTTGGAAGCAAAGACTGACTGAGAAGTATTCGAATGCACATAAGGATTTTCGATGCAGATTGCCTTCATGGTCATGGAGAAACTCTCGCCATTCTTGATGTTGGCATCACCCAGGCTGTCGTATGTATAAGTACCCTGCAGGGTTGTGGAATAGGAGAGAGAACCTTCAGAGGTGTCCATGACCCAAGTAGGCTCAGCGGCGTAGCCTGTGAACATGGAGCTCAGCAAAAGAAGCATGAAAAGAGTTTTTTTCATAATGAATACAATGACAATTGGCAAAACGGCTTCGACCCTGCGATATCAGAGCCAAGCACTATCTCAATCTATCACCAGCCCGGGTATGAAGCAAGTAAAAAGAATGCAATATCCTCTGTTCTCGAGCAATTTTTTCTGTCGATAGCACACTGTAGGTGATGTAACTCGCTCACATTCTGTCACACGGGCATCTCGTGTGATACATGCAATCCAACGTTGATATACAAATACATTATGTCAGAGACAAAAGAGCGAAATGGAATCTGGCAAGCAGAATTCTGGGCTAATGGTAAGCGCATTCGCAAATCAACCGGTATAGCAGTAGGTGCGACCCGGGCAGAGCAGCGCACCTTGGCCTTAACAACCCTTGGCGGGGATTGCCACCGTTCTAAATCTACGGAATCAGAAATCTAAGAAGAGGTAATTTGTTCTACATCTGATTAAAAACTCTTGCTTTTTGCTCAGATATGAGACATAATCATGCATCATGAACGAGAGATGGCCACTCTATCCGCAAGCTGTAAAAGCCCTGAAGAAGATGGGAAATGATTTGCGAGATGCTCGGCGCCGGCGGCGTATATCAACGACGACACTGGCGGAGCGTGCGCGTATATCGCGAGCAACGCTGTACCGCATCGAAAAGGGAGATGCCGGGGTGTCCATGAGCAGCTATGCAGCGGTTATTTTTGCTCTTGGCCTTGTTGAGCGCCTGAGCGATGCTTTTGATGCGCGCCACGATGCCGTAGGATTAGGCCTGGAAGCAGAACAGATGCCAAAGAATATAGTGAATAAGCGCTATGACCAATGATAATGAGATAGGGGTGTATACCGATTTATTGCAACCTGGAGCAGACTGCATACGGGTCGGGACATTGTGGATACACCACCGCCGTCAGGGCTCTGCCAGTTTTGAATACAGCCAGGAGTGGCTGAACCACCCGCACAGCTACGAGCTGGAGCCTATGCTACCGCTGGGGCGTGGAAAATACCATACCGCCCCGGGGCAAGTGCTTTTTGGCAGTATGAGCGATAGTGCACCGGACAGATGGGGACGCCGTCTGATTCAGCAGGCACATCGCAAAGGTCTGCCGGGATATCCGACGGTGAGCGGAGCATTGGGGGAACAGCACTATCTGCTTGGGGTAAATGATATGGCTCGCATGGGTGCCCTGCGTTATTCTGCCGATGGAGGTGCTACATTCCCGCACACGGAAGAGGGAGCAAGCATTCCGCCGATAATTGATTTGCTTCCGCTGCATCATGCAGCGGAACACCATTGCCGCGACACCGCAACACCGGCGGAATTACGCATGCTGTTGAATCCCGGTTCTTCCCTGGGTGGTGCATGGCCCAAGGCTAGCGTAAAGGATGAGCAAGGCAATCTCTATATGGCCAAGTTCAGCAACTCCCAGCAGGAATACGATGTAGTAGCATGGGAGGCTGTTGCCATGATGATCGCGGCCAAAGCCGGGATAAGAGTTCCGGAGTTCAGTCTCAAACGCCCGGCACGAGGTAAGAGTGTATTTCTGAGTCGTCGCTTTGATCGCAGTCCCAGTGGTACACGTCTGCCTTACATTTCCGCCATGACGATGCTGCAAGCAAAGGACGGAGAGGTTCACTCCTACGCAGAGCTGGCAGAATATATGAGCCAGTACACGGCCAATCCCCGGGCAGACCTGAAAGAACTGTGGTGCCGCATAGCGCTGAGCATCATGGTGACCAATGTAGATGATCATCATCGGAATCATGGTTTCCTTCGCAAGGAACGTAAAGGGTGGCAGCTGGCTCCGCTGTTTGATGTCAACCCCACTCCGGAGCATGTCAAGGGACATACTTTGTCCATGGATATCGTGGAGGGAGATAATACAGCTTCACTCAAATTACTCTGTGATCACGCGGATGTTTTTTATTTACGCCCCAGGGAGGCTGAGGAGTTACTTATTCCTATAGCCCGGGCTGTATCAGACTGGAGAAGCATTGCAACGAATATGGGAATCCCGGCAGCGCAACAAGAGGAAATGGCAGGAGCCTTTGAACATGCAGCCGGGTATAATTCGGTGCTTAAGCCATAAGGCAGTTTGTTTTTACGATTTTGAGGTGCTGAGCTATGCGCTGTGCCTGGATGCCAAGAATGAGGCTTCCGCACCGTCCAATCCGGCGCCGTATGTGAGATAAATGGAGTAGATGTGGGAATTGTGCCACAGTTGTAGCAAAAATGATTGCAAGCGGATGCCAAAACTGGTAGAATCTGTCATATACTGACATGGCAGAGAAAGATGAGAAAGCATGGCCGGTGATTCGCCCTATTCTGAAGCAGTATATGGGGCCGGAAAAAGGCTTGGTGACGCTGGGTATATTGTCTGGTGTGGTAGCAGCGGCTGCGGCTGGGTTTGGCTTGCCGTTCATGTTGCAGCATGTGTTTCCCGTAGTGTTTGGTGAGGCCGCCGCGCCCGCGTGGTTGCAGGGGTGGATGCAAGAACATGTGCCGGCTGAGAGTGTAGACTCTGCGGTGCTGTGGGGAGCCGCATTCATGATTCCGCTCGTTATGTCTGTGCGTGGCTTGGCTACCTATTTTAACGCCTATTTGCTGACGTTCGCCGGCATGAACATTTTGACGCGCCTGCGAATGGATTTGTTTGCGAAGTTGCAGTGGCTTTCCTTCTCTTTTCATGACCGCCGTTCCCGTGGGGATTTGATGACATCTGTCATTCAGTATACTCAGGGGTTGCAGCAGCAGATGGTGTTTGTGTTGAATGATTTGGTCATTCAGCCGCTGACGTTGGTTGCAGCAGTGGGCTACCTGGTGTATGCTGCCATGACGAGCAATGAGAGCGCGATGCTGCTGGGTAATCTCATCATTTCCGCTGCGTGTGTGCCTTTGGTGCGAATGGTCGGTAAACGTATGCTCAAGCAAATGCGCAAGGCATTGGCCGGGATGAATGTCATTACGGCTACGGTGGAGGAAAGCTTTGCCGCCCAGCGCGAGGTGCGTTCCTTTAATCTGGAGCAACAGCGCGAAGATATGTTGCAGAAGCAAATTCGCGGGTTTAACGGGGCTTTGATACGTTGCTCTGCCTGGCAGCAGGCTTTGTCCCCGGCTGTTGAGTGCGTGTGCGCTCTGGCGTTGGCGTATTCCCTGTATCAAGGTTGCGGCAGTGGGCTCACGTTGGAGCAATTCACAGCGATTGCCACGGCGTTCTACTTCTGTTATGATCCGGTGAAGCGACTGGGCTCGGTCGCTAACCAGGTGCAGATGATGGGGTTGATGATTAAGCACCTCAACAGCATTTTACATGCGGAAGATGAAACGCCCGAGCCCTCTGAACCTGTGGCCTTGCCGGAATCCATTGAGGGCCGTGTGGATTTTGAGCATGTAACGTTCGGGTACAACGAGGAGAAGGTGGTGCTCAAAGATATCAGCGTGCAGGTACCGGCCGGGCAGATTGTGGCGCTGGTGGGGCCCAGTGGTTCCGGCAAAACAACGTTCATCAATCTTATCTGCCGTTTTTACGATGTCAATCAAGGCTCTGTCAAGATTGATGGGGTGGATGTGCGTAAACTGACGCGTGCAGATCGCACGCGTGTCATTGGTTTGGTGTCTCAGTTTTCTGCGTTGTTCCGCGATACGATTCGCGAGAACATTCGCGTGGGCCGCAAGGGTGCTGATGATGCTGCGGTGGAAACCGCCGGCAAATTAGCATGTGTGGATGAGTTTGTGAAGATGCACCCGGATGGGTATGACCGCGTGTTGTCAGAAGGTGGAACGGGGATTTCCGGTGGCCAGAAGCAGCGCGTTTCCATTGCTCGCGCGTTCCTGAAAAATGCGCCCATTCTGATTCTGGATGAAGCAACATCTGCCCTGGACATGAAGAGCGAGGCTATCATCCAGGAGTCGCTTGATAAGCTGGCCGAGGGGCATACGACTTTCATCATCGCGCATCGCTTCAGCACCATTCGCCGGGCGCAGCGCATCCTGGTATTCGAGGAGGGCCGCATTGTGGCGGATGGCAGCCATGACGAATTGTATGAATCTTGCTTATTGTACAAGGGCCTGTACGATGAACAGGTAAGCCAGGCTCAGGATGGAAAGGAGACTCAGGTATGATTAAACGCATTGTTTTCTTTGTTCGTCAGTTTTTGCTGCCACACTTGGTGTGGGTGCTGGGTACTTTGGCGACGGGCCTTATTGCTTCGGGTGCCAGTGGTATGGGTGTGCCCATGATGGTGAAGTATGTGTTCCCCGTGGTATTCTTCCATGGTTCCGGCGAGGAACCGGAGCTCCTTCAACAGGTGCCGTACCTCAAACAGCTGGAGCCGCAGTATCTGCTGCTGCTGGCCTGCGCTTCCATGCCTGTCGTTTTTGTTATCCGTGGCTTTGCCATGTGGGCCAATGCTGTAATGGTGAATTATCTGGGTATTCGCATTCTGGAGCGTTTGCGCATGCAGGTCTTTCACCGTGTGCAGGCGCTGCCCATGGCGTTCATAGAAGGCCGCCGCAAGGGGGATGTCATCAGCCGTATATTGTCGGATAGCAGCAATGTGCAAAACATTCTCACGCATGTCGCTAACGATTTGGTGAAGCAGCCTGTCACCTGTGTGTGCGCGCTGGCTGCGTTTATCTGGCTGCTGATAAGCTCGGGGCAGGGGTTGCTTTTCTTTGTTAACATGCTGTTTGTAGCACTGGCTGCCTGGCCCATTATGGTGTTTGGTAAGCGCATTGCAAACAAGGCCAAACGCGCTCAGGAAGGCTTGGGAACGCTCAATTCCATTGTGCAGCAGAACCTGGAAACTCAGCGTGAGGTGAGAGCCTATGCCATGGAGGAGCGTCAGATTGAGGATTTTGCTGTCAGCTCCGGGGATTTTTGCCGCAACACTGTCAAGCTGGTCAAATATCAGAAAGCTCTTATCCCGGTGATGGAAGTGGTGACGGCTCTGGCGCTGACGTTTTTGTTGGTGCGCGGGCGCATGTGTGGCATGACTCTTACGGACTTTGTAGCCGTGGCTGCGGCGCTCTTCTTCACCTTTGATTCCATGAAGCGAGCAGGGGCGGCATTCAACCGAATCAATGAAGCGCAAGGGTCGCTTACTCGTTTGGAAGAAGTGTTACTGGAGCCGGATACGATGCCCGATCCGGCAACGCCCAAAGCCTTGCCGCAGAGAGTGAAGGGGGATATCACGTTTGAAAATGTGAGCTTTGCCTACGAGAATGGCAAGACGGTGCTGCGCGATGTGAATGTGCACATACCTGCCGGGCAGATTGTGGGTTTGGTGGGCCCCAGTGGTGCCGGTAAGACGACCTTTGCCTGCCTGATTCCGCGATTCTACGATGTGACCCAAGGCTCTATCCGGGTGGATGGTGTGGATATTCGCGAGGTGCGCAAGCATGATTTGCGCGAGCAGCTTGCGTTGGTGGGGCAGCAGGCGCTGTTGTTCTCCGGTACGATTTCGGAGAATATCGCCCTGGGACGCTCCGGTGCCACGGAAGCCGATATCCGGCGTGCTGCAGATGCCGCATCCGTCACACCTTTCCTGGACGCTCAGCCCCAGGGCATGAACACCCAGCTGGGGCAGGGCGGCAATGGCCTTTCCGGTGGACAGCGCCAGCGCGTCGCGATTGCCCGTGCGTTTGTGAAGGATGCCCCCATCCTCATTCTGGATGAAGCCACGGCTTCTCTCGATGCCGAGAGTGAGCGCGATATCCAGCAGGAGTTGGACGCTCTGGCACAGGGCCGCACCACCCTTATTGTGGCACACCGCTTCAGCACGCTCCGCAATGCGCACCGCATTCTCGTGTTTGAAAACGGCCGTATTGTGGGGGATGGCCCACACGAGGAGCTCTACGCTTCTTGTCCGCTCTATAAGGAGCTTTATGACCGTCAGGGCGTGAATTGAGACCTCTCGCACGCAGGCCGATAACCAAGCTGAAATGTTGAGCCCACCGAGTGGTGGGCTCAAATACTGTAGTGGGTGTTTGTGGTCGGTGAATCGCCGCTTTACTTGCTCTTCACCTTGGTGTTGGGGGAGAGCCCATAATACTGCGGCTCATACATCAGCTGGGCTTGTGCAGGAGGGGCGGTGGCAGTACCGGCGCGTTTCACGCGGGCGTAGTAGCTCATGTTGAGCAGGGAACGATCCCCCCAGCGGGTGCAGAATCCACGCACGCGGTCAGCCAGGTATTCCTTGTGGTCGAACCAAGAACTCCAGGGCTGCCATTCGAGACCGGCAGCCTGGCCGGGCACCTCCGGGTTGATGGCTTCCATACTGGCGGGCAGGTAGTCCTCCAGCACAAAATATTGCAGCTCCTCGGCCGCTTTGGCGCAGGTGAGGGTGACTCGCACCACATCCCCCACGTGGAATTCCGTGGTAGCGTGCCAGCGTCCCTCCTTGTCCCTGACTTCGTATACGCGGGTGACCTGCATACCTTTTTCGGTGACGCCGGGGTACTCCGTCTGTTCGGGCAGGGCGCGGAATTTCACATTCATGTAGGCAGTGCCGGCTGTGGTGGTGAGGGTGGTGGGCAGTAGCGCAAGGTGCGTAGAGATGGGCGGTGTCAGGCGGGTGATGCCGTTGCCCAGCGTCAGCTGCTGGCCATCCTGCAACTGCACGGAGGCGGTGTCAGCTGCGGCGTTTTCCAGTTTCAGGTATTCACCCAGCGCCACCATCATCCAGGCGCTTTGCCAGGTGCTGCGGTGTCGGTAATCGTGTGCCTGGGTGCGCAACCAGCGCAGGAAGCTGTTGTGGCGGTCGCCCGGATTCTCGCGCAGGGCAGAGATGAAGGCGATGTCCTCTTTGATTGTGTTGTTGATGCACCAACGCCAACGCGGCTGGATGGCGCTTTCGTTGAGAGCCTCTTTCAGAGCCTCTGAGATGAGACCCTCCTTGCTGCAGGCTCGGCCAATGGCATAGCGGGAGAGCGGGGAGAGCTCTTTCATCTCCTTGCTGCTGCGGCTGGTGAGGTACCGACGCAGCTTTTGCATGGATTCAGCCGGCATGGAGTAGCCATTTTCTTCCGCGATGGTAAACACCATGGCAGCGTGTGCGCTGGCCCACAGGCATGATTCGGTGGAGCTTCCCCAATAGCCCAGACCGCCATCTTCCTTCTGCCGCCGGAAGAGCTGCTCCACACTCTCGGTGATGATTTTGTTGACCTGAGCCGGGCTCACCACTTCCATAGTAGGTGTGAATGGAGCCAGACGGCTGTGATATATCCATGGCAGTAAAGCGGTGGATGTCTGCTCGGTGCAACCATAGGGGTAGCTGAGCATGAAATCCATGCAGGATGCCAGGTGCAGCAACGGGTTGGCAGAAAGCTCGATGACAACGCTGCCGCGAGTGGAGCTGGCCAGTTCGGGGGCTGCCAGGGCTGCTATGTTCAGCGCAGGTTGGCCTGTTGTTTGCACCAGGTGGTGTGTTTCCTTGAGCACGGGGGCCGGGTAGCGCACGGGGAAGCTGCCCTCCACCGCGTCGCTGCCGCCGGGGGATGTGGCTCGCCAACGCAGGGTGGTAGTGCCTTCCTGTGTGGGGGCGATGGTGAAGAAAAGTGTGCCGGTGGAGCCTGCTTGCAGGGCGATGCTCTGCGTAGCTGCTCCCTCCAGCTGCACTTTCCATGTGCCGGCCTTGTCGGTATTGTTGGTGATGGTGAGCGGAAGTTGCAGGCTGTCTCCCACGCTCATGAAGAAAGGTGTACCGGCCGTAATCATCACGGGGAGATTGGCGGTAATGCTCTCTTCCCGGTGCCCATAGCGCTTGCCGCTCTTATCGATGGCCACGGCAAAAATCTGCCAGGTGGTGAGTGTATCCGGCAGTTTGACTTGCGTGCTGAACTTGCCCTCGGCATCGGTGCGCAGTGCACCTTGCCATACCGCAATGGGGGCAAAGTTCGTGCGCAGACGCGGGGCTGCTGTGCCCTCGTCGCCTTCCTCTTCTTCATCCTCCAAGGCGCGCTGCATGACAACAACCGGGGCCACGGGAGCCGCGGCCATTTCCATGCCGCCTTCATCCTCTGCTTCCTCTTCGGCCCAATGGGCATCGACCGAGGCCACAGCTCGGGCACGGTACGAGTTGCTGCCGCCCATGGCCATGGGCACAGCCCCGGCGTCGCGGACTTTGCGCACGTTGGTAATCAGCGGTACGTAGCGTCCGTTGCCCACAATGTCGCCCTCCCACACGGCGGGCATCAGTGTCAGCGCCGGACTGGTGTGAGCTTCTTTGTCGGAGAAAAGCATGGGGGAGAATTGCAAGTTCGGCAGGCTTACTTTGCCAAAGTATTCCGCCAAATCAGGCAGCGTATAAGGGGCCACGGAGAGCATGCCTTCGTCTACCGCGTACAGGGTGACTTCTGCCTCGGCCGGGGAGCCATCGGGCAGGGTAACACGGCCGCTGAACGTGAGTTCGCTACCCGGTGCGGCGGTGTCCGGGAGCGCATCCATGCAGACATCCAGCTTCATATCCGGGCGTTCTTTCCGGCATTCCGATTCTGCACGAGTCCAGCGTGTATACAGACCGGTTTCATTCGGAATTGTTTGGTGCAGTTCGCAGCGCAAGGTGCCGTCTTCGCCTTGTTGCAGGGGGATGGTGAGCGTCTGCTTGCCCTGGCGCACCGTCATCGGTTCCACTCGGCTACCCTGGCGGGAGTGCAGGAAAACCAGTGCTTCGCCTTCGCGTGCGGCGGCCAACTCCAGTTTTAGCGAGTTGGCTTCGGCGGTGGCGTTCAGTTGGGATTCCGGCGTGTCAGGGATGTGGCTGTTGCGCCAGCTGTGCCAGGGTAAGCGTGCAGAGAGTTTTCGCCCTGCGGTGTCAGTCCCCTCCACCAGAACCACGGGGTTGTCGCTCACATCGGGGGATTTGATGATATCTTTCAGCGGCAGGTCGATTCCATTTTTGCTGCCGGCCGGAATGGTGTGAGTTTTGTCGTAAAAACATTCATCTTTCGTGCGGGAGAGGCAGATGCCACCGGGGAGCTGTTCGTGTTGAGTGGCCTCAGCCATGATTCGGACTCTCACTTGTTGCTCACGGTCGAGTGGTGCGTCCTTTTGGGTGGGAACTTTAAGCAAGCGCAGGCGTGTGTTGTCCAATCGGGGCATGAAATCAGCCGCGTAGAGGGTGTGATGAATGGACTCCAGTTTCTTGTACTCCTGCCTGTCGTTCGCTACGCTGCCTTTGATGCGGATGAAGGCAGAGCCTGCTTCGGAATCCGGCATGGGTGCCATTTGCCCTTGCAGGGTGAGCTTGCCCGCAGCATCGGTTTTGAGCGTTTTTTCAATGTAGCTTGCAGGCTTGTCATCCGGGGAGAGTGTCAAGGCTTTGTAGCTGCTCTCCAGCTTCAGGGTAACGGTGGCGCCGCTCAACGGAGTCCCGTTCAGGTCCGTAGCGTGTACGGTGGCTGTGAAACTGCGGGGAGCGATGTTGTCTGCCTTGAGTGTCAAATCTGCTTCAAAAGCATCCCGGCGGAAGACCTGGCAGTTGATGCCTATGGTCTCTGTGGCTTCGCTGTTGCCCGGGATGCCGGCGCGCACGGTATAGTCACCGGTGATGTCTTCCTCCCCTTCGGGCAAGGTGAAACTGTAGGTCCAGGCACCGAAATCATCGGGGGTGATATCATGCTTTTTCAGGACTTCGCCATTGGGTTTGCGGATGGTGAGCTGCACCCATTTGGTCATGGGGGAGAGGGAGGAATCCCCCTGTGCATGGGAGAGACGCAGGATGCCGCGCAGGTTTACCGTGTCGCCGGGGCGGTAGAGGGGCCTGTCGGCAAAAATGTTGTGGCGCAACTCATCGTCATTGCGGTGCCTCGGGCGGGAGGAGCTGTCCATCAATGTAAAATCATCACCTGCAATGGCAACAACACCACGCGGGTTGTTCGATTGTCTGGGGTGAAGGTATAGTCCACGTGTGATGGAGGATTTGCTGCCATCGGCGGCGTAGATTTCCGCTTCTTTCACCAAGGACCCATCGCTCAGTCGGGTGATGATGCTCATGCCATCATCGGTGCTGCAAATCAAGTCTGAGACCCACAGGATGGCATAGCTTTCGTCTTCCAGCAGGGCGGCATCCTGCCCCACGGCGGCGGCTTGTTTGCGTGCGCCGGGAGCAGCTTTTGGTTTCATGGATATGATGTAGATGCCCGGTTTGGCCGGTCCCCCGGTCAGGGTGTCCAGGTTGATTGCCAGTTCTTGCGTGCAGAGCAGGGCAGAGTCACCTGCCGCCGGCACTGTCATGTTTTGCGGGGCAAATGAGGGGAGCCCCTGCAGAAAGGCTTCGCGGCGTTGAGCTTGGGTGCGTGTTTTGCGCTCCGTTGCGGGGATGCTGCGGCGGATGGTGTCGGCCATGTGTTTGGAGGCGTTCGGTACTTCATCCAAGCGTTTTTCTTCGACCGCCAAGCGGTATTTCAGGCGGTTGAGGGTGCTGGCTTTTTGCTCCATGACATCCCGCGGGGCGTTGATGAATTGCAGGATTTGTTCCGCGCCCATGTACCAGGCTTTCAGCTCCACAGATTCGTCATTGGTGGTATGAATGCGGAAATGGTGGTCTCCTTTGGCCGGGATGTTGCGCACTGATGAATCCACCTGGGGGTATGCCGGGTTGATGCTGATGCGGTGCAGGTGGTCGCAAGCGGTTGCCAGACCATTGGCTGCTGCGGTGTCCTGGGGGATGATGAGCTCCAAATCGCCCGGTTCCATGTCATCCAGCGCCAGCACCATGGTTTCGGTAGTGGGGGCGGTTTTGAAGCTCACTCGCAAGTTGTGCTCGCTTTCGCCGATTCGGACGGTTGGGGACTCGTGGGTGCTTTCTTGCTCATCCTGTATCAGTCGGAAAGTAGTGTTTTTGCCGCCGATGCTCAGCTGTTTGCTGCCATCCGCGTTGTTGGTGGCAGTGTGGTCACCGCAACGGATGGTTATCTTGCCGAAAAGCTCCGGCAAGTCGCTTGTTCGCACCGGTGCGGAAAACTTGACTTTCAAGCGCATTTCCCGCTTCTTACCGGTGGCTGTTTCTTCAGCGTCCGGGCGGGTCATGTATTGGATGAGCCCGGTGCCCAGCTCTGTTTCAGGCGTGAACGCATTGAGCCCCCACACATGTTTTGCAGCCTTTTCATTGGTGCACAGCCCGCTTCCTTCTGCGGGGACGATGTGCAAATCCCATATCTTGTCTTCGTCCAGTCCCTGGGGAGCTTGCACGATGACGAAGCCCGGCACCACGGTATCTCCGTTTACTGTTTTCCAGTCCACTTTGGCATCAGTCAGGGCTTGCAGTGCGAGGTCGCTGCGCGGTATCTGCTTCAGGGTGGCAGGTTGAGCCAGTGCGGGAATGGTTTTGCCAAAGCCTTCTACTTCATCATCATCTGTCTTTACCTCGCGGAATTCGTAGCGCACGGGACTGGACGGGGAGAACTCAATCGCTTCCTTGCTGATGTAGGAGCCCGGATACACGCAGAATGTAGCTGTGGGGGTTCCCTCCAGTTGGCTGGCTTGCAATACTGCATCCGGAACGCGGAACTCAATGTCTCCGGGCTCAATCTTTCCGCCGCCCAGGTAGCGATCTTGACCGGGGACAAAGCTCAGGCGGAAGGTTGTTTGCACAGAGGTGCCGCGCTTGAAGCTGATGTCGAGCTTGTCTTGGTCCGTCCATTCGCATGTCGGCTGGTGGTCGGCATCACCTGTCACGGTGAAGCCTGTGGGCTCATCGTCGTACACTTCGCTGCGTTGTACCACCGGCTCATCGAATTTAATCCGCACGTTTTCGCCGTGGTACGGGGTGACACTTACCGCGCTCAGGGTAGAGCTCAATCCCAGAAAAAGGCTTAGCAAAAGGGCTCTCATCTTCATACTTGTATACTACACAAAATCAGTCTGATTGCCAAGGAAAAAGGTAGCTGTTAAAAGTTGCACAAAGAGTACAATTTATCTTGCAATTTTGTGATGCTGTGATACAATCCGCGCGCGGGGCGGTACAACCCCGGGTGCTACAACATGAACAAATGCTTTCAGATTGCAGCAACTCTGGTTGCTTTTCTCTTCATCGCCGTGATGCCGGCAGGTGCAGCAGGAGAGGCGGATGCCGCCACTCAGACCGCTCAGCCTGCGTCCCAGGGTATCGCTTGTTTTGAGGATTTGCGCGGACGTGTCCTGGCCGTGCCGTCATCGACGGTGCAGGATATTTACGTGGAAGAACATTACCCCGATATCAAGCTGGATCGCTTTGATACTGAGGCTGACATGATGCTCTCCCTGCAGCAGGAAAAGTGCGATGGCGCCATCATGGATGATGTGATTTGCTACGCCTTGGTGCGCAAGACAGAAGGCGTGACCATCCTGCCCGATAGCCCCGTGCCTCCCTGCCAGATGGGGGTGGTCTTCGGTAAGCACAATGCCGAGCTTTGCAAACAGTTCAATGAGTTCATCAATCACCTGAAATCTACCGGTGAGTTGAACCAAATTATGGAGCGCTGGATCAAGCATTTTGACACCGCAGAAATGCCCCAGCTGGAGCTGCCCACCAGCGGCACCCCCATCCGCGTGGCCATGGAGCCCTGCACGGAGCCCATCGTTTTCATCAAGAATGAGAAAATCGCCGGGTTTGATGCCGAGCTCATCATGCGCTTTTCTGTCTATATCAACCGCCCCGTGGAGATAGTGGAGATGGAGTATGATTCCCTCATCGCTTCCACCACGACAGGCAAGGCGGATATGGCTGCCTCCGGCATCCTTATCACCGATGAACGCGCTGAAAGCGTGTTGTTCTCTGAGCCTTACTACGATAGCCACTCCCGTGTGGCCGTGCTCACTAAAAATGCGCATCCTTCCATCGTCACCTCTAAGGAGGATGAGCAGAATCTCGGCATCTGGGGCAGCATCACGCGCAGCTTCCACCGCAATATCATTGAGGAGCGCCGCTACATGCTCCTGTGGGATGGCCTCAAGGTGACGGTCTACATCTCTTTCTGCTCTGCTTTGCTGGGTACGGTGCTGGGTGCGTTCATCTGCTACCTTCGTATGTGCCGTTTCCGCGTGTGTCGCACTATTGCTCGCGTGTATATAGATATCATGCGTGGTACGCCGGTGCTGGTGTTCCTCATGATTATGTGCTACGTGGCCTTCACCAAGTTCGACAACACGCCCGTGGCCATCATCACCTTTGCCATGAACTTTGCTGCCTATGTGAGCGAGATGTTCCGCACCTCCATCAGCAGCATTGATAAGGGACAGACCGAGGCCGGTATTGCGCTGGGCTTCTCCCCCGTGCGCACCTTCTGCTACATTGTGTTGCCGCAGGCGGTGCAGCGCGTGCTCCCCGTGTACAAGGGCGAGCTGATTTCGCTCATCAAGAACACCTCCATTGTGGGCTATGTTGCCGTGGCAGACCTCACCCGCGCGTCCTATATCATCCGTGGGCGTACGTTCGATCCCTTCTTCCCGCTGCTCATGGTAGCGGCCATGTATTTCCTCATTGCCTGGTTGTTTGCGTTGGTGCTGGATCGCATCGGTCGCAAAGTATGCTGATTTTCTGAACCCTTTTACCTATTGAACAGACGATGATCCAAATCAAACACTTGCAGAAGAGCTTCGGTAAGCTCGATGTGTTGCTGGATGTGAATTTGAACATCAAGTGCGGGGAGGTCATCTCCATCATCGGCCCCTCCGGTACGGGCAAGAGTACCTTCCTGCGTTGTCTCAACCTGCTGGAGCAGCCCACGGGCGGCAGCATCGTGATTGATGGCGAAGAGGTGCTTAACGGGCATGTGAATACCTCCAAGCTTCGCCAGAAGATGGGCATGGTGTTCCAGTCGTTCAACCTTTTCAACCACCTCTCCGTGCTGGACAACGTCTGCATTGGCCCTGTGAAGCTGCTGGGCAAGACCCGTGCCGAGGCTGAGGCCAAGGGCATGGAGCTGCTCAAGATGGTGGGCATGGCCGAAAAGGCCCATGCTATGCCGGCTGAGCTTTCCGGTGGGCAGAAACAGCGAGCGGCCATCGCCCGCTGCCTCTCCATGGACCCGGAAATCATCCTGTTTGATGAGCCCACCTCCGCGCTCGACCCCACCATGGTCAGCGAGGTGCTCTCCGTCATCCGCGCCCTGGCAAGACAAGGCATGACCATGGCCATTGTCACCCATGAAATGTCCTTTGCCCGCGATGTGAGTACCCGCGTGGTGTATATGGATGAAGGTGTCATTTACGAGGAAGGGACGCCCCAGCAGATTTTTGATCATCCCCGCCGTGAGCTTACCCGCATCTTTGTGAACCGCATCCGCGATTTTCACTACTGCTTCCACAGCGCTGATTACGATCGTTACGAGCTGAAAGCCGCCTGGCAGAACTACTGCAGCAAGTATTTCCTTTCCCGCCAGGCCGTGTCGGAGACTCGCCGTGTGTCTCTCTCCCTTTTCCGCCTTATCCCGTTGGATAAGGGTCCGGTGGATATGTACTTCCGCTACTCTGAAAAGACCGGTGAGCTCAGTCTGGAAATCCTGTTGCCCGTGGGCATGGAATCTATGCTGCACAAAGTAGAGAACGCCACCCACATGCAGCACGTGCGCGCTCTCTGTCGATGCATCGAAGAATCCATCGAGGAAACGGATGCCGGTGACCGCGTGCGCTGCCGCTTTGTTTTCCGCAACCTTAATCGCTGATTTTATCCTCTGTATGACTGCCATGCGTGCCTTTGTCTGCCTCCTTCTCTGCTTCTTCCTTGCAACCTTCTGTGCCTGCAGTAGTGTGCCCGCTGCCATAGGTGGTTCGAAGGGTATTGTTGTGCTTGATATCGGCCATTTCCTCGGTGGGGAAGGGGCCTGCACTCCAGGTCTTATCAATGGCAAGCGCATCAGCGAGTGCTCATTCTGGTATCAGTATAGCTACTACGTCAAAAAGGTGGTGGAAGATGCAGGCTACACATGCTATGTCTGCAACCGAGGTAATGCTCCTACCAAGGAGCCTCTTATCACGTACGCGCGCCGCGCGGGCGTAGTACAATTGCGCCACCCGGATAAAAATGCCGCTCGCTATCCCTCCAAATACCACCCCGACCGCGTGGCCAGCGGCATGGTGAGCGCAGACTACGCTATCTGGCGCAAGGCTGATTGTATCGTCTTCCTGCACCACAATAGTTCCGGCGGTTGGACCAACGGTGCTTCTCCCAGCTTGGTGTTGCACAACAAGTTCAACGGCAAGCCGCTGGCTGAGACCCTTGCCCGAACGCTTGAAAGCGAAATCCTCAACCATGGCATGCCCAATGGTGGCCGTGGCTGTAGCACGGCTGTTCGTTGTGTTGATGCCGACCGCGCAGCCGGCTGGCTCAACGCCTGCGATGACTCCGGCATTGCCGCTGCCGTCATCGAAGCCGCTTTCCTGAATAATCGTGGCCATGCCGCCTACCTGGCTGTGGACGCCAATGCTCGTGAATATGCCGAATCCATCGGTCGCGGTATCGTGCGTTATATGCGCAGCGGTGCTTCTGCTCAGCGCCACATCCGCGAGGATGAAAACAAGGCTGACCAAGGCTCCTTCGGCTACGCCGCCGAATCCCGCCGCCTCAAGGTCCCCGGCGCCAAGCTCCTCGTTCGCTGATTTCGCGCCTCTCTCGCCTTCCTCGGGCTTCTTTGTACCCGGGTTTAGCTATTGCTCGCTCAATAGTCTCTTCCTGGTTCTGAATAAAGCGTGCGGTGCATGCCCTGATGCCGCTTTTTGATGCGGGAAACGAATGAAGAAAATTATGCAAATCCAAGATTCAATCTTGAATTTGCATAAAGTGTTTTTAAGGTATTGTATGTGAGGCGGCTGTGTTGATGATTGGCCGGATGGTGGGCTTTATTCTTTGAGATGGGCGCCGGGGGATGGTGAATGGCGTGGGGGCTGCTTGACAGGGGTGGGGGAGATGTGGTAGTGTAAAGGGGTTATGTTTTCTTTGCTTTCTGATAAGCTTGATGATGCCTTTCGCAAGTTGCGTGGTCTGTCCAAGATAACGGAGTCGAACATTGCGGAAGCGATGCGCGATATACGCATGGCGCTGCTGGATGCTGATGTGGAATACAGCGTGGCGAGGGAGTTCATTGCGCATGTGAAAGAGAAAGCCATGGGCGAGGCTGTGTTGAAAACAGTGAAGCCCGGGGAGCAGATTGTGAAGATTTTCCGCGATGAACTGGCGGATTTGCTGGGTGGCGATGCTGCGGAACTGAATCTGGAAGCGACACCCACGAAGATTTTGGTAGTGGGTTTGAATGGTGCCGGTAAGACGACGACGAGCGCCAAACTGGCCCGCAAGCTGAAGATGGAGGGCAAGAAGCCTGTGTTGGTGGCATGCGACTTGGTGCGCCCCGCCGCTATTGACCAGCTGGCCACGCTGGCCGGGCAGATTGAGGTGCCGGTGTACACCCCCTCCGCAACGGAGAAGGATGTGATTCGCGTGGCGAAGGATGCTCTGCGCTGGGCTGCCGGTGTGGAGCACGATGTGATGATTTTTGATACGGCCGGTCGCCAGGAGGTGGACGAGCCGCTGGTGGAGGAACTGCGCAAGTTGGCTAAGTTCGTGGCTCCGCAGGAGGCCTTGCTGGTGGCGGATGCTGCCACGGGCCAGCAGGCGGTGCGCGTGGCGCAGACATTTGACCAGGCTGTGGGCCTCACGGGTATTATCCTGACGAAGCTGGACGGTGATGCCCGCGGTGGTGCGGCTCTCTCCATGCGCGCGGTGACGGGCAAGCCCATCAAGTACATTGGTGAGGGTGAAAAGCTGGATATGTTCGGCGCATTTGTGCCGCAGCGCATGGCTGACCGCATTCTGGGCATGGGTGATATTGTGGGCCTGGTGGAGAAGGCCGCAGAGAAGATTGACGAGAAGTCGGCCATGAACTCCGTCTCTCGCATGATGAGCGGTGAGTTCAATTTCAATGATTTCCTGGAGCAGATGCGCATGATGCAGAATCTGGGGCCGTTGGAAGGCTTGCTGGGTTTGTTGCCCGGTTTCAGCAAGATTAAAAAGCAGCTGCCCGAGGGTGCGTTGGACCCGAAGAAACTCAAGCACATGGAAGCTATTGTGTTGTCTATGACACCGGCCGAGCGTGCGAATTACAAGTTGCTCATCCCCTCCCGCCGCCGCCGCATCGCTAAGGGGTCTGGCCGCTCGGAGATTGAGGTCAACCGCTTTATCAAGAACTTCAAGGATATGAAGGAAATGATGAGTGGCAAGGGCAAGATGGGCAACATGATGAAGGCTATGAGCAAGATGAAGATGCCCCCCGGAGGTGCTGCCGGGGGCGGTATGCCGGACTTGTCGGCCCTGATGGGTGGCGGTATGCCGGACATGAGCCGCATGCCCAAGATGCCCGGTGGCATGAACGCCTTCCGAGGCTTGTTCGGTGGCCGCCGCTAAGTTGTAAGTTTCACTCTTCTTCAACATGAAAAAGATAATGGCTACGTTGACCATGGGAGCAGCGTTGGCTACCGCGGCCTTTGCCGGGGTGGAGGCGATGCAAAATGTGCAGAAGCCCCGGCCGGGGCAGGTCGCCACATTTGCGTTTGGCGGCGATCGCAACCGCGAGTTTATGCTGGATGGCAAGCCCTTCCAGATACGCGCGGGCGAGATGCACCCGCAGCGCATCCCCCGCGCCCATTGGCGCCACCGCATTCAGGCGGCTAAGGCGATGGGCCTCAATACTATAGCATTCTACGTGTTCTGGAATGATATTGAGAAGGAAGATGGTAGCTATGACCTGACCGGCATGCGCGACATTGCCGGGTTCATCGACCTGTGTGCCGAGGAGGGAATGTGGGTTCTCTTCCGCCCGGGCCCCTACGTGTGTGGTGAGTGGGATTTGGGCGGCTTGCCTGCCCGGTTGATGAAGACGCGTGGTGCCCACCTGCGCACGATGAAGAATGCCGAGTTTATGCAGGAGCAGGAACGCTATCTGGAGAAGATGGCTGAGATTGCCGTGCCGCGCCTGAGCAAGAATGGCGGCCCCATCCTGATGGTGCAGCTGGAGAATGAATACGGCAGCTACAATTCACCCCATTCGCATGTGGAGTATATCCAGTGGCTTAAGGCGTTCTGGGAAAAGAAAGGGGCAGGCCCCTTCTATTTGTCGGAAGGCGCCACGCGCCGCCACCTGCGCTTTGCTGTGCCCGGTGTGGCGCTGGGCTTGGACCCTGCCGAGAATGAACACCATTTCCAGGTGGCCTGGGGGGTGAACCCCGAGGTTCCGGTGTTCTCCAGCGAGACGTATCCCGGTTGGCTGCGCCACTGGGGCGAGGGCAACTGGACCCCCGCCCGCGAGGTGCTGGACGTGGTGCGCTGGTACATGAAAGAGGGCCGCTCATTCAACCTCTTTGTGCTGCACGGCGGCACGAATTTCGGGCTCACGGCCGGTGCCAACTGCAATGGCAAGATGGAGGATGATGACATCGAGCCCGACCTGACCAGCTATGACTATGGCTCCCCCATTGGTGAGCAGGGCAACCTGACGAAGGAGTATTTCGAGTATCGTGATATCATCAAGAACGCTTTGCCCGCAGGAGCTCAGGTGCCCGAGCCGCCTGCAACGCCTGCTACGATGGAAGTGGCAGCATTCACCCCCGTCAAGGCCAAGTCCTTTGGCCGTTACTTTGGCGTAGGCTCTGCACACGAGAATCCGCCCACGCTGGAGGAACTGGGGCAGAACCAAGGTATGGCCATCTACCGCACGTCTCTGCCCAAGGGGCCAGAGGCCACACTCTATTGCCGCGTGCACGATATGGCACAAGTGTATGTGGGTGACCGGTATGTGGGCGAAATCAACCGTATGAAGGGACAAAGCTCCATCCGCTTGCCGGAGCGCGGGGAAGATGGCGTGTCCCTCAAGATTGTGGTGGATACGTTTGGTCATATCAACTTCCACCACAAAATGGAGCGTGATAACAAGGGGATTGTGGATGCCGTGACACTGGACGGTCAGGCTTTGACAGGTTGGCATGTGTCCCGTTTGCCGCTCACCACGGTGCCGCAGCCTCGCCATCCCAAGGGCGGTCGCCTGCGGTTGGCTCAGTCACAGAGTGCATGCTTCACCGCTGAAGTGCAGCTGGATAAAGTGGCCGATACGTTCCTCGATATGTCCGCCTGGGGCAAGGGCTATGTGTGGGTGAATGGTCACCTGCTGGGTCGCTACTGGAGCCTGGGTCCGCAGCAGCGCTTGTATTGCCCGGCAGAGTGGTTGAAACAGGGTAAGAACGAGGTGTTTGTGCTGGATACGCACCGCACGGAACCTGCACCCATTCGTGGCTGCACAGAACGCAACACAGAGGTGCTCAAGGAGACAGAAAATGCCAACAACGCTTGGTGATTGCAGATTCCCTGCATGTTAAATTGAACAGTCCGGCAGCTCCAGGAAGAGCAGCCGGACGTTTTTTTACAGAAAAAGCCCGCCGTGGAGGGCGGGCTTTGCAAGGGGTGGTGGCTCTGAGGTAAAACTCAGCGGCGGCGGAGATAAGAGAACAGAATCCACCCTGCCCAGATGATATCCAATACACCGAAGATGTAGAAGATGGTCTGCCCGGTACCGGGTTCCATGCCTGCGGCGGCGCGGATGAAGAGCACGCCCAGCGCGGCAAAGAGCACGGTGCGAATGATGGTGACGGTGCGGGAGCCGTATCTCATATCTCTTTTGTGGTGTGAATGTTACTTGGTGAGGCCGAGGAGCTCCATCTCGAAGATGAGGGTGGAGTTCGGGCCGATGCTGCCGGGGCCATTGGCGCCGTAGGCCAGATTGGCGGGAATGGTCACACGCCACTTGGCACCCACGGGCATGAGCTTGAGAGCCTCTGTAAAGCCGGGGATGACCTGGCGGATGTTGAACTTCACAGGCTGCTGGGACTGGTCGAATACTGTGCCGTCTACCAGCGTGCCTTTGTACATCACTTCGGCGGTGGGGGCCTCACCATGCACAGCGGCATCATACTTTTCGCTGCCACCGGCGGTGATGACTTCATATTGCAGACCACTTTCGGTGGTGGTCACTTCGGGGCGCTTGCCATTTTCTTCCATGTACTTGCGGCCCAGTTCAAGATTTTCTTCGCCCTTCTTGGCGGCGCGGCCTTGCAGCATGGAGATGAATTCCTGCTGGTAAGTTTCCACGTTTTCATCGATGAGGCTCATGTCCATATCGTTGCTCAGGGCATCCTTCATGCCCTTGGCCAGGGCATCGCCCACCAGATCATCTGCCGTGAGACCGGGCAGCATCTGCGGGAGCATCTGGCTGCCAAGGCGGTGGCCGATGAGGTAGGACATCACTTTTTTCATTTGGTCTTGATCTGACATGGCTCTCATTTTACGCAGATTTTGCGCAAATACAAGCACGTTGCAGGACATAAATCTTCCAATGCGGGTGAAAATGTGCTAGAATGAGCGCATGGACGGTAGTTTTGCGATAGTATCATTGGGTTGCGCCAAGAATTTGGTGGATTCTGAGGTGATGGCCGATGCCATGTTGCAGGCCGGCTTCCAAAAGGTGGAGCCGGAGTGTGCAGATGTCCTCATCATCAACACTTGCGCCTTTATTGACCCCGCCAAACAGGAGGCTATCGACACCATTTTTGCTGCTACCCGTGCCCGTGAAGCCGGTGAGGCCCCGACCGACCAGAAAATCATCGTGGCTGGCTGCCTTTCCCAGCGATATGCCAGGGAATTAGTGGATTTGATGCCCGAGGTAGACAGCTTCCTGGGAGTTGATTGCGTGCTCAAGGTGGCTGATGTGGCCAAGGCTTGTCTGGACGGCACAGCCGAGAAGGTATACAGCACCAAAGTGTCGACCCTGATGCCGGATTTTGGCGATATGCGCTACCGATTGACACCCAAGCACACAGCCTATGTGAAAATTGCCGAGGGCTGCAACCACGCATGCGCCTATTGCGTGATTCCGCGCATCCGTGGGGCTCACCGCAGCCGCCCGCAGGCCAACATCTTGCGAGAGGTTCGTGCGCTGGTGGAGCAGGGGTGCAAAGAAATCAACCTCATTGCCCAGGATACCACCTATTACGGTATGGATAAGTGGGAAAAGAAAGCCGAGCGCACCAGCGGTGTGGATTCCTCGCGAGGTGAATCCCTGGCAACACTTCTGCGAGAAATTAACGCCATACCGGGGGATTTCTGGGTGCGCGTACTCTACACTCATCCTGCCCATTGGAGCCGCGAACTGATAGATACTTTTGCTCAATGTGAAAAGGTGGTGAAGTATGTGGATATTCCGCTGCAACACATTGCTGCTCATGTTCTGGAGGAACAGCGCCGCAAGACAGATGGTGATTATATCCGTCAACTCATCCGAGACCTCCGTGCCGCTGTTCCCGGCATTGGCCTGCGTACCACATTCATCAGCGGCTTGCCCGGAGAAACCGAGGACGATCACGCAGAGCTGCGCGATTTCATCCGCGAATTCCGTTTCGAGCGCGCCGGTGTGTTCCCATACTCCAAAGAGGAAGGCTCGTTGGCAGCTCGCATGAAAAACCAGGTGCATCACGCTACGCGCAAGCGCCGTGCCAATGAGCTTTCCATGATTCTGGCCGGCATTGCCGATGAGCTGGGGCAGGAGAGTGTGGGGCAGACGATGCGTGTGCTGGTAGATGCCCCCGGCATTGCCCGTGGCCCATGGGACGCGCCCGATGTGGATGGCTCCATCCATGTAGACCCAGCGCTTCCTGTCGGCGAGTTTGCCGAGGTGGAAATTGAGGACTCTATCGCCTACGAGCTCTTTGCCACCGGGGCGGTGGATGAATCCGCAGAATAATGCCGGAGCTGTCGGCATTTTTTTGCTATCTGCCTCACTTTGTGAGTGACTTTGCTTTCCTGATTTGCTAAGATGGTCGCACTAGCTATGATGAAAAAGTTTTCTCACGCCGCCCTCTTCTCTCTGATGGCTTTGGGTGCCTTGTCTGCTGCTCCCGGCCTGAATGCCCAGGAGGCTGATATTTCCACCACTGAAAACGCCCGCCGCCAGATGGCTGTGCGCGATGCCATGCAGGAACTGCAGGAGGCACGTCTGGCCTATCAGGCCCGCCGCTACAGCGATGCAGTGGAGCGTTACCGCAATGCTTTGGCTGTGTTGCCCAAAGCTCCTGCCACGGTCGCGCAGGAAAAATTCATCAAAGAAAGTCTTTCGGATGCCCTCATTGCCAAGGCCATTGATTACCGCGCCGTTGGTCGCAAGGATGAGGCGGTGTCTTTCCTCAAGGAAGCATTGGAGCTGGCTCCCGATAACCAGCGCGCCAAAGTTGAGTTGGTGCATACCGCTGACCCTGTGCGTACCAATCCTGCCCTCACCCCTCAGCATGTGGGCGATGTGGAGGAAGTGAGCCGCCTGCTGACACTGGGGTACGGTTATCTGGATTTGGGGAAGTATGACGAGGCCATCAAGACCTTCCAATCTGTAGCTCAGTACGATCAGTATAATTCTGCTGCCCAGCGTGGCATTGAACAAGCTCAAAAGCGCCGTTCCCAGTATTACAGCACGGCACATGATACCATCCGCGCCTCCATGCTCAGCAAAGTGGATGCAGCCTGGAGCACGGATATGCCAGAGGATGCCGTGATGGATCACCAGCAGCAGGCGGTGGAATCCGGTGCGGTGGTGGAAGCCGATGTGGAGCTCCTGAACTCCTTTGCCACGCGTCTTGAAGAAATGGTGTTGCCCACCATTGTGTTCGATGATGCCAGCATCATCGACGTGATTGAAGCCCTGCAAAATCAGATTCGTCGCTTTGAAGCGGAAAAGCCCGCCGCAGGCCGTACCATCAACATTACCGGCAACTTCGGCAAGCCTGAGACCGCTGGTTACAAGGAGTTGATGGATAAACGCGTGCGTTTGAATCTGTCTGAAATTTCCATCAAGGCAGTGTTGGATGTGCTGGTATCCCAGTTGGGCATCAGCTACTACTTCACCCCCACTGGTGTGGAGTTGACGTACTCCGGTAAGGACTTTGGCCCCTTGGTGGATCGTACGTTCTTTGTCCCTCCGCATTTCTTCGACTCCCCTGCCGATGAGGGGGGGGACGACGAGGAAGAAGATGATGCGTTCAGCGATGGAGGAAGCACGATGAAAGTACAGCGTGTGAACCCCGTGGCCGTGCTTAAGAGTATGGGTGTTTCATTCCCGGCGGGGGCCAATGCCCGCTACTTGCCTGCTGCCCGCCAACTGCGTGTGCGCAATACGGCTCACAATATGGCAGATATTGAAGAGCTGCTCAGCGTGCCGATGGAAGGAGAACGCCAGGTGGTGCTCAGCGTTACTGTCATGGAGGTAGCTGAGACGGATCTTAATGAATTGGGCTTTGAATGGTTGCTCAATGTCAGTCTTGGTGGTGAAAACTTTATGAGCGGTGGAGTGGAAAATGCCTCTTCCGCTGCTACAGGGATGCCCACATTCTCTACGGTAATGCACCCCGAAGCGACACAAATAGCGCCTTCTATCAGCAATGGGTTGCGCTCGGGCACCAAGGCGATTGGTATATCCGGCATGGACAAATTAATATCCACCGGAAGCGCCAATTCATACGGTAGTGTGGCTTCAGCTCCTGCGCCCGGCATTTTTGGTATTCGTGGTGTGTGGAATACTGCCGATGTGACCATGATTATGCGAGGCCTCTCCCAGAAGAAGGGGGTGGATATCTTGCAGAATCCCCGCATTGTCTTCTCCCCCGGCGCGGAAGAGCAGATTACGTTTGCCAATGTCAGGGAACTGTTTTTCCCAGAATCCTACGAGCAGGGCAACATCAGCTCTACCAGTGGAATGAATTTTTACGATGAGAGCCTCACAGGTGAACGTTCATATTCCGGTAGTTCCAGTGGTAATGTGGTTGCAACGGGGGCTATGCCGCAGGATTTTGTGCGTTTTGGTATGACGGAAGAAGGCATAGGTGGTGTGGGTACCATCTTGCAGGTTCATAACGCTGAGCTATCCGAAAACGGCCAGTATGTTACCCTTTCTTTGACAACCACAGTCAATGAGTTCGAAGGCTTTATCAACTGGGGTGCTCCCATCAAATCTGTCATGTGGAGTGCTGATAATCCGGACCAGATTGTGCAGATTGAACTGGCTCCCAACCGCATTCTCATGCCCATGATCAAGCGCTACCGTGAGAATACAAAGGTGACGGTGACTCCTGGTACGGTACTGGTTCTTGGCGGCTTGAAGGAAGCCCGAATCGTGCGCTACGAGGATAAGATTCCTGTATTGGGTGATTTGCCTCTTGTGGGCCGTCTTTTCCGCTCCGAGGGTGAGGAAAAGATGCGTAAAGCTTTGCTGTTCTTTGCCAAGGTGGATGTGGTAGACCCCACGGGTCGCGATGTGAAGACGGGCAAGCGTCCTGATGAAAATCAGGAAAATATGTAATCATACTGAGAAGCAGATGAGCAAACAAAACGACATGTACACACGCGAGGGTGATGATGATTCGCAGGTGCGCAACATTATTCGCCGTTTGAATGAGGATAGACCCGCTACAGAGAAATCTCGCGAGGTTGTGGTGAGAGCAGATGGCACAAAGGCCATCCGTGTGACCAAAAAACGCAAGACGATGATGACTAATGCGGAGCGTAACAGGCGTTCTCGACGTACGTTTGTGATGCTTCTTTTGGTGGGTTTGCTGATATGTGGAGCCTTTGTGGGCTTTTTTATGTTCCGCATGACGTCTATGAACGGCTCCGGCTATCTTACGGAGCAGGAACAACGCCTGGCTCAAGCCTGGGGCGCTACGCGGGTGCGGTGTTCCGGTTCAAATATAGATGGTATGGAACTTTCCGTTGCCAGCATTGTGGCGGAGTTCCCGGAAGATGCTTTCTTGCAAAGGGTGGAGCTCAGTGATGTCAAAGCAACCTTGTCCGCTTCCACCTTCCTCTCCGGCAACATCAAGGCCGATGAATTGAGCATTGGACGAGCCAATATACAGCTGGCTCCGGCGGCAAGAGAACTGAAAATGCCCCGCCAGCAAGGTGCGGATTTGTGGAGAATCAAGCGCGTTGTTTGCGCAGATTTGAACGTGTCTTTTGGTGGGGCTGAGACCGAGTCGCCTGTTGTGTTGCGACAGGCCCCGGCTTATATGTATGGTTCTTCCTCCACTCGTGTTGTGATGCTCAATGGCGGCTTGCTGATGATGCGGGGATGGAAACCGGTGTCTCTGACGGAGGGCAAGATGCGGTTTACTCCCACCTCCATTGAGGATATCACACTGCGAGGTACGACTGACCCCACTCGCAAGAAAGCAGATGGACGTCCTGAAATAACAGTCATGTTGGCCGGTACTATCGAAGGCGGCGCTCCTCTTGCCGGGCCTCTCATGCTGGATAGTGAAGGCGTGAATTTTGCAGACTTTACCGGTGGCTCATTTGTGCATTTCTTCTCTGCGTCTACGCAGGCTGTAGCTAAGGGCAAACACAAGGCGATGGCGAATATCACTCTGCCGCTGGATACACCTGCACCTCGTTTCAGCGGTGTCTTTCATGTACAGGATGTTCGTTTTACAACACTGCCCGCCATGATGGTGATGACCGAGCATATCGACCCCAAATACCGCAAGCGTTATTTGCCGCCCACGATATCGGCGGGTGTGGTGACGCTCAGCCAAACAGAGGGAAATACGACCATGGTGATTGCTGAAAACGATATGGTGGAACGCGACTTGCTGTCCGTCCGTGCCAACGTGACGGTAGATGATACCAATCAGCTCTCAGGTACGGTGGATTATGGTATGCCCGCTCTCCTGACTCGTGTAGAGTATCCGGATGGCCTTTCTGACCCTATCTTCCGGGAAGATGCTCATTATGCCTGGCTGTGCACGCAAGTGTCCGGCCCGGCAAACCACCCGACGGACAACGCAGAAAAACTGGATGTGGAAGCCGAGCCTCAGCGCCGGTTGCGTCCTGCCCGCACCCCGTTTGACCAGATTGATGTGGAGAAACTCAGCCAGCGAGTCAATGCGGCAGAGTTGCAGTCCGCTCAGCCTGAAATACCTCAAACCCAACCGCAGGAACAGCCGAAAGAACCCTTCCACAATCCTTTGCAGCAAGATTACCAGACTCCTCAGTACACAGCTCCGGTGGCTCCTTCTACTATGCCGACGGGGGGTGGCCTGACGCTTCCGGTGGATGATGGCGTTTTTGGCGGTTTCTAATCCGAGAGAACCATGAGCAATGAAGTCAGACAGAAATGGTGGACGCGGCCCCTGGGACACTTGCTGTGGTCCTTCATGGCTTTGCTGTGCGCAACGCTGCGCAAGCGTATTGTGAATCTGAATGGTAAGGATGACCCCTGGGGGGATTACCAGTGCATCATCGCTTTGTGGCACAACCGCGTGTTTTCGCCCTGCCATGTGTACCGCTACGTGCTGAAAGGGAAGCTGCCCATGAGCATGCTTACCAGTGCCAGCAAGGATGGCGCACTACTGACCACCATTGCGAATGACTATGGCATGCGCACAGTGCGCGGCAGCAGCCACCGCCGAGGTGCCGCCGGCTTCCGCGACATGGTGCGCGAGCTGGACGAGGGCTGCTGCATGTGCATCACTCCTGATGGCCCCAAAGGCCCGCTGTACAAATGCCGCCCCGGGGCAGTGCGCTTGGCTTCTCTGAGTGGCTATCCCATCATTCCCGCCTGTATCGAGTATTCCTCCTGTTGGCGCATTTCCAAGGCATGGGATAAGTTTATCATCCCCAAACCCTTTTCCCGCGTGACAGTAACCTGGGGCAAGAAAATATACGTGCCCGCCGATATCACCGAAGAACAGCAAGCGGAATATTGCCGCATGGTGGAAGAAGCGCTCGCTCATGGCACTCCGGATTTTGAACCGCTCAATCTCGAACAATAACTTTCTGAACTATGTCAACGATAATCATTGATGGCAAGGATGTATCCCAGCGCATTCGCGAGGGGCTCAAAGCTGAAGTTGCCGAGCTGACTGCCGCCGGGCGTACACCCGGTCTGGCCGTGGTGTTGGTGGGCGAGGATCCGGCATCTCAGGTGTATGTGGGCTCCAAAGTGCGTGCATGTGAGGAGCTTGGCATCTATTCTCAGAAGTGGGCATTGCCGGCTGAGACCACGCAGGAGGAATTGGTGGAGCTGATACATAAGCTCAATGCTGATGACCGTATCCACGGCATCCTGGTGCAGAGCCCGCCCCCGCCTCATATTGATGAAGAGGCCGTGATCCTCAACATTGATCCCCGCAAGGATGTGGATGGTTTCCATCCCGTGAATGTGGCCAAGCTGGTGCTGGAAGAGGAAGATGGCTTTGTGCCATGCACGCCCTTGGGATGCATGGAGCTGCTCAAGGCGTACAACATTCCCACGGCTGGCAAGCACGCTGTGGTGATTGGCCGCAGCATGATTGTGGGCAAGCCTATGGCCAACCTGCTGGTCAGCAAAAAGGCCAACGCAACGGTCACGATTGCTCACTCCCGCACAGCTGATTTGCCTGCCCTTTGCCGCACGGCTGATATTATTGTGGCTGCTGTGGGCCGCCCCGAAATGGTGAAAGCCGATTTTGTGAAACCCGGCGCTGTGGTGCTGGATGTGGGGATCAACCGTATCGATGATGCCAGCCGCCCGCGTGGTTACCGCATTGTGGGCGATGTGGACTATGCAGACGTATGCGATAAGTGCTCTGCCATCACCCCCGTGCCCGGTGGCGTAGGCCCCATGACGATTGCCATGCTTATGGCCAATACGGTGAAAGCATGCCGTCAGCTCACCTGCTGATAGCTCCGTTTCATACTAATCAAAAAGCCATCCGGCGAGTGCCCGGGTGGCTTTTTGTCTCAGATCGCCTTCCATTGCCCCAGTTGCTCGGGGAAGAGGCAATTGCGGCAACTGCTGCCGGCGCAGAAGTCGGCATCAATTTGCAGTAGCGCTTGCTGGGCATAGCTGCGGCGGAGCAGGGGCTGCACATCCTCTCTCCGGCCAAATAAGCGCTCCGCTGTGCGGCTGACCACACCCGGCTCATGGTCTGCCCGCATGGCCAGGTAGCTTTGCCAGGCGGCATCACTTTCATCCTGCACGTAAACGTGATTTACCAGAAAGTCATTGATGCGTGCGCTGCCCACCAGCGCCAGGCGTTTCCTGGCTGCTGCGGAGGGAAGACTGTAGTGGGTGTCCCAGTAGTCATGGCGCAAGGCCTTGAGCGCTTCTGCCAGGCGCTTGGCCCCTTGGGCATTGAAAAGGGGGTAGAGCGTTTTCCACTGTGCTACGGCTGCTGCCAAGGCGGCCACGCGGCGGTGGGGATGGTTTTGCGGGCGCGTGGCCCCGTACACCCAGGGAATTTCTCGCCCCTGGCTCAGTGCAAACTCCGGCTGTACCGGCCACCAGGCATCCCACACGCTGCGGTGGTAGCCACGTGCCTGTGTATCTGCTTTTTCAGGGAGGATGGGGCACAAGAAACCCGCCACACCGAAAAGAAGGGCTTCTTCCCGGCCTTTAAGTTGCTGCAAGGGCGCGCGCGAGGCCAGCAGCTGCATGGCTACTTTGTTTGTGCTGTAGCCCAACGTTTCGGCCAAGGCCTCATACCAGGCCTGTTCTGCGCCCTGTTGCTGCACCTTGGCGTGAAAAAGCTTGCGTTTCCTGGCTACACGGTGAGCTGCCGCGGCTTGTAGCAGGGAGATGATGGAATCCACCGCCATGTGGGCCAGCGGGGCCTGGCAGCGGGGAATCATCCCACCGGGCACCCCGGCAGGCAGCCCCAGAGGCTTTTGCCAGCGCTCTGCGGGCAAATACAGCACGGGAATCTCCCTGTGTTGAGAATCGCGCGTGTACCAACCCTGCGGCGGGCGCGTCAGCACCACGTGCAAAATCACGTTGTTGAATTCCGGGTTGGCACCGTGGCCATGGCGCTCCCAATCCTGGGCCGTGGGGTCTATCTCAATATCCCCGCGCAGTACCTGGCCGCCCAGCTCTATTTCTGCGCGCAAAAAATCGGCTCCGGGTGAGCGGTTCCACGTGCCTTTGTCCAGAATGCGTACGGCTCCATGGTGTTCGGTCGTGCCGGCATTGCCCAGTAATCCCAGGTGCCACAGCCGCTGTATCTCCAACTCCGCGGGGAGGGTAGGTGGCTCCGTTTCTTCGGCTGCCGCAGGCAACGCTCCGGCGTAAATGGATGCGGCAAAGCTCTCGTAGGCTGCCGCAAGCTTATGCTGGCTCCCGGCGCTCATTCATCAAAGTTCTGCGCCGTGTGGCGCAGCAAATCTTCCTCCAGCGTTTCGCACACGTAGCCAAAGGTTTCGTCATTTTTCTTGTTCATGGCACGCAGCGTGTTGTGTGCCTCCAGCACGTGGCGCGTGCGGGCCAGTTCGCTCATGTTCTGCTCGTCCTGAATGGCAGCATGTTCATCCTGCTGCAAAATCTGGCGGCGCTGCTCCAGCGAGAATTGCCAGGCGGCCTCAGGCGGATCGAGCTCCAGCAGCATATCCAGCCCCAGGCTTTCCATTGCTGCGCGCGTGCGCTGGGTGGGACTGGCCACCTGCACGCTGCCGCCATTCACGATGCAGCGGCGAGCCAGCCCTGCCAGCGTACCCATGAAGGTGGAATCCACCCCCGGGCATACCTCCAAATCCAAAACAATGGTTTTGTTGCCCTTGTCCAAATACTTGTCTGCCAGCAACTTGAGCGCGGGGCTGTTCACAAAGCTTCCGCGGCTGGTGCAGCGTATCCAGAGGCAATCATCAAATTCGTGGAATGTCAGCGAGGTATCCGTCATAATGTACAGCTCTCATTCTAACGATTCACCCCGCTCATGGCAAGAAAAAAGCTCAGTTTCTCCCAGGAAAAATGCAATCTTCTTTTCCTTTACATCCACTCGCTCTCATAGTAGCATACACGCCGTATGAAAGAGTTCCTCTTCCCCTTGCTCGCCGCGCTGCTGGTAGCTTTTTCTTTTGCGGCCGTGGCCATCGAGCCCGAGCCATTGGGGGTGGAACTTTGCAAACCGGAGCATGCTGTGAACCACCATCTCCGTGCTGCCCAGCCATTCCCGCCAAAAGGATGGTGCGATGGTAAGTATTGGCACATCTGGGCAGAAAAGAAAGCTGTCCCGGCTCATGCGCCGGAGCTGATTTGGTATGCTCTGCACGATGCGCCTCCGGTGGAGGAACCAACCACCACGCAGCGCTTGCCCGGCCGCCCCACGGATTGGACAACGGATGATACCGGAACTCACCTCATCTTCTTTGTGGACCCCATTGGCAATTGGAACAACGGCAATTTCGTCATTTATCGCCGCAATGAGCATCATTGCTATGAATTTGTAGGCTCCGTATGGGTGGGTGTGCGTCGTGGTTGTTGGTCAGAGCATATACTGATTGAGAAGGATGGCTTCACCCTGCATTTTGTCGATGCTGGCACCGGCACCTCCCGGAGCCACAAGTTTTATTTTAACAACCTGCGGGGCTTTTGTCTGGAGTAAAGCGGGGGATGAACCAAGCTACCCGCTTGCTCCCAATGTTTATCCTTGTTCATGCCAAAAAACAAACATTCGTTGAGCAAAAGCGGTAAGCTGCTATGCAGACTTGTAAATCTAAGTCTTTCAATTTTCCTCTAATTCTCCACTATGGGCGCCTTCAGGGGAGATGCAATACGGCTCATCGCCACCGAGTTTTTGTGGCGTTTCGTCTGGTGCTGAGGAGGCATTTGTTTCAGATGGATTCTCAGGCTGGGGAGCTTCTTTCTTATGAGCCGGAGAGGGCGATATCAGGTAACGACCGACAGGCTGTTGCTCACTTTCTCTGGGAGTTTGCCCAGGCTCACTCCCTTTGACGTTCTGCCTGTCGCAGCCTGCCACAATGCTGCCCATCAGAGCTGCTGCTGCTGGGAGAATGACTGGGTAATTTTTAACTGGTTTGATTTTCATTGTTTATCAATTTGTTCAGATTTCTGTTTTTCAATATGTTTGAGCCTTGAACTGCTCGGCTAATACGATATCAACAAATTCTTTTCTGAGAGACCGGCTTCATCAGTAATGCTTACGGCGGGGGTGGGCATTCTGCCAGACGTATATGTACGGGTATATCTCTCACTCCTCGCATGAGAGCCTCTGTTCTCCCATCAGGGGAATAGGCGAGTTCCAAGATATCGGGTTGCCTCTGACCAATTCAGCCAGAGTCTTGGGAACATCCGCTGCAAACCGGCAATAAAAAAGATAGTAGTATTTTTCATAACATGCAGAGGTTGGGGATCTATCGATTAATGTGCAGATGTTGTATTATGCTTGATGAACGGATGTTTGCCGAGATTGGGCAACACGCCTGCCCCTGCTTTCTGGTGTTACTTCTTCTACGGCCTTGACTACTATGTGTGTTGGTTCAGGTACTGGCTGGTTGCTGAAAGTAGCTCGTTTGTATGCCGGTATAAATGAACTGGTTGGTGGTTCTAATCGCCCGGCAGGCATGGCGCAAGCTTATCCTTCTGCAAGCCTGTATTCTATATTTCACGTGTTGAGAAGTCAACAAAAAACGAATACCCGAGCAATATATGAAAGTTGAAAAATGAAAGGCATCACCCTGAGGGCTCAAAAAGGATGCTTTTTCCGAATCATAATCCCCGTTTCTTTTCCAGATATGAGAGGAGGAGATGCTGGAGAAAGACCGGGACACCACAATACACCATCCCGACGCTCCCCGGAACACAGGTGCCCATGGCGTATGCCAGTCTCATGGTGTCATCGGAAGCGGTGGCCCAGCACAGCGTACAGGAGGCCAACGCTCCCAGCAAGGGCAGCAGCAGACCCAACAGCTGCAACAACGTCGCTCGCTTCGTGCGGGCGGGTAGGACCAGCAGATAGGCGGGTGATGCGTTCAGAAGAATCAGCCCTACACACAGGATCCGCTCCCAAAACCAAACATCCGATGGACAAAATCGGTAAGAGAAGATGCAAGCCCCCGCTGTCGTCATCACTGCACAACAGGCGAGGAAGCGAAGAATAAAACGCCGACGTGCCCGTATGCAGGGATGCAGCCGCTCAACATGCTGCAAGGTGGGAGTAGGCGGGATGCAGGTCATGGAGACGGTAGCTCTTTCTTGATGCGGTAACTGCTTAAAAGCCGGCTTACTCATCGGCTGCAGAACCAAAGTCACCTTCCTCCGGTTCGATGACGATGTCACCTTCGAGTTCATCATCTCCAACGCAAATGCACAGAATCTCACTTACTTCGAAAGCAAGATGCTCGGTTGTTTCAGAAAGCTCGGTCGTATAATCAACAAGGTTTTCTTTTGTGTTTTCATCATCGGAAATCAATTTATCAAGCCTTATTTGCTCTTTTTTCAAGAGAGTGTAAAAACGTAACAATTCCGTTTTATGTTCTCTCACGATGTCCTTGCGTTCCTCTGTGAGTACTTTTTTGAGCCTTTCCGACATTTCCAGATAAAATGAAGAATCAAAGGCGTTATCCTTGTTCTTAACCTTATCTTTGCTATAGCCAGGCATTGTTTTGCTTATTTGGTGAAGTTTTTTAAGAACCTTGGCGCTGTGTTTATGTTCCTTCACCTTTTTCAGCGCAACAATGGCATTTTTGACATTTTTGGATAACTTCTTGTACCATGCTTTTGCTTTTTTGTATTCAGCATTCTCAATAGCAGGTTCTTTTAGTGGTGCGGCTTCTTGTTCGGCATGCAAAGGTGCGCCCAAAATACAACAGCACAACAACAGAAGGTAGATGTGTTTCATCGGATAAACGATACGTGAGATTTGATAAAGAAAAAACCAGACTTCCCATCGAAAGTCTGGTTGGAGTACACGGGAAGGGATTTGAACCCCTGACCAACTGTGTGTAAGACAGCCGCTCTACCACTGAGCTACCCGTGCATTGCAGGTTGCGGCGCCATTATACCCGGGTTTTTCGGGAAATCAAGCCTAAATTTGTATTTTTTGCAAAGAAAGTGAAAAGAAGGAGACCAGGGGGGGCGAAAGATGATATAAAAGCCCCCTTGCTGTTCATCAGCAAGGGGGCAGCAATTCAAATCAGTTGAAGAGCCTCAGGCCTGAGGAGCAGGGGCCGGAGCGGCCTCGGGGGCGGGTGCGGGAGCCGGCGCTGCTTCAGGTTTGCAGGGCATGGGCATGCCGGGCTTGCAGCCCTTGTTCATGGGGCAGAAAGCGGGCTTCATGCCGTGACGGGGGCCGTTGAAACCATGCTTCTTGAAATCGGGGCGGGGGCCATGGAAACCGGGCTTGCAGCCCTTGTTCATGGGGCAGAAACCGGGCTTCATGCCGTGGCGGGGGCCGTTGAAGTCATGCTTCTTGAAGTCAGGACGGTGGCCATGGAAACCGGGCTTCTTCATGCCCATCATGGGGCAGAAGCCTGCTTTGAAGTCGGGGCGGGGGCCATGGAAACCAGGCTTTTTGCCGCAGGGGCGGGGGCCCTGGCAGCCAGGCTTGCCGTGGCGGCGGGGCTGCTGCATCTTGCGGGCCATGCGCATGCCGGCTTCGAAACCGGCTTCAAAACCCTTTTCAAAGCCACGGCCATAAGCCATGCCCATGAGGTTCATCTTCATGCCATGGCGGCGACCCTTGAAGTCGCGCTTCTTGCCGTCCTTCTTGGGGCAGCAGGCAGGTTTGCCTTCTTTCTTGGGGCATTCGGCCTTGGCAGCAGGGGCCTCGGGTGCAGCAGGGGCTGCGACGGGAGCGGGAGCTGCCTCAGGAGCGGGGGCGGGAGCCGGGGCTGCTTCCTGTGCAAGCACGGGAACCACGGCAAAAGCGAGTGCGAATAGTGCGGATTTCATTATATTAGTCTGTTGGGTTGTTTCTTGAAGGAACCTCTGAGAGGTGCTCTTTGAAGGTTGAAACACCGGCTTTTCAGAAAAGTTGCAAAAAAAAATCATTTTGCGGCGCACATCTTATCTTTTTTCATTGCAGGAATCAAGTCTGTATGGTAGATTTTGAACAAGCTTTATTGTAGCAGTATACAGACATGACGACAGATCATACAATTCGCGGTAAGCAGGTATTTGAAGATGAAATTGCAGCCCTCAAGGCTATTTCTGACAGATTGGGTGACCCCTTTGTGCAGGCTGTCAACGCTATGCGCAAGGCTATCGAAACCGGCCACAAGATTATTGTGGTGGGTGTGGGTAAGAGCGGCCTGGTAGGCAACAAGATTGCTGCCACCCTCACGTCCACCGGGGCTCCCTCTGTGGTGCTTGATTCGATGAATGCCATGCATGGTGATTTGGGCATTGTGCAGGATGGTGATGCCTGTATTGCTATGTCCTTCTCCGGTGAAACGGCCGAATTGCTTACGCTTCTTCCCTTCCTGAAGCGCTTTGACATGCCCATCATTGCCATGACCGGCAAGTTGCAGTCTACATTGGCTGTGGAGTCTGATGTGGTGCTTGATACGGCCGTGGAGCGCGAGGCTGACCCCCTGAACCTGGCCCCCACGTCCTCTTCCACCGCCATGTTGGTGATGGGTGATGCTCTGGCTATGGCTCTGCTGGAGGCTCGCAACTTCACCAAGGAAGATTTTGCCCGCAGTCACCCCGGTGGTTCCCTGGGCCGCGCATTGCTCACCCGCATCAGCGATATCATGCGCAAGGAATTCGCCACCCAGCCCGAGAGCGCTACGGTGATGGATTGCATCGTAGCTATGACCGCTGCCCGCGCAGGTGCTTGCGTGCTGACCCACCCCGATGGCACGCTGGCCGGTGTGTTCACGCATGGTGACTTTGCCCGCGCATACCAGTCCAACGCCGCTTGCGGCGAGCAGCCAGTTGCTGCTGTGATGACTAAGAACCCCGTCTACGTGGAAGCTGATAAGCTGGCTATCGTGGCTGTGAAGACGCTGCGCGACCGCCGAATTGACGACCTGGTGGTGCTGGATGCAGATAATAAGCCCGTCGGTCTCATTGATACGCAGGACTTGGTGCGCCTGAAACTCATCTGATTTTGTGCGATTTTACAGAAAAAATCGTCAGAAACACATTTTAGGCTTGCATTCTGTGCAAAAAAGGTGCATTCTTGCTCAGCGCGTTATTTCACGCAAGACTGCAAGACATCTTACAAACACATTATTATGAGAAAGTACGAAGCACTGATCGTCCTGAACATGAAGGGATCTGCCACGCTCGATGAGCTGACCGCCGCGATGACGGAGAAGCTTACGGAAGCCGGCGCCAAAGTGACGGAGACCAAGAACATTGGCCGCCGTGAGTTTGCCTACGAGTCTGACCACCTCAAGTTCGGTCAGTACATGCTCTTCTCGTTCGATGCCGAACCCACTGTGATTCGCACCGTGCGCGAGGCTCTGGCCATCGACGAGCGCGTTCACTACCAGTACTACCGCGTTAAGTAAATAACGCCAGGGTTTCAACCCTTTTGCATTTCTGCCGTTGGCGGTTCTCTTTCCGAGAACCGCTTTTCGGCTTTTTGCGTTTTGGCGTATCAGCCTTCCCAAGGGAAGGGGCTGATACCATGTTCAGCGTTCCCCCATCAATTTGCCAATCTTACAAACATGGTAGGAGCGTAGCCGCTTATGGGGCGGCATCTTCGTTGAGTCCTTGCCTTGTGTCTCTCCATCCTGGCTATCATCTCAGCTATCCTGCGGGTTGCAGCAGGGGGATTGCATGAGAAATGATTGTCCCTGCGCAGTCGCCAATGAGGGAAGAAAGGCAAGTACTGATGCAGCACCGTGCACGGAGCGATGTTTTTAATAGGTCTGCAAAAAAGGAGCTGCGGCGTGTGCCGCAGCTCCCAAGAGATGATTTGCTTGAAACTCTGGTGGGCAGATCAGATCTGGCCGTAGAGAGTCTTGCCAGCGGAGAGGAGGTCTTCGCAAGCGAGCTGCAGACGCTCGCAGATACCCTGCTCACCCTTCTTGAGGTAGGAGCGGGGGTCGTAGACCTTCTTGTTACCCACTTCACCGTCAATCTTGAGCATGCCATCGATGTTCTGGCACATGTGCATGACGATGGGCTTGGAGAAAGCGTACTGGGTGTCGGTGTCGATGTTCATCTTCACCACGCCGTAGGAGATAGCCTCGCGGATGTCGCAGAGGTCGGAGCCGGAACCACCGTGGAACACGAGTAGCATGTCCTCACCGTGCTTGGCCTTCACCACTTCCTGACCGTCGCGAAGAATCTTGGGGGCCAGCTTCACAGCGCCGGGCTTGTACACGCCGTGCACGTTACCGAAGGTGGCGGCAAGCATGAAGGTGCCAAGACCATTGAGGGTCTCGTAGGTGAGCAGCATGTCCTCGGGAGAGGTGTAGAGCTTCTCGTTGGGGGCATCGCCGTTGTCCACGCCGTCTTCTTCGCCACCCACAACACCGATTTCGATTTCGAGCACGATACCGACTTCGGCGCATTCCTTGAGCATCTGCTGGGAAATCTTGAGGTTCTCAGCCATGGGCAGGGCGGAGGCGTCGAGCATGTGGGAGTTGAACAGGGGCTTGAGACCGGCTTCTACGCGGCGCTTGGATTCTGCGATGAGGGGACGCAGGAAGCTGTCAATCTTGTCGGCCTGGCAGTGGTCGGTGTGGAGAGCCACGAGCACGTTGTACTCCTCAGCAAGGCGGTGAGTAGCTTCGGCAAGGACGATAGCGCCGATGGCGGAGTCCTTCACAGCGGTGCCGGAGGCGAACTGGCCGCCACCGAGGGAAACCTGGATGATACCATCGGACTTGGCTTCAGCGAAAGCCTTGAGGGCACCGTTGATAACCTCGATGGTGGTAACGTTGACGGCGGGATAGGCATAGCCCTTTTCCTTGGCCGTGTTGAGCATCTTGATGTACTGTTCTTGTGTAGGTACAGGCATGGTACTGATATGGTTTGTCGTTACAGCGTGCGTGGCACGCATCTTACGGGGCGTATTTTAGCTGCAAAATGCGCACTTTGCAAGCAAAAAGATAGATTAGAGATCGCCGTTTTTGGCCTTCTTGCCTTTTTTCGCTTTTTTCTTGTCGGGCTTTTGCTTGATGATGCTCTCCCAGTTCTTGCCATCGGAGCCATGGCCGTTGAAGAGGACATCGCCTTTGCCGTTGATAATCATGATGCCGGGGAGGCTTTCTGCGCGGGGTTCACCGGGAACGGAAGAGAGTTTGGGTGCAGCGCCGGAGGACATGATAACAGGGCACTTGGCATCGTATTTTTTGACGTATTGAGCGATGTTGGCAGCAGAGTCGGGGCTGACGAGAATCAGTTCAACCTGCTTTTTCTTCATCTTGGGGTATTCCTCCATCATCATTTCCATGACGGGGGGGCAATACTTGCACCAACTTGCGGAGAAGAGGAAAGCGAAGAATTTGGCCTTGGGGTTGGGGCGGGCATCTGTCTCATACTCCAGGTCTTCCAGTGCCTGGCCCACGGCTGTGCGTGCTTTGCCGGCTTTTTTTTCTTTTTTGGCTTTCTTTTTATCCTTGGAGCCCGGCTCGGCCGTATCTTCAGCAGCGGAATCTGTGGAGACCGCTTCGTCTTGAGCGAGCAAGGGGCAAGCCAGCAGACCGAAAGCCAGCAGCGCGGTAAGTGTTTTGAAAGGATTGGTCATGGATGCTTATGTACCAAATCCGGGATGCAATGTCAATGCAATATGCAACCTCGCCGTAGGTGGAGAACTGTTTTTTGCTGTGCGCCGGGGCCGGTTGGCCGGGGTGGCCATAGTGTCTGTTCGGAAAAATCAGCTTGACTCCACGGGGGATGTCTCTATACTTATGGCAGTTCTTTTCTGTCAGGTAGACAGCTTGCCGGTAGAAACTGAACATAAACAGGACACTTCGAAAAATTATGAAACTGAACAAAGTGATTACGTTGGCAGTAGCCGTGCTCATGTCTGTGAGCACCCTCAATGCCCAGTCGCTGTCCCCCTCCACCAAGACCCATTGGGATAAAGGTACACTGGTGGTAGAGACTCCCGCCCGCCCCGAGGGGCAGCAGCATGCTGTGGGTCTGACAGCTCCCAAGATGAAGACGGTCCGTGTAGCATTTGTTGGCCTCGGTATGCGTGGCCCGGGTGCTGTGGCTCGCTTTACCCACATCCCCGGTGTGGAAGTTGTTGCCTTGTGCGACTATGTGAAGGAACGCGCTGAAAAGTGCCAGAAGGAGCTGCGCAAGGCTGGCCTGGCTCCTGCTGCCATTTACTATGGCGCCAAGGGCTATGAGGAGCTTTGCAAGCGCCCCGATATCGACCTTGTGTATGTGGCGACCGACTGGGATCATCACTTCCCCGTGGCTAAGTGCGCTCTGGAAAATGGCAAGCACACCGCTATTGAGGTGCCCAGCGCCATGAATCTGGAGCAGTGCTGGGAGCTCATCAACCTTTCCGAAAAGACCCGCAAGCACTGCATGATTCTGGAGAACTGCTGCTACGACTGGTTTGAGCTGGATGCCCTCAACATGGCTCAGCAGGGCGTGTTGGGTGAGGTCCTTTACGCCAAGGGCGCCTACATCCACAACCTCGACCCCTTCTGGGGTGATTACTGGGTCAACCCCTCCAACGACCCCGACAAGTTGGGCTGGCGCATGAAGTACAACATGGAGAACCGCGGCGACGTGTATGCCACGCACGGCCTCGGCCCTGTGGCTCAGGTGATGAACATTCACCGTGGCGACCGCTTCAAGACCCTTGTGGCCATGGACACCAAGTCTGTGCATGGTAAGGAATATGTGGAAAAGAAGACCGGCAAGCCTTGCCCCGAATATCGCAATGGTGACCACACCACAACCCTGATGCGCACGGAGAATGGTAAGGTGGTGGAGATTCAGCACAACGTGATGAATCCCCAGCCCTACAACCGTCTCTTCCAGTTGACCGGTACTCGCGGCTTTGCCAACAAGTACCCCATCGAAGGCTTTGTGCTGGAGAGCGACCACATGAAGGAATCTGCCGGCGCCCCCGACCTGGAGGACCTTGACTCCCACTCCTTCATGAGCGAGGAGAACATGGAGAAACTTCGCAAGGCATACCGCCACCCCATCATCAAGAAGTACGGCGAAATGGCCGAAAAGGTAGGTGGTCACGGCGGCATGGACTTCTTCATGGATGTGCGTATGGTATACTGCCTCCAGAATGGTCTGCCTCTGGATATGGATGTGTATGACCTGGCTGAATGGTGCTGCCTGGCTGAGCTGGGCTCCCTCTCCATGGACAACAACAACTGCTCTGTCTCCTTCCCCGACTTCACCCGCGGCCACTGGAACGATGTGAAGGGCTACCAGCACGCCTGGGCCACCCCCGCAGAGGAAGCCGCTACCGATGCTGCCGCCAAGGCCTTCACCGAGGCTCACAAGATTGCTGCCAAGAAGCTCAACCTGTGGGCTCTGTATGATGCCGCCAAGTCCGGCGATGAAGCAGCCGTGAAGGCATACAACGAAGCTGCTGCCAAGCTTGATGCTGAGACGGCTATTGCAGAAAAGGCTACGGCTGCCGCAGCTGCCGCTGCAGAGAAGGCCTACGCCGATGCATACTCCAAGGTAGAGGCCGAGGCCGCTCAGCCTTCCTTTGAGAATGACGAGCTCGCTGAGGAGGTGTAAACCCTGATTCTACAGCATTAACTCTTACGCTCCCGCAGAGCTTGTCTCTGCGGGAGCGTCATTTTATGCTTTCTCATGCGGCGCCAGTTGCGTCTTTTTCTCAAGTGAATGCCAAAATAAGACCGGCAAGTTCCGTGCGGGAACTTGCCGGTGGAAAAAGGAGGAGGCAGCGCCGCCTTACTTTCTGTCGATGGTGTACTTCTTCCATTCCAGCACAGCGGCACCATATCCGGAGAAGATGGTGTTACCATTCTTATCCACGATGACGGCACCGGGAATGCCACGGGTAGGCTTATTGCCGGGAAGTGCGGGTACCCCGGGGGCATTGTGCCATACGGCAGGGAACGCGGCATTGTACTTGTCAACGTAGGATTTTACAGCCTGATTATTACCATCAAAGCCAACCAGGATGAGTTCTACTTTTCCGCTGTTTTTGATAGCGGCATATTCTTTGACGATGCTGGGCATGACCTTGCGGCACGGAGTACACCAACTGGCGGAGTACAAGTAAATATAGTAATCAGCGTTGGCGTTGGGAGCGCCACTGACGAAAGAAACCTGGCTGAGGGCCGCAGGTACTGCGCCGGTTTGGCAAGTGGCAGATGTTGCAGGAGCGCAAGTGTCGTCCGCAAATGAAAGGGAGCAACCAGCCAGCAGAAGAGCCGCCGTGAAAATGTTGAATAGACGTTGTTTCATAATCTGTGTCTGATTTTAGGGAATTCTCAGTTGCATGTAAAGAGAGAAATGAGCAATGCGCGAGAATGTGGCCGTAAAAAGCCGGCAGTCTTGCCTGAAGGCAAAGCTGCCGGATGCTTTAGTTGGTTTGAATGCGGGGTTACTTATCCTCGCCAATGGTATATTTTTTCCAGTCAAGAATCAGTTTGCCCTTGCCGGATTTGAGGATGTTGCCATTCTTGTCGACAAAGACCGCCCCCGGGAGCTGTTTGGGCGGGATGTTGCCGGGGAGAGCCTTCACTTCATTGCACCCGGACCACAGGCCGGTGAATCCGGCACGGTACATGGTCGTATAACTTGCCACCTGGCACATTTTCTTTTCTGTGCCGATGAGAATGAGCTCCACCCTTTTGCTCTTGGAGATTTCTTCGTATTCCTTGACCACTTCGGGCATGAGCTTATTGCAGGCTGCGCACTTGCTGCTTGTGTAGAAATAAATGTAGAAATCAGCCTCGGTAATGGGGCGACGTCCATTGGAATAGAGGCCGGTTCGCAGAGCGCGCAGAGCCGCTCCCACAGAAGTATCCTGAGTTTCGGCTTCGGCGTCATCCGTTGTACTGTCAGTGCCGGAGTCTTCGCCGGCAAAAGATTTCATGGCCTTGTTGGCAGATGAAAGGAAGTCATCATAGCTGGCTTGGCCGGAATCAGCCCATGCCATGCTTGCGCCGAACATAAGAGGAAGAAAGAGGTTTTTCAAGTGCTGTTTCATAGGACGGCGTTATGGTAACAGATTGTTGTTAAAAAGTAAAGGCGAAAGAGTTTGAATGTTAGATGTTTTTACGATGCCAGGCAACCGGGGCAATTGCGAACAAGGTGTCCCGGAGTGATTTCGATGAGCTGAGGGGTGGAATCCGTAGCACAAAGTGCTGCGTTGCCGATGGTATTGCGGGGGCGGAATGCACAGCCGCACACAGGTTTTCGCAGAGTAGGGGGGAGCCCGGGAATAGTGCAGAGGGGTTCTCCCTTGTTTTTGTGGGCAGGGATGGAGGCCATGAGTGCGCGGGTGTATGCGTGGCGCGGGTGAGTGAGCAATTCTGCTGCCGGGGCGCTTTCCACAATGCTGCCGGCATACATCACCTGGATGCGGTGTGCATATTCCTTGACCACACCCAAATCATGAGTGATAAGAATGATGGCCGTACCGAGTTCCTGCTGGCGGGCGCGCAGCAAATCCAGCACTTGTTTTTGCACGGTGACATCCAGCGCGGTGGTTGGTTCATCGGCAATCAGAATTTGCGGGCGGGTGATGAGCGCCATGGCAATCATTACGCGCTGGCGCATGCCCCCGGAAAATTCATGGGGATAGGAGCGGGCGCGCGCTGCCGCGTTGGGGATGCCGGTGCGCGCCAATTCTTCCACGGCCAGTTGGCGGGCCTCTTTCCAGCTGAGCCCTTGGTGCAGCACCAGCGGCTCGGCCACCTGGTCACCTATCGTCATGCAGGGGTTCAGGCAGGTCATGGGATCCTGAAAAATCATGGAGATGCGTTTACCTCGCAGGTTTTGTTTCTCCTTTTCCGGCAGGTGCAGCAGGTTGCGCCCATCCAGCAGGGCTTCGGCCTGTGGGTTGATGCGGGCCGGAGGTTGGGGCAGCAGCCCCATGATGGCCGAGCATGTCACCGATTTGCCGGAGCCGGATTCGCCCACGATGCCCAGCGTCTCGCCGGCATGCAGGTCAAAGCTCACATCGTTGACGGCGTAGTTGACACCGGCTCGGGTGTGAAACTCGATGCTCAGGTTGCGGATGCGGAGCAGGGGAGAATTCATAGGAGGGAAAGGTTAGTGTAGCTTGATGGCAAAGGGAAGTTGGGAGGGGGTAATCTGCCCCATGTTCAGCTCGCGCACCAGAAAACGCAGGAGTAGCATGGAGGCTGCGGCATCATACAGGGCATCGTGCCAGGTTTTGCCCGGCACCAGGGCCTGAATTTCCGGCTCCAGACAACACAAGCGGCAGACTGCCCCCAGGGAATAATCATCCTGCCCGGGAATGGCTTTGCGAGCCAGCGCCAGTGTATCCAACCATGGGGAAAAACCATGCCCGGGAAAAGCGCTCAGAAAGCGCACCTCGGTGGCGGGGTTATGCCCCACAACCATACACCCGGTGAGCAGGCGCTTGATATCCGGCCACAGGGAGGAAAACGATGGGGCCTGGTGCAGGGTTTCATTGGTGATGCCGTGTACCTTGGCCGCACTCCACCGTACTGGGCGATCGCAGGCGATATAGGAGCTGAAGCATTCCCCTGGCTCGCTGAACAAGGAGGGGAAGCGCACAATACCTATTTGCACGGGGCAATCGGTCTCGCCCGGAGCGGCCCCGGCCGATTCAAAGTCTATGGCGGCGCAGGGGAGTTGCCCCAGCGGTATCTGCATCAGGCTTTCACCCATGAGAGTGCTTGTTTCATGTCAGCGCAGAGCGCAGCATAGTCGCAGGTCAGGAATTCACCATCTCGGTACAGTTCCTTGCCGTCCACCACCGTCAGGCGGTTTTCAAGCCCTGTTGCGGCGTACACGATGTTGGAGATGATGTTGTGCACGGGCTGCATGTTGGGTGTGGTGAGATCCAGCGCGATGAAATCCGCACGCATGCCGGGCTCCAGCGTGCCAATCATGGGCTCGTGCAGGGCGTCGGAGCCGCCGCGGGTGGCCATGTCCAGAGCCAACTGGGCCGGGCTGGCCGTGGGGGAGAGAGTATTCACCTTGTGCAGCAGGCTGGCCATGTACATTTCGCGCAGCATGTTCTGAGCATTGTTGCTGGCAGGTCCATCTGTGCCCAGCCCCAGGCCGATGTTGCGCGTAGCCATGGCGGGGATGGGGGCTACGCCGCTGGCCAATTTCATGTTGGAAGCCGGGTTGTGTACCACAGAGCAGCGGTTCTCTGCCAGCATATCCAGTTCTTCTTCATTGGCGTGCACCACGTGGAAGAAGGTGCTGTCCGGCTGCAGCAGCCCCAGGCTCTCACAGTAGGCAATGGGGCGTTTGCCGAAGCGCTGCAGACAGGTCTCTGTCTCGTTCTCTGTCTCTGCCAGGTGCATGCCGAAGAGGGCGCCCGTCTCATCTGCCAGGGCGCGGCATTCTTGCAGCAGCTCGGGGGTGGTGGTGTAGGGCGCATGCGGCAGCACTGCCATGCGGATGCGCGGGTGGTCTTTCCATTCCTCGGCATAGCGGCGTACGCGAGCCAGGTATCCGTCTTTGTCCCGGGCTGAGAGAGAGGGGAAGAACTGTGTGACACTCTCGCCCAGCACGGCGCGCATGCCCATGGCATCAGCCGCGCGGAAGACGCTGTCCTCCAGCATGTACATGTCGTAGCATGCGGTGGTGCCTGTGCGAATCATCTCTGCCATGCTGAATCGGGCGCCCAGCTCCACCAGCTCGGGGGTGAGCTTGGCTTCCTGCGGGAAAATGTCTTTCGTGAGCCAATCCATCAGAGCTTTGTCATCGGAATAGCCCCGCAGCAGGCTCATGGAAACATGCGTATGGGCGTTGATGAGCCCCGGCATGATGACAGCGGCGCCCAAATCCACGCGGCGGGCGTCCGGGTAGAGGATTTCGAGCATGTCGGTGTGACCCACGCTGAGAATGCTGTTGCCGCTCACGGCCACGGCTCCCTTGTGGATGATGTCGCGCCAATCGTTCTGGGTGACCACATAGTCAGCCGTGTAGAGCGTGTCGCATTTGTTTTCCATGAAGTGCATAGTGAATGAAGAGTTGGGGAATTACCAGAAAATAATGGCGCAGAGCAGGAGAAGGCAGGCATAGGCCAGCCCCGCCCAGGCTCCCATGCGGAACAACTTCGGCCGCTCGCAGAGCCACGCTGCCCAATCGCGGAATAAATACGGTTTGGCGACCCAGAACATGGCGACGGTGAGCACGGGGTACCACCAAATCGGGATGAGCAGACGGGTGATGGGCTCTTTCAGAAAGGCCGCGCTGAGGGGTACAATCGCCATGAGCAGCAGGAACATGCCCAGAGCTCGCGGAAAGAGGTTCTCCTTGCACATGCTGCTCATCACAAACCAGATGATGGGGCACAACATCAGCAGGATGCCACGCATGTTGTTGAACTCAAACAAATCCATGCGCAGCGGGTTCCAGCCGGCGTCAAACAGCAACAGTGCTACCCAGATAAAGTCAATACCCAGCAGAATTTGCCCCGCTTTGGTAGCGTTGTGGGCTTTTCTGAGCCACCCCATGCAGGCTTCTTGATGCAGCAAGGCTACCAGATGCAAGACGATGAGAACCAGCCCCATGAAAATGCCGGCAGCGGGGAGAGAAAGCTTCTCGTATGCGTGGATATATGTATCGTACATGTCTGCTCCTATCCTACCCGTTTCTTGCCCCGGATGCAAGCGTAAATCCGGACATCGAACAGGGGGATACCCCACCCGAGCAGCCCCCCTGACAATGTTTTACATGTTCAGCAATTTCATTCGTCTTTCAATTTTTTGCATCTCTGAAAACTCGCCATCCGGCAGACAAATGGAGATTTGTCGCGCAGAATGCGCGACAACAGATTTCAAATTTTAACATTGCATCCGTCTTCGTCTGCGCCTACGCCGAGACAGGAATTGCACATTTGGAAAATTCCCCGCGCCTGCGGCGCGGCAAGCTTTGAGCCCGCTCTGCGGGCGGCAGAAGTTAGCCCGGGGCGTGAGCCCCGGGTAT
>JAFYUJ010000030.1 GCA_017558555.1 Akkermansia sp.
ATTCAACGCCGTGCCTATGGCTATCGCAACTTTCAAAACTACCGCTTAAGAGTGTTAATTGAATGTGGACACATCGTGATATGAAAATTCAAATTCCACATTGTTTGGGCTTGACCCGAGATTTTGATGGCGCCGTCTGTGGTATGCAACGCTCCGGCTTCGGCTGAGCCTACGCCGAGACTGGGGGTGTGGCCCGGCTTCGAGTCTCGCTATCGCTCGCTTTCTACGCCGAGGCTAGGCTTCTATCGCTTTGGTCTGAAAGACCAAAGCGCCTACGCCTGCGGCAGCCATTCTGGCCTGCCTGGGCGTAGAAAAACAGCGTATCAGGTGACCTGATACGCTGTTTTACGAAGCCTGGAGCATAGCGGATTCGAACCGCTGACCCCTTCAATGCCATTGAAGTGCTCTACCAACTGAGCTAATACCCCGTTCTGTAGTGTCTTCTGGTGAAGACGGCGGAAGTATACACGAAGTTGACTGGCTTGGCAAGCCTAAAATGAAAAAAAGTGCAAAAAAATAGCGGATGGGGGAGGAAAAGAAAACCGGGATGGTAACAGAGGGTTACCATCCCGGGAGTGAGTTTTCAACAAATACCGGCTCGGAATCAGAGCACCTCGGGGGCGAGGGAGACGATCTTCATGAAGCCTTTTTCACGAAGTTCGCGAGCCACGGGCCCGAAGATACGGGTACCCTTGGGGTTGTTGTCCTTGTCGATGACCACAACGGCGTTGGAGTCGAAACGAAGGACGGAGCCATCATCGCGGCGGATGGGGGCGGCGGTGCGAACGACCACAGCCTTGACCACGGTACCCTTCTTCACGGAAGCGGTGGGGATAGATTCGCGGATGTGGCAGGTGATGATGTCACCGATGTGAGCCTGGTCGGTACCGGACTTGCCGATGACGCCGATCATCTTGGCGGTACGGGCGCCGGTGTTGTCGGCCACCTGTACGAGGGATTCCATCTGAAGCATGGTTTAGGTATCCTTTCTGTAGAGATTAGTGTTTGATGACTTCCACGAGCTCCCAGCGCTTGAGGGCAGAGAGCGGGCGGGTTTCGCGGATGCGGACGGTATCCCCCAGCTTGGCGGTCTCGTTTTCGTCGTGAGCATAGAACTTCTTGCTCTTCTTGACGATCTTCTTGAACACGGGATGGGGAACGCGTGCAACGTATTCCACAACGATGGTCTTGCTCATCTTGGTGGAGACAACAACACCAACGCGGGTCTTGCGGAGACCCTGGGGCTTAGTCGTAGTAGTTTCTTCGCTCATATTAAGTCGTATGGTTTGTTATTTCTCCTCAGCGGGGGCACCTTCGCCCTGAACGGTCAGGGCGCAGGCGAGCTCCTTGCGGACGATGCGGATACGCTGGTTGTTTTCCAGCTGACCGGTAGCTTGCTGAATGCGCAGGTTGAAGTATTCCTCGCGAAGGCCACGGATGTGGGCGGCGAGTTCCTTAGCGGGCATACCGCGGAAGTCTTTAGCTTTCTTGACAGGCATAATATGTGTAATGTTTGTGGTTACTTCTTAATCAGGCCTGGGGCTCAGCACCCTGGCGGTAGACGAAACGCGTACGGATACCCAGCTTGTTGGAGGCGAGGCGGAGAGCCTCACGAGCAGCGGACTCGGTCACGCCGCCGACCTCGAACATGATGTTGCCGGGGCGGCAAACGGCCACCCAACCTTCAACGGCACCCTTACCCTTACCCATACGGGTATCCGGCGGACGCTTGGTGAAGGACTTCTGCGGGAAGATACGGATGTACACGCGGCCACGACGACGCAGGTAGCGGTTGATGGCGATACGGCAGGCTTCGATCTGGTTGTTGGTAACCCAGCCGCGGGTAAGAACCTGCAGGCCGAAATCACCGAAGGCAACATAATCACCGCTGGTTGCATTGCCACCGCGATTACCGCGGTGCATCTTGCGGTGGTTATCCTTGATTCGTTTAGGCATTAAAGGCATAGTCTTATTCTCCTATTGTCGTTAAAGGTTAATTGAATCAGGCATCGCGACGGGAATCGCCACGATCGCGGCGCGGACGGGAGGGACGACCAGGGCGGCCGGAGGGAGCAGCACCGGCAACTTCCGGGCGCTTGTTGATCCAGCACTTGATGCCGATGATACCGTAGAGGGTACGAGCTTCGGCGAAACCGTAGTCGATGGGGGCACGCAGAGTCTGCAGGGGCACTTTGCCTTCGCGATACTGCTCAGCACGGGCGATATCAGCACCGCCGAGACGGCCAGCGCAACGAACGCGGATACCCTCGGCACCGAAGTCCATGGCGACCTGTACGGCACGCTTCATGGCGCGGCGGAAGGAGACGCGGCGCTCAAGCTGGGTAGCGATGTTCTCAGCAACAAGCTGAGCATCGAGCTCGGGCTGGCGGATTTCCATGATGTCGAGCTTGACCTGGGCGCCGCCGCAAAGCTTGCTGAGGGCGGTGGTCATGTCCTCGATGTTCTTGCCCTTGGGCCCGATGACGAGACCGGGGCGAGCAGTGCAGATGGTAACGCGTACGCTATTCCAGGCGCGCTCGATGGTGATGCGGGAGATAGCGGGGGTAGCGCCCTTGAGGTCGCTGTTGAGCTTAGCGGTGAAGTCCTTGATGAACTTGCGGATCTTGAGGTCCTCGTGGAGCTTCGTGGCATAGTCCTTGCCCGTAGCATACCACTTGGAGCGCCAGTCTTTGGTGACGGCAAGACGGAAACCGATAGGATTTACTTTCTGTCCCATAGTGTTATGTGTTGGTTAGTTGTGATTATGCCTCGGCGCTGGCGAGGATGACAGTGATGTGAGATGTGCGCTTGCGGATCATGTTGGCAGAACCACGAGCACGGGCCATGGTGCGGCGGAAGGTGGGACCTTCGTCGACCATCACGCTCTTGAGCACGAGCTCATCGGCGGAGAGGCCATTGTTGTTCTCGGCATTAGCCACGGCGGCCTTGAGGGTCTTATTGAGGAGATAAGCGCCCTTCTTGGGGGTGTAGCTGAGCACGTCCGTTGCCTTGGATACAGACATACCCTGCACGGCGGCGGCTACATCGCGCATCTTCTTCGCAGAGATGCGAGCGTTCTTGTATACTGCTTTAACTTCCATTGTTATGGTATTTGTTGAAGATTTATTCATTTGAGGTAACTGAAACACGGTCGCCAACGCCAACGCTGAGAGCAGGATTGAGGTGCTTTTGCACGAGCATGCCTGCTACCTTCTTGCGAACGTCTGTCACGATGGCTTTGGCAATGGCTTGGTCGCCACGGGTGATAGCCATGGGCATACCAACCTCTACCTTGGCATCGCGACCGGCATTGATGACGATGAGACCGGACTCGCTGTCGATGCTGAGTACGCGGGCATCATCTACTGTGCCGGCGAGGTCATCCTGGGGAGCCATGCGCAGCCCGAGGGCTACTTCCTGCTCGCGCAGAGATGATTCGAGCACTTGCCTGGCGGCGGCATCTTCTACCAGGGCTCCTCGCATGTAGGAGTTGATGGCAGATGCCACGCGGAGAGAGGCTTGCCGGAGGGTTTCCAGCTCGGCACGGGCGGCTTCCAGTTGGGAAGCGGTGTCGATGATTCTCTCTTCGCTGTCACCCAGGGCAGCACCACCAAGAGCTTCGAGGCGTGTGCGGATATCCCTGAGCTGCCTGCGCGCTTCATCAGCATCTGCCCTGGCGAGGGCGTAGCTTTCGCGCATGTTGGCAAGTTGGCGTTCGAGTTGTGCGATTTTGTGTTCCGGACCATTCCCTGCTCCACCCTGGCCCATCAGCTGGCTGCTCAGTGCCAGGAGCGACACGGTAAGCAAGCTGAAGCTGTGGTGAAGCAGAGACATGATTCAGTTACACGGTGTATCTACTTATTACTTCTTACCGATACCGCCGTGTGCCTTGAAGATGCGGGTCGGAGCGAATTCACCGAGCTTGTGGCCCACCATGTTTTCCGTGACGTAAACGGTGGCAAAGGTCTTGCCGGCGTGTACGAGGAAGGTGAGGCCCACGAAATCGGGGATGATCATAGAAGCGCGGCTCCAAGTCTTGATCGGCTTGCGATCCCCGCTCTGCAGCTGGGCATCAACCTTGTCGAGAAGAGACTGGCTTACGAAGGGTCCTTTTTTGAGGGAACGTCCCATTGTTCTTAGAAGTGTTTGAGGTTACGATTACTTGGATTTGCGGCGCTGCACGATGAACACATCGCTGGGCTTGCGGATACGGCGGGTCTTCTGGCCCTTGACGTGACCCCACGGGGACTTCAGGTGCTGACGACCACCACCGGACTTGGACTTACCCTCACCACCACCGTTGGGGTGGTCGACGGGGTTCATACACATACCACGCACGGTGGGACGGATGCCCATCCAGCGGGTACGGCCAGCCTTACCGGAAGACTCGTTCATGTGCTGGGTGTTGCCAACCTGGCCGATGGTGCAGTAGCACTCTACGCGGAACTTGCGGATTTCGCCGGAGGGCATCTTCACAAGGGCGTATTCACCGTCGCGGTTGGAGAGGACAGCCTGCTGACCAGCAGAGCGGGCAATCTTGCCGCCAGTGCCAGGGCGAACCTCAATGTTGTGGATAGCAGTACCAAGGGGTACATTCTTAAGGGGCATGGCGTTGCCCACCTTGGGGGCTACACCTTCACCGCTCTGCACGGTCATACCCACAGTGAGACCCACGGGAGCCAGGATGTAGCTCTTGGTGCCGTCGGCATACTGGATGAGGGCGATGCGGCAGGTACGGTTGGGATCGTACTCGATAGCAAGCACGGTGGCGGCATCGCGGCGGGTGCGGCGGAAGTCCACCAGACGGTAGTGCTGCTTGTGACCACCACCGATGTGACGGGTGGTGATACGGCCATTGTTGTTGCGGCCACCGCTCTTACGGATCGGCTCGAGCAGGGACTTCTCAGGCTTGCTCTTGGTGATCTCGTCAAACGCAGGAAGAATCTTGTAGCGATTGGACGGTGTGGTAGGCTTGAATGACTTGAGGGACATGATAGCTTACTTTATTTAGGGTTCCAATTAGACGAGGTCGAGGGTCTCACCTGCGGCGAGGCGCACATAAGCCTTCTTCCATGCGGGGGCGGTGCCGGCGTCCTTGGTGCGCTTGCGGCGAACCTTGCCGTCGTAGTTAGCAGTGCGAACGGTAGCAACCTTCTTGCCGAAGGCCATTTCCACAGCCTGCTTGATTTCGATCTTGGTGGCCTTCACCGCCACTTCAAGCACGATCTCACCAGTCGTCTCGTGCAGCACAGCTGCCTTTTCGGAAACGCGGGGCTTCTTGATAACGTTGTAGATATCCATAATTACTTGGTGCGGTTGGCGATGGTTTCGAGAGCGGATTCAACGATGACAACCTTGCGAGCGTTGAGCAGCTGCTCCACGTTCACTTCGGCAGCCGTCATGAGGAGGACTTCCTGCACGTTGCGGCCTGCGCGCTTAGTGGTTTCATCAAAAGAATCGGAGATGATGAGGATCTTCTTGCCTTCGGCGATAGCAGCAACAGCAGCCACAAAGGACTTCGTCTTGCCGTCTTCGATGCTGAAGGAAGGAACGGTCACGACCTTACCGCCGGTGATGATGTCACCGAGCACGCGGCGAAGAGCCAGCTTGCGGGTGGACTTGTTCACCTTCTTGGTGTAGTCGCAGGGACGGGGACCGAACACGACACCACCACCCACGAAGATGGGGCTCTGGTGGTCACCGTGACGGGCGTTACCGGTGCCCTTCTGGCGGTAGATCTTGCGGTTGTTACCGGCCACCTCACCACGGGTCTTGGTGTTGGCGGAGCCAGTGCGGCGGTTGGCGCGGTAGGCGGTCACCAGGTCATGTACAGCCTGACTGCCCTTCTCGGGGCCCACCGTCACGATGTTGGCGGCGTTGGCTGCCTGGATTGTCAATTCAGTAGCGGACATAGATAGGTTCTCCTAGTTCGTTTATTATTTACCGTTCTTCTTCTTGGCCGGGCGAACTACAACGTAGGAACCCTTAGCGCCGGGCACGGGGCCGGACACCAGAATCACGTTGTCGTCCTTGCGCACCTGCACAACCTTGAGGTTCTGCACAGTCTTGCGCTCGTTGCCCTGATGGCCGGGCATCTTCTGACCCTTCCATACGCGGGAGGGAGTGGCGCAGGCGCCCACACCACCGGTACGGCGGTGCATCATGGAACCGTGCGTCATGGGGGAGCCGTGGAAGTTATGACGACGCATAACACCCTGGAAGCCCTTACCCTTGGAGGTGCCGATTACGTCCACCCAAGCGCCCTCTTCGAAGAGTTCGCAACCGGGGTGCGTAGCACCTTCGGCGGGGAGTTCGGAAGCCTCTACGCGGAACTCCTTGAGGAGCTTGGCGGGAGCGATGCCGAGCTTCTTGAAGTGGCCGGCAACGGGCTTAGAGAGGCGGCTCTCTTTCTGAGCATCGAATGCAACCTGCACGGCGGAGTAGCCGTCGTTCTCTACGGTCTTAATCTGGCCGTAGGTGTTGCCGGTCACGTCGATGACGGTGACGGGGATCATGGCGCCGGTTTCCTGATTGAAAACGCGGGTCATGCCAACCTTCTTACCAATGAGTCCTAAAGACATGTTATAAAGAATCTGTGTTAGGGTTCGTAATGAGGGATCTTGTCACGCAGGATTAGATCTTGATGGTGATATCCACGCCTGCAGGCAGGTTGAGCTTCTTGAGCTCTTCCACCGTGCGGGAGGTCGGCTCTACGATGTCGAGCAGACGCTTGTGGGTGCGGATTTCGAACTGGTCGGCAGATTTCTTATTAACATGGACCGAGCGGTTCACAGAGAACTTCTCGATACGAGTCGGCAAAGGAATCGGTCCGGCGACTTTTGCGCCTGTGCGCTTAGCGGTCTCGACGATCTCGGAAGCGGAACGGTCGATTGCGCGGCTGTCAAAGGCACGGAGACGAATGCGGATTTTGGGACTTTGCATGAACGTGCGGTTATGTTTAGGTTAGTAATTCAGGTTAGTTTATTTGCTACCACCGCGAGCCTTGACAATATCGTTGACAAGGTTCTGGGGTACTTGTTCGAAGTGGGAGGGTTCCATGGAGTAGGAAGCCAGGCCCTTGGAGAGGGTACGAATGTCGGTGGAGTAACCGAACATTTCGGCCAGGGGGACGTCTGCGGTAAGCACGCATTCGGAACCCTTGTGCTCCATGTTCTTCACCATGGCGCGGCGGCGGTTAAGGTCGCCCATGATATCGCCCTGGTTTTCAGCGGGGGTCACAACTTCAACAGCCATGATGGGCTCAAGCAGCACGGGGCCGCACTTGGCAAATGCGTTCTTCATAGCGAAGATAGCAGCCATCTTGAAGGCGTTTTCGTTGGAGTCAACTTCGTGGTAGGAACCGTCGATGACGTCTACTTCCACGTCTTCCACGGGGTAACCAGCCACGGAGCCGGAGTTCATAGCTTCATTCAGACCGGCGTACACAGCGTTCATGTACTCCTTAGGAATGGCGCCACCAACAATCTTGTTGGCAATCTTGAGGCCGGTGCCACGTTCGCCGGGGCGCATGGCAATCACCACGTCACCGTACTGACCACGACCACCGGACTGCTTGACGAGCTTGCCCTGTACGCGATCGGCGGACTTGGTGATGGTTTCGCGGTAGGCGATCTGGGGCTTGCCGGTGTTGGCTTCCACCTTGAATTCGCGCTTGAGGCGGTCCACGATGATGTCGAGGTGAAGCTCACCCATGCCGGCGATGATGGTCTGACCGGTTTCTTCGTCGGTCTTCACGCGGAAGGTGGGGTCTTCAGCAGAGAGACGCTGCAGAGCGTTGGACATCTTTTCCTGATCGGCCTTGGTGAGGGGTTCCACGGCCATGGAAATCACGGTATCCGGGAAGGTGGGAGGCTCGAGGGTGAAGTCGAAGTCATCGGTAGCCAGGGTGTCACCGGTGGTGGCGTTCTTGAGGCCCACGATGGCGGCGATATCGCCGGAGTATACTTCGTTCACGTCGGTGTGGACGTTGGCCTGAATCTGGAGGAGACGGCCTACGCGCTCACGCTTACGGGTACGGGGGTTGTACACGGTGTCGCCCTTGCGGATAACGCCGGTATATACGCGGATGAACACGAGGGAGCCCACGAACTTGTCGGCCCAGAGCTTGAATGCCAGAGCGACAGGCTTGTCTTCGTCGGAGGGGATGATTTCGCGAGTCTCGAAGGTCTCGTAGCCGTTTTCGTCGAGGCCGGTAGCCACGGTACCGGTCACGGTAGCGAGCTTAGCTTCGAGGGGAGAGGGGAGGTAATCCACCACGGCGTCGAGGAGGCCTTGAACACCCTTATTCTTGAAAGCGGAACCACCGGTCACGGGCACGAACTTGTTAGCGATGCAAGCGCGGCGGATAGCAGCCTTGAGGGTGGGAGCATCGATGGGTTCTTCCATGAGGAAGAGTTCGGCGAGTTCATCGTCCACGTCGGCCACAGCGCCCTTGAGTTCTTCCAGGGCCATTTCACCGATTTCCTTGAGCTCGCCTTCGAGTTCCTTCACCTCATAGGTGGAGCCGAGACGGTCGGAGTCGGAGTAGAAGATAGCCTTCTGGTTCACCACGTCGATCTGGCCGCAGAGCTGATCTTCGGAGCCGATGGGGATGAGCACGGCAGCAGCGTTGGCGCCGAGCTTACCCTTGATGTCGGCAAGAACGTTGTTGAAGTTGGCGCCGGTGCGGTCCATCTTGTTGACGAAGCAGATACGGGGCACTTCGTACTTGTTGGCCTGGCGCCACACGGTCTGTGTCTGGGGCTGCACGCCGGCAACGCCGCAGAACACAACGATAGCACCGTCGAGCACACGCAGGGAGCGCTCCACCTCAGCGGTGAAGTCCACGTGGCCGGGGGTGTCGATAACGTTAAGCTGGAAGTTCTGGTTCTCGAAAAGCTTGCAGCAGCCCTCGGCGGGAAGCTGTTTCCAGTTGGTCGTAACGGCAGCGGAGGTAATAGTAATACCGCGTTCCTGTTCCTGTTCCATCCAGTCGGTCGTCGCAGACCCTTCGTGGGTCTCGCCGATCTTGTGGATCATGCCGGTGTAGAAGAGGATGCGTTCGGAAAGCGTGGTTTTGCCACCGTCGATGTGAGCGGCAATACCGAAGTTACGGTAACGCTCAAGCGGGGCCTTACGGTCGGGGCTGCTAACACTAGCCATAGTTTAAAGTAATATGAATGTTTTAAATTTTCAGAGATTACGAGAAAACTTCCACAAGCTGATTACCAGCGGAAGTGAGCAAAGGCGCGGTTGGCCTGAGCCATCTTGTGCACATCATCGCGCTTGCGAACGGCGGCACCCTGATTGGCTGCGGCTTCCTTGATTTCGTTGGCGAGAGCCTTGGCCATGGGGATACCCTTGCGGTTGCGGGCGTAGCCAATAATCCAGCGCATAGCAAGAGCTTCGGAGCGATCGGGAGCCACTTCCAAGGGAACCTGGTAGGTAGCACCACCCACGCGGCGGCTCTTCACCTCCACACGGGGCTTAGCATTCTCGATAGCACGAGTCAGGACCTCGAGGGGGCTGACGGTATCAGTGCCTTCGTTGGCGATATCGATTGCTTTGTAGACGATACGCTCAGCCAGAGAGCGCTTGCCAGCAAGCATCACCTTACCGATGAGCTTACCCACGAGCACGGAATCATAGCGAGAATCGCGCTGTTCAATCTTCTTATAGACGCGTTTACGACGAGCCATAACTTTATTTATATTAAGGGGTTAAGTTACTTCTTCTTAGAACCTGTTGCGGGAGCGGCACCGGCCTTGGGGCGCTTGGCACCGTACTTCGAACGGCCACGACGGCGCTTATCAACGCCAAGGCAGTCCAGAGCACCACGAACAATGTGATAACGCACACCCGGCAAGTCCTTCACACGACCACCGCGAACGAGCACGATGGAGTGTTCCTGCAGGTTGTGACCTTCGCCACCGATGTAGGCGATCACTTCTTCGCCATTGGTGAGGCGAACTTTAGCAACTTTACGAAGAGCGGAGTTCGGCTTCTTCGGCGTACGGGTCATCACCTGGAGGCAGACACCGCGGCGCTGAGGGCAGCTATGAAGAGCACGAGACTTCGACTTCTCTTCCGGTACGATACGTCCCTTGCGGACGAGCTGATTGATGGTCGGCATGTTTCCTTCTAGTTTATTGTTTTTCAGGCGCTTACGGATTACTTAGCAAGCTCCTCATTACCAGAGGAAACCTACCATTTTTCCGGCGGCGGACCCGATAAAATCCTATCCCTTTGCGTATTACTACACTCTAAGGGGGTGCAGCATTGTACCTAATTTTACTGATTTGGCAAGCCTTTTCTTCATAAAAATCAAGATTTTTTGCAGATAATGCTCCTAAGGTATCAATTTATGGGACGAAAGGATGCAAAACACCCCGGAACGCATCTGCGCACCGGGGTGAAAAAGGGAATGAGTGGCAAGAATCAGCCCTGGGTAGTGGTGGGCTCCTGCTCTGCGGCGGCCTTGCCGAGGTAATCCGGCAGCTGCACGCCCACGCTGCCAGCAAGCTCATGCAGGGGGAGTGTGCCGGTGACCAGGTTTTGCACGAAGCCACCTACGCTACCGCTTTTGGTGTCTCCCCCGCCCATGACAACAACCTTATCGAAGGAGAGGTTGCGGATGGCGCTGGCCTGGGTTTCGACAATCTGGGGCAGCTGTTCTGTGACGAGCAGACCGGATGCGGCGCGTGCATCACCGGCAGCCTGAATAATTTGGCGGAAACCGCTCGCCTTGGCTTCGAGGGTAGACTGGATGGCAGCAGCCTGACCGCGGCCTACCATTTCGAGGCCTTCACCTTCTGCCTTCTTCTTGAGGAGGAGGGCATCTGCCTCACCCTTGGCCAGTTTGATGGCGGCCTGACCTTCGGCTTCTTTTTCGATGACGAGCGCATCTGCCCTGCCCTGCTGCTCGCGGACGAGAACGGCGGCGGCGGCTTCGGCAGCAATCTCCTGCTTGCGCTTCTCAATTTCGGCTGCTACGATTTCATTGGCCGTGAGGGTAGCGCGCTGCAGTTCGGCGCGCTTCATTTCAGCTTCTCGGTTGGCGATGTAACCGGCTTCTTCTGCCTTGGCGGCCTGCTCGCGCTCGGCGACCAAGGCGATGCGCTGTGCTTCTGCCTGGCGCACTTTGAGGCGGGCGTTGGAATCGGCCACTTTCATCTGGGCTTCGTTGTTGCCTTCCACCGCAGCGGCATTGGCCATGGCCACCTGCACAGTTTGCTCGCGCAGAGCTTCTGCCTTGCCGATTTCACCACGGCGGGTTTCCTCTGCCACTTTAATCATGGCATCGTTGATGGCGCGAGCGGCAGCTTCCTGACCCAAGGCGGCAATGTAGCCGGAGGCATCGCGAATGTCGGTAATGTTGGCGTTGATGAGGTAGAGCCCTACTTTGTGCAGTTCCACATCCACACCACCGGTGATACCACGGATGAGCTTCTCGCGGTCGGCGTTGATTTCTTCAATGGTGAGGGAGGCAATGACCACGCGCATCTGGCCCATGATGATTTCGGAGGCAAGGGCTCGCACCTCTTCGCGAGTACGGCCCAGAAGACGGCTGGCGGCATTCTGCATGATTTCCGGTTGCGTGCTGATGCCAACGATGAAGGAGGACGGTACATCCACACGGATATTCTGGCTGGAGAGGGCCCCCTTGAGCGGCACATCGATGTTGAGCGGGTTCAAATCCATGAAGGCGCAGCTCTGGATGATGGGCATCACAAAGGTGGCGCCACCATGAATGCATTTGGCGGAGCGCCCTGCCCCAACGTTGCCGTAGACGATGAGGATTTTGTCGGACGGGCACATTTTGTAGCGGCTGAAGAGCACTACGCCTGTACCAATAAGGAAGAGGACCAGCACTACAATGGCGATAATCGAGGAGGAACTGGAACCCGCAGCGGCAAGTATGGAAGTCATGGTGTTTTTGATGGTTGAGGTTATTTATTGTGTGAAACGGGAGAAATGGGGCGAACAACGAGCTGGTATGTGGTGGCAGAGATGACCTCGATACGAGTCATGGCAGGCAGGGGGACATCCCCCTCTTGCACGGCCGCCATGGTAATCATCTGGCTGGGGTGTGCCACCTGCACCTGTCCACCAGGCTCGCCACGGGGTGGAATGGTGACGTAGACGGTGCCGGTCATACCTACTAAGGTGGCATAATTAAGTGAGCCGTCGGATTTCAGGCTGTAGATGAAACGCATGATGCCTGCTACAATGAAAAACATGATGAGGCCGAGCATGAAGCCCACGCCAATAGCAAGCCACACGCCTGCACCGGATTGGATGGCGATAAAACCACCCCACCCCAGACCAAGCGCAAACCCAACGATGGCCCGCACCGACAATGCGCCGGTATCGCCATCTGTCACATCCATATCATCACCGCCAATATCTGAGAAAAGGGAAAGCAGCAGCATCAGCAGGGAGATGGCCGTGGACAGCCAGGCAATGGTGCAGAAAATGCCCCTGGCTGACGAGAAGTCCGGCAGCATGTCCACACTGCGCAACATGGTAGTTATCCAATCAAGCATACGCGTGAAGATTTTCGTTATTGATTCTTCAACTCAAAGGTAGCATACTACGCAGAGGGGTGTCAAACAGAAAAAATGGCATTTCTAGCATTGCCTCCCCCTCTTTTTCAAGGCAAAATCTGCGGCTCTTTTTCAGATTTGCTGATGAATGGAGGCTTCAGTAACAAAGCAAATTTAAACAAAAAACAGTAGTTCAGCCTTGCATTTGCTTGCAACACACGTTACAAGATGTTAATGCTAAATAAAATATTCAAATGCAAAG
>JAFYUJ010000031.1 GCA_017558555.1 Akkermansia sp.
CCCGGGCTATCTTCTACCGCCCCGCAAGCGGGGCTCAAAGCTTGCCGCGCCTGCGGCGCGGGGAACTTTCCAAATGTGCAATTTGAAATTCTAAAATTTGAAATCCGTTGTCGCGCATTCTGCGCGACAAATCCCCATTTATTGTTTTTTCGAGATTCCCAAGCTACTTCACGGTGAATTGCGGCCAAATGTTTGGAAGGTATATGACCTTTTGTCCTTGTGTCGCGGTTTTTCCTTGTCAACCGTCGGCAAATGTGGTTGAATGGCTCCCGCAGCCATGCCACAGTGGCGGAATGGTAGACGCAGGAGACTTAAAATCTCCCGGTCGTTCAGACTGTACGGGTTCGAGTCCCGTCTGTGGTATCGGTACAACGGAGCCTAGCTGAACAAGCGTGGCTCCTTTTGCTTTTCGAGGGGGCTTTATCCCTGCATTTTGCGCTGAGTGATGCTGCACGAGCGGGGCTTGCCCCCGCGTTTGCTGGCACGGGTCAGTTCCAGCTGGCGGGGCGAGGGGGCGCCGTTGAGGCGGTGATCCAGTTCTTCGCAGAGGGTGCGGCGGGCGAGGTATCGGTTGATTTCGCGCTCACGCTCGCAATGGCATTGCACCACAATGCCCGTAGGCACATGGGTGAGGCATACTTTGTTGTTCGTTTTGTTGACTTTCTGTCCTCCTTTGCCCCCTCCGCGGGTGAATTTTTCTTCCAAATCAGCCTGTTTGATGTCAAGCCTTTCCATGAAAAGCTTGAGTTTTTGCATTTTCTCAGGTGAAACGGGCATGGTGAGTATCGTACCTGCGGACGGGCGGGAATGCAAGAGCAAAAAAGCATCCCTGCCAAGCGGAGCATGGCAGGGATGCGGTGACGGGAAGAACGATGACTTCCGTTTAGAATGTGATGCCGGCCTGGATGCCCGTGGCGCTGGCGTGATCCACGTCTCGGTAGGCGGGAGTCATGATGAATTGGAAATAGGGAGCCACGAAGAAGTACTGGTTGAGCTGCACGCGGTACATGCATTCCAGCACTTTTTCATACTTGTTGGTGAGGCGGGTGGTATCCGTCTCTGCGCCGGTGAAGATACCAAAGCCCAGGCCCATGTAATCATTGGGGCGGGAAGGGGTGAGACGCAGGGTGGTACCGGCAGAGAGCTCGCGGGAGCAGCGCTGGTATTCGCTGCTGGCCATGCCTGCGCGGGCGTAGACCTTGGCGATGTCGTTGAGTTGGTACTCAACGCTGCCGAAGATACCGACGGCATTGTGCTGGTGGTCGCGGCCATCCAGCCCGGGGGTGTCCTGGCTGCAGAAGAAGGGGGATACACGGAAAGTAGCCTTGCTGTCTGCGGTGATGTGACCATATTCACCCACGATGGCGTAGCCGTTGGCGTGCTTGGCGTTGAAGGGGTTGGAGCCCCAGGGCGTGCCCATGCGGGTGAGGGCGCCGGTGACCCAGTTGCGGCGGTCCAGCTCTACTTGCAGCACGGCGGCCAGGTTGTTGTAGGGCATGGGGAGCACGCCGGAGCTTTCAAAGTTATCGTTGGTGAAGCGGGCATGGCCGATGCGGTCCATGTAGTTGTTGAGCTTAATCATACCGGCGGTCAGGCATGCGCGCTTGTTGGCAAAGAAGTGTTTGACAGAGACTTCCAGCAGGGCCAAATCGTGCGGCCCGAGGATATCTGTGTGCAGACCGGAGCACATGCCAATGCCATTTACATAGAAAGCTCCGGAGTTGGCAGAGTCGTGATCCAACCCCCAGGAACCGGCTACATCCATGCGCAACCAGGTGCCGCCGTTGATGTCGTCCTTGATGAGGCGTTGGTTGAGAATGGCATAGAGGATGGCCAGGTGATTGGTGTTGGTGTAGCCGGGCATGGCGTTGTCCAGTGCCCAGAAACCGTAATCGAGCTCAAAATACCACTGTGTGCCGTATTGTTCGTTGGCTGCTTTCTTGAAAGCGGGGGCAGAGTCGCCGGGGGCAAACATGTTGGTGTTGTATACAATGTTGCCGGGGGCGGGGGCATCGTTTGCCTGGGTCATGCCGCCACACAGACCAAAAAGAATGGCTGCGGAGAGAAGTATTTTTTTCATGGTTGGAGTGTAAGATGAACGTGTTGAGCAAAATTCTATCACAAAAACGTGTTAGAGGGAAGTACAAACTTTGCTGACGAATTGAGAAAAGGGTTGGGAGAAAATAAGTGAGTCGTGGTCCGAGTGGCACACGAGGGAGAATCCGAAGTGGCGGGAGAACTCCACGCCCTCGGGGGTGATGTTGTCGGTGGCGATGAGGCGGCAGCGATGAAGCACGGGCAGGTAGGGGGCAATGGCTGCTTGCAGCAGGCGGCGTGTCAGCCCGGTGCCGCGGTACGCTGGCTCCACGAGGATGCAGCTCAGGAACATGTGCAGAGGGGCATCATCGGCGTGTATGTCTGCCACGGAGTCGGCCGTCAGCTCGCTGTCATTGAGTTTGCCGCGCAGCAGTTGTTCAAAGTCTGCTTCAAGGATGGGGAAGAGGTTGACAAAGGCTACAACCTGTTCGCCCGCGAGGGCTGCCGTTGTGGTGTAGGCATGCTTTTGATACCAGCGGTAGGCCTCTTCTGCCGGAGTGATGAAATCTGCCCCGTAGTATTTTAATTCCAATGCCGCCATCTGCTCGAAGTGAGCATCATCCAAGACTGTGGCGATGGTGGGGATGAGCGTGAAATCAATCATAGTCTGCCACGGACACGGCACAGATGGCGTTGAAAAGCTCATCATCCTGGATGTTTTCGAGCACTTCTTCTACCACCATGGTGTCATCAATGGCTACGCTGTCCTGATGCTCTGCGGTGCCCAGCAGGGGGAGCAGAACGGCGCAGAGACAGAGAACGGCAGCGCTGCTGCAAGCCCAGGTCAATACGCGCTTGTACAAAAGGCGACGATAGGCTTGCAAGGCTTCTTCCCGGCGAATGGCAGCCATGATGTTATCTGCAAGGTGAGCCGGGGGCAGGGGGGCCTGCGCTTTGCTCAACAATGCATCCAGCGCTGCGTCTTCTGTGGTGTATTCTTCTGCCATTTGTAGTGGTAAACCCCGTCAGTTGGCAAAAGTTGCACAACCAACGCATTTTTTTCAGGAAAGGTAGGCGGTGAGGTCTTCCTGGTAGAGCTCGGGCTCCAGGAGGAACGAATCGTGCCCCTTGCTGGATTCGATGCACTTGTAGCGGGCGTTTACCCCATTTTTGAGCATCCTGCGGTGGAAGAGGGAGCAGGAGCGTGGGGAGAAGCAGCAATCTGTGCTGATGGAGAAAATCATGAAAGGAATGTTGTGCTCTGCAAAGCGCCGGAAGACGGCATCCATGTTCTCCTTGCCACAGATGGTGGGCAAATCGAAAGAGGCCCACATGTTGATGATGCGGATATAGGCGTTGGCATCGAATCGCAGGGCGAACTTAGTACCCTGATGGAGCATGTAGCTTTCGGTGTTGCGCTCCGGCAGGTACCAGGTGAGCATGCCCTTACGGTCGGGGGTGCCACCCTTGCGGGCTCGCTTTTCCAGCCCGCGCTGGTAGACAAAGAACTTGTGGCTGATGATGCGGGCCAGGGCGAGCCCACGGCGGGGCGGGTCGCTGAGGGGGTAGCGCCCGGCGCGGTATTTCTCGTCCAGCTCAATGGCAAGAATCTGCTCAAAGGCGGCCAGCTTGTGCTCGATGGGGGGCTGACAGGAGGCGCCGATGATGATGACGCTACGCACGCGCTCCGGGTACAGGTGGGTGAAGGCCAGGCTGAGCATGCCACCGATGCTGGGCCCCACGATGGCGAAGCGATCAATCCCCCAGGAGTTGATGAGCTGAATCTGGGCTCGGGCCTGGTCATTGGGCGTTACCATGGGGAATCGGCTCCCCCACGGCTCACCATCAGGTGCCGGGGAAGTGGGGCCACTGCTGCCATAGCAGCTGCCCAGGAAGTTGACGCATACGATGAAATAGCGCTCTGTATCCAGCGGCTTGCCCGGGCCAATCATGCGGTCCCACCACCCTTCGTGGTTCTCCGGGCGCCAGAATTCCCCGGCTTCCGGTAAATCCGTATTGAGACCATGGGCGTGGTGGCTGCCGGTCAGCGCATGAAAGAGCAGGATGGCGTTACTCTTGTCGGCATTGAGTGTGCCGTATGTTTCGTAGGCCAGGCAGATGTCGGGCAAGGTCTCGCCTGTGTCAAAGGTGAAATCGCCAATCTTGAAAATGTGGGTCCGAACTTCTACGCTCATGGTAACACGTGGTGTGGGATGGGGAAATACCGCTTGTGAACGAAAAAAGACCGGGGTTAAACAACGCCGGTCTATCTTTTCGGGCGGGGATAGAAAGGATGAACCCTGGCTAATCCCCGAGCAGGCAATCTTACTTAACGCCCTTCTTGCTGAGGCGGGTGCCGGCTGTCGTGCCCTGACGAGCCTTGAACTTGGGATTGCTCTTGCAGATGACGTAGAGCGTACCCTTGCGCTTCACGATCTGGCAATCAGCGTGGCGGCGCTTCATAGAGGCGAGGGAGGAAAGAACTTTCATGATTCTCTGGTTGGTTGTGTGGTTAATAAGATTTTAGTGCCGGGAAGATGGCGTCATCGGGAAGCAGATTATACCCTTAACTTTTCGCTTGTAAAGACAAATTTGCGTGTGGGTGCAATTTTTTCTGTTTAACAGGTGTCAGAACGGGCGTAATTTACCGTAGTAGCCGTTGTGCATGGCCCGGAAGAGATTGTAGAGGCTGCGCGCGGTCAGCTCATCTGTGAGCAACATGGCATCTACGCTCAGAATGATGTAGAAGAGACATGCTACCAGGCGGTGAAGGTAGGCTTGGGGGTGCTTGAGGCGCTGCAACCAGGCCCAGTTGCGTACTTTGTAGTAGCTGCGAGAGAGCGGGAGCCCCGGCTCGTAGAAGAATGAGTGTTTGCCAAAGGTGACATGTACCAGAGGAATGGCTGCGGAGGGGTGCTCCAGTTCAGAATTTTTGACGGTGATGAAAGAAAAACCGGCTGCGCGTACTTTCCAGGGGTATTCCTCGTCTTCGCCCCGGATGAAAAGCTCCGGCGTAGGAAGTCCTGCGGTAAACCATGCGGCGCGAGGATAGAGAGCGCCCAGCCAGCCACCACGGCTGGCAATTTCATTGCTCTCGGGCAGGTCCTGCCGGGAGAGGGCGTTTTTCCACGGTGTGCGTTCCTGCCCGGTACACAGGGTGAGGGGCCAGCTGAGTTCGTCTCCCTTGGATGGGTCAATCACAAGGCTCATGCGCACCGTCTTGTCCGGAGCCCGGACAGCCAGCAGGTTTTCAAGTGTTTGTGGTCGGGGCCAGGAATCGTCATCCAGTATCCACACGAAATCCGCTTTCAATTCACGGAACGCGTACTCCATGCCATGCGCGCAGCCACCGGCATTGCCCAAGTTCTCCGGCATCTGCAAAAGGTGTAGACATGGCGCAGAAAAAAGAGATGCTGCAAGAGCCGGAGCCTCGGTTGTGATGTCATCATCCGGGGTGTTGTTGTTGACGATGATGATGTAATCCGGTCTGCGGGTTTGCTGTGCCAAACGCCGCAGGCAAGTCAGGCTTCTATGCTTGCTGCCGTAGTGTGTAAAGATGGCACAGATGATGGGCATGGGGGGATTATGCCCCAAGATGATGTCTTTTGCAAGTTTTTCTCGCTGTGACTGTACAAGAAAACATTGACAAACAGCCATTCGGTGGTGTATACATGGGGGCATGAGAATCAGGTTGGCATGGCTTTCTGTCGCAGCTGCCCTTTTGGCGGCATGTACCGGGGTGAGTGATACTCGCATCACTGATGTGGCGGATTTGCCCGTTAAATCCCCCGAGGTTCCCTCTCTTGAGTGGAAAAACAGCCCCTTGCGCGCCAATGCCATGTATGTTTTCCACGATGCGAACACCAACTCCCAGCGCAAAGAGATGGTGGGGGATTATTACTATGTGAATTGGGATGATGCAGAACCTGATAAACCCGTGAAATTGGTGATGCTCTATACGCAGGCCGGTACAGGTATTGATGTGAAACGACGCGAGGTGTCGCTGCCTGCCGGGCGGGAACGAGCCGCCAGCCGCCAAACAGAGTTTTTCTTTAATGGGCCAGAACGCCAGCGCAAGGGTGATATTATGTCCTGGCGTGTGGAATTGTATGTGGATGGTCAGTTGAAAGATGCTCGTCAGTCCTACCTGTGGCAGTAACCCTTATGCTGCGTCGATACGGTGAATATCGATAGAAATACGAGTCAGGCTGAGCTTTCTCGCTTATTTGAAATGGTAGTTCGGCGGGAGTTTTTGAAGAACACGCCGTTGAATATCAGGACATTTTTGCGTTTTGCTCTGCTGTTTGCTCTGTTTCCCGGGATGCGCTTGGGGTTTCGTTGGGGCTTGCTGATGACGGCTGCTTTTTCCGTGCTGCTCATGGTGTTGTTGCTTTGTGGGGCCGAGCAGTGGGCAACTTGGGCCGTGCTGGCCTGGGTGGTCATAGGGGCGGTCGTGCTCGCGTGTGTGTGTGTGCAGGTCGTGCGGGGTGCTTCGCAAACTCGCCGGGCACGCATGGAGATGTTGCCGGCTGAAACAGGCTTGCCCAAGGGGGTGGCTTGCCCGGAGTTGATGCCGCTGCCTTGGCGACGTGATAAAAAAGTGGATAAACGACACACGGCCTCGGTGGTGCTGGAGGCTCCCCGTGATGGTATTTATGCCTTTATTCTCCATATCGACAAGGGGCAGCGAGAGTGCCGAGTGGTGACTCATGGCCGTCGAGGTACGTGCGTAGTGTATGCTCAAGGCGGTGGCAAAACCGGGGAGCCTTTCCAGGCTTTGGTGCTTTATCGCTTGGCTGCCGGGGCTCACGAGCTGCGCTGGAGTGTGGATTCACCCCGTGGAATCCGGCCGCACGCTACACTTACCCAGATGAACCTGGTTGCGTAAGTGTTTTCATTTCTTGAGACTCACCCGGCAAGTGGTGTAAACATAAAAAGAACGCGCAGTAAAATCTACTGCGCGTTCCATTTGGGAAAGAAAAATATGAATTAATAGCGAATTTCGTAATCGCCGGGCTCGCGCGGAGTTTCGGGTTCGCGTTCGCAGGCCGGGAGCATGGAGTTGAGATAGCGCTTTTGGATGGTTTTCTTGAGGCCGTTGTCGTTGCGTTCAGTCAGATTTTTGGCTTCCTTGATAGCATCGGCACGGTCTTTCTCAGCTTTTTTGACGGCTGCGTTGTGCTCATCAATGCTGGCCTGCTGGCGGGGAGTGCCAATGCCACGCAGAGTCTTCTCAGAAATGTCTACCGGCTTCACGGCAGGAGCAGCCCAGGAAAGAGTGCTCATAGCGACTGCAAGTACAGAGAGGAGGGAAAACGTTTTCATGGTGATGGTATGGTCTGTAGTATAAGGGACACACCCGATAAGTCAAGCTGTTTTTTGGTGAAATCGCAGACTTTTATGCGTATGAGAGAAGTTTAGTGCGCAATCAGCCGAAAAGCGGGGTGGAGAAGTAGCGATCTGCGTTGTCGGGGAGGATGACAACAATGGTTTTTCCGGCGTGCTCGGGCAGGAGCGCCAGTTGTGTAGCAGCGTAGAGCGCAGCGCCGCCGGAAATGCCGGTGAGTACACCATCGCAGATGCCGAGGTCTCGGGCGTAGTGAAAGGGGACTTCGTTGTCTGCTGTGATGATTTTATCGTAAATCGTTGTATCCAGGGTGCCGGGAATAAAGCCGGCTCCAATGCCTTGAATTGCATGTGCTCCGGGGGTGCCACCGGAGAGAATGGCGGATTGCGCCGGTTCTACAGCCACGATGAGAATGGCTGGGTTTTGTTCTTTGAGGTATTTTCCTGTGCCGGAGAGGGTACCGCCGGTGCCAACACCCGCCACCAGAATATCCACCTTACCATTCGTGTCTTTCCAGATTTCAGGGCCTGTGGTGGCGTAATGTGCTGCGGGGTTAACGGGATTGTCAAATTGAGAAGCCATGATAGAACCTGGGGTTGCAGCATGAAGTTCCTCCGCTTTGGCAATAGCTCCCTTCATGCCAAGATGCCCCGGGGTCAGGACAATTTCAGCGCCATACGCCTTGAGCATGTTGCGGCGTTCTACACTCATGGTCTCCGGCATGGTCAGGATGGCCTTGTATCCTTTGGAAGCGGCAATTGCCGCAATCCCGATACCGGTGTTGCCACTGGTGGGTTCGATGATGGTGCTGCCGGGACGGAGCCTTCCGTTGGCTTCTGCGTCTTCTATAATGGCTTTGGCGATGCGGTCTTTGACAGACCCCGCCGGATTGAGGTATTCTAATTTCAGCAAAAGTCGCGCCTTCAGTCCATGTTTTGCCGCATAGTTAATCGGCTCCAGCAGAGGCGTGTTGCCCACCAAATCTGCAATGTTGGTATATATGCTCATGTTCTTGTCTCTTCTTTTACCAAATGAGTGCGAGCCTGGCGAGCTTTATCTGTGACGTGCTTTTTGTTGATGCCCTCGGATGTCCGCTTCTGATGTGATGTTATCGCTTATTGCTATGGTTTTATGGTATCTGATTTTCGCGAATTGATAAAAAATCGAAGAATTAGTTAATTTTTGTTGACGTTTGTTCGAAAGTTTGTTATCCATAGGAGTGGCTGAAGGAACATGGTCTCTCTGTCAGCCGTTCAAAGAAACAACACGCATAGAAAGGATATATTTATGAAGAAAAGCATTATTCTTGCAATGAGTCTCGCCATTCCTGCAATGGCCGGTGAAATGGGCCCCCTCGTGGTAGCTCCCGCACCTGTTGCTGCTCCTGCTCCCACTCCCGCACCTGTTGTCGCTCCCGCAGAGTGCCCGCTCGGCATTGAAGTCGGGGCTGTGTACACTAGTGCTCTGAATGATCTGACTGATGGTGTTGATGGTATCGATACCTGGGGTGTAGACGTGACCGCAGTGTATGACCTTTGCCCCAACTGGGCCATTACCCTGCGTGGTACATGGGCCGAAGGTGATAAGCATGGCATTGATGCAACTGTATGGTCCGTCATGCCCGGTGTGCGCTACACGGCACCCATTACCGAGGATCTTTCCTGGTACGTTGGTGCAAACGTGGGTGTAGCCAACGTAGAGTATTCCGTTGGTGATTACTCTAAGGATGACACCGGGTTTGCTTATTCTGCTGAAATTGGCTTGAGCTATGACCTGACCGATAATCTGTACATTTATGGTGCATTGCAGGGCAATGGCAATACCGCCGAGCCCGCAGAGGCCGATAAGCAGTATGGTATCGGTGCTCGCGCCGGTTTGGGTTGGAAGTTCTGATGCGAGCAGATATCAGTAAACAAACCTGATTGATGGGAGGGTAGCCGCAGTCGTGGCTACCCTCTTGTTGTACCCGTGTCATATTATCGCCAAGATACCACTTGGTGGCGTATTTTGAGCTTGATTTGGCCGGCAGACAAGCTATCATGTTTCCTGTTTTCCATGAAGCTTTCCTCCACACAGACCGCATTGATAATGGCTTGTATAGCCTTGGGGCAGGTGCAGCCACTGATGGCGCAAAGCGGTGCTGTGGCAGGGGGAGCCGGTTCGGCGGTGCAGCAAGCTGCTAAGCGAGCCATGGTGCAGGACCCGGGTGAATATTACCTGACAGCCTATCGTCTGTGCAAGGAATCGGAGATGCTGGCTTCTCAGCAGAGCTATAATGCAGCCCTGAAAAAAGGACAGCAGGCCGAGAAGGTGTTGGCTGTGATTGTGCGTGATTTCCCGCATTGGAAAACGAACCTGGTGAGCACGCGCCGCCGTATCCTTTCCGAGAATATGGCCGAATACCGCCGCAAGGCGGCAGAGGCGCCCATCCCCACGGGGCGCCAGCCCGGCAAGCCCATCGCTACGGACATGTCCGGGCTGGAGTTGCCGAATCGCCCCAAATCTTCCGTGCCGCTGGATTACCAGAGCGATTTCAAGCCGGTGGAGTTGCCGGATTACGAAAGCAGCGACAAGGATATGTACAATGCCTTGGCCCGCGCACAGGAGGAGTGCCGCCGCATGGCTGAGGCATACAAAGAGCTCAACACCCGTTTCCTTGATACGCAGAAGAAGCTCAACGTGGCGCTGCTGGATCAGAAAATGTACCAGGATCGCTACAACCAGCTTCAGGAGCAAATAAAAACAGAGCGCGCGGCCGGTAACCGCGTGGTGGATGCTCTCTCCCAGCAGCTGGCTGAGATGGAAGCCAAGTATCGCGCTTCTGAAGAAGCCCGCAAAGAGGCCGAAACGCGTGCTTCTGAGCTGGAGAGCAAGCTGGCCCAGACCCAGGCAGAGCTGGAGCGTGTGACCAAGGAACGTGACGCATTGAAGGCAGAGAACGAACAGCTGCGTGCCATCGTGGAGCTGAACAGCCCGGAAAAAACGAAGGCGCTGCTGGACCAAAATCTTACCCTTGCAGAGCAGCTTAAGGCGGCTCAGGAACGCATTGCCCAGCTGGAATCCATGCAGGCCGGTGCGGATGACCAGAATACGGTGCTGGCGCAGCAGCTGGATGAAGCCCGCAACGAGGCAAACCGCCTGCGCGATGAAATGAGCGGTATTTATGATGAAAATATGGGGTATCGCCGCCGTATTTCCGATCTTTCTGAGCGTTTGAACAATCTGGAAGCTGATTTGGAGATTCAATCTCAACAGCCGGTTGTCGATCCGGCTCTGGCCGAGGAAAATAAGTTATTGCGTGAGGTGATTTCCAAACAGAAACGCACCCTTGCCATGCAGGAAGAGGGACGCAAACTGCTGATGGAAACCTACATGCAGATTAAGAATCAGGACCCGGCGATGCTTATTGCTCTCAAGAAGCTGGAGGATGAAAGCACGCTGGATTTGACTGATGCTGAGCGCCGCATTATGGAATCCGTCAAAGGCGGAGAGGTGGAAAGTATGGGCTCCGGCACCGAAGGTGTGGATGCTGTGCGCCGCAGTCTGGAAGTAGAGACCCTCGCAACGCTGGCCGGTAAAGCCTTTGCCAAGGGCCGCTACACCTCTGCCGAGCAGCTGTACCGTACGCTGTATGATTGCCAGCCGGATCATGTGGCGGGCTTGGTGAATCTGGGCACTATCTTGCTGTATCGCAACAAGTGCGAAGAATCTCTCGGCTTCCTGGAGCGTGCCTCCCGCCTGGCTCCGGACTTGGCCATTACCTACTACCTGACGGGTATCAGCTATTATCGCTTGGATAAGTTACCGGAAGCGCAGAAAATGTTCATGCGCACGGTGGAATTGGACCCGGGTAATGCTGAGGCTTTCTTCTACCTGGCTAATATCGAAGGTGTGAGTGGGCAGTTTGACCGCGCGCTTAAGCATTTTGCCGCAGCGGTGAAACTCAAGCCGACGCTGGGTGATGCTCACTACAATATGGCGCGTCTTTATGCTGAGATGGCGCAGATTCCCGATGCAGCCCGAGCCTATGACCGCGCGGTGAACAATGGCGCGGAACCCGATCCCGAGTTTGAAAATTACCTGCGCACACATCCGGATAATGCCAAGGCTCCCGGTGTGGACTTGGTGGCAGAGGTGAAGCCGGAAGAGGAAGCGGCCATTCTCCGCAAGGAAGACCCTGAAATGGAGAAGATTCTGGCCAGCCGTGAGCAGGAAGCTTCCGAACAACAGGCGGATGCCAATGCTCAGCCAGAGGCTCCCCAGCCGCAGCCAGACCCGGCTCCGGCAGAAGATGCCACGGCCCAGCCCCAGCCGGAGACTCCCGCTCCGGGTGTTGAGCCGCAGCCCGAACCCGCCCCGGCGCAAGAGGTGCCCGCTGAGCCTACACCCCAGCAGGTATACGATGAGTTGGTCTCCAAGATTAAGTGGGATGCCAAAGCTGCACCCACTCCCTCGCCTGCCGGCGCGGGCCATGAAACGGATAAATCCCGTTTCACCACGGTACGCGTGCGCACATGGGCCGGGGGCTGGCGTCATCGCGTGAAACTCCGCCTCAAGCGGCCGGAGCCACAGCGCCTGCGTCAGCGTGGTGGAGAAATCCGTGAGCTCAGGCAGAAGCAGTGGAAACAGCGTAAGCGCCGCCGCTGAGGTTGCCCTACCCGTTTGTGAACGCCGCGCAGAGCAGGTGCATCTGCACCTGTGATGAAGCCGCCTTGTTCCCTTGTGCTCACTCCGTGGTTGTACCAATACCACATTGGTATCCTTTTTCTCCGCGTGTCGGTCTCTTTGTTGATGCTGACACACGGCATCCCCAAATTGCTGATGCTGATGCAAGGGCAGGGGCCGTCCTGGATGAATCCCATTGGTATAGGAGCCACGGCCTCGCTTGTGCTCTGCACTTTTGCCGAATGCTTGTGCAGCATCACCTTGCTCTTTGGCTTTCTTTCCCGGCTCTCTGCCCTGGTGTTGGTTTTCAATTTCTGGGTTGTCGTCTTTGTGTTTGACAGCGAGGCATCCTGGGCGCAGGTGGAGCTTCCCCTGTTGTACCTGGTGTGCTATGGTACCTTGCTGTGTACCGGGGGCGGCGCTTTCAGCTTGGACCGCCTTATTACGCGCAAATTAGCAAAATAAGCCACTTGTCCGTATTTTCGTAGTGCCGATTGTGCCACCCCTCATCCTTTGGCTTGCCAGAGGGTGGAGTGGGTGGTATCATCTTGGCAATGGAAACACTGTATATACTTGATGGCATGGCGTTGATGTATCGTGCGTTTTATGCATTCATCAACGCGCCGATGCGCAATTCTGCCGGGGTGAATACCTCTGCCATGTTTGGGTTCAGTAATACGGTGCTTTCCTTGCTGGAGAAAGAAAAACCCACGCATGTTGTGGCATGTCTGGACCCCTCCGGTCCCACATTCCGCCACGAGCGATATGCCGAGTACAAGGCAAATCGCCAAGCCATGCCGCAGGAACTGCGTGATTCCATTCCCTGGATTATTGACATTTTGAAGGCTATGCAGATTCCTGTGGTGCGTGTGCCCGGGTACGAGGCAGATGACCTGATTGGCACGTTCACCCGCATGGCCGATGAGCAGGGGGGGATGCACAGCTATATGGTATCGCTGGACAAGGATTTGGGGCAGTTGCTTTCTCCGACTTGCTCTTTCCGCAAACCCGGCAAGAAAGGAGCAGATTTTGAGGTGGTGGATGAAGCCGCATTCCTGGAGGAATGGGGTATCAGCACGCCGACGCAGATAATTGATATTCTGGCGCTCATGGGAGATTCGTCCGACAATATCCCCGGTGTGCCCGGTGTGGGGGCTGTGACGGCTCGTAAGTTGATTGCTCAATTTGGCAGCGTGGAGAACATGCTGGCGCATACCGATGAAATCAAGGGCAAGATGCGTGAAAAAATTGAGCAGAATGCCGATAATGCGCGCCTTTCTTACGAGTTGGCCACCATCCGCCGAGATGCCCCTGTGCCGCTGACTCTGGCAGAATGCACCCGCAAAGAGTTCAATGTGCCGGAGCTGCGCCGCATCTTCCGTGAACTGGAGTTCAAAGGGCTGGAGAAGCGCCTGGGAATGACCGATGCCGATATGGGTGAGTTGTTTGCCACCACGGCTCCGGCAGAGGATGGCCCAGTCCAGCTGGCGCTTTTTGACACGCCCACATTGGCGGATATCTCCACCACGCCGCATCGCTATGAGTTGGTGCAGACACCCGAAGCTCGTGCCGCGTTGGCTGCCCGCCTGGAGCAGGCTACTCGCTGGGCTTTTGATACGGAAACGACCGGCTTGGATGCATTGCAGGACCGTTTGCTGGGCATGTCCTTCTGCCTGGAAGAACACGAAGCATACTACGTGACGGTGGATTCCCCCGAATGTTTGGATGTATTCCGCGCGGCCTTTGCCGGTTCGGCAGAAAAGGTGGGGCTGAATCTGAAGTTCGACCTCAAGGTGCTGCGCACCGCCGGTGTGCAGGTCAATGGCCCCTTCTTTGATGCCATGTTGGCCCATACGGCTCTTTACCCCGAGCTGCGCCACGGCATGGATGATATGGCCGAGGCTTTGCTGCAATACCGCACGGTTCGCTTGGAGGAGATAGCCGGCAAGGAGATGAACACCGCCGCTGTGCCGCTGGAGCAAATGGCTGATTATGCAGCGGAGGATGCGGATGTGACGCTGCGCTTGGCTAATCTGCTGGCTCCGCAGCTGGAAGCGGCCGGTCAGACTGCGCTGATGCGCGATATTGAGTTCCCCTTGGTGCCGGTGTTGGCTGATATCGAGGCAGAAGGCATGCGCGTGGAACCGCAGCTTTTGCTGGAGAGCTCTGCTGCGCTCGGAGAGCAGATTGAGACAGTGAAAGCCCGCATCGATGAAACGGTGGGCCGCCCCATCAATCTCAATTCTCCCAAGCAGTTGGGTGATTTGCTCTTTGGAGAGATGAAGCTGCTTGATAAGCCCAAGAAGACAAAGGGTGGGCAGTTTGTGACGGATGAAGAAACCCTGCGCAAGCTGGCTCCCTCCGTCCCGCTGGTGGCAGATATCCTGAGCTACCGCGAGCTGACCAAGCTGAAAGGCACATATCTGGATGCGCTGCCTCGCTACATTTCCCCGCAGGATGGGCGCATTCACTCCACCTTGCTGCAGATGGTCACAGCCACGGGGCGCTTGGCTTCACAGAACCCCAACTTGCAGAATATCCCTGTGCGTTCGGATGCCGGGCGTCTTATTCGCAAGGCCTTTGTGGCGCGCGGCGAGGAATACAGCATCCTTTCTGCCGACTACTCGCAGATTGAACTCCGACTCATGGCTGCGCTCTCCGGGGACCCTGCCATGATTGCCGCTTTCACCGAAGGACGCGACATCCACGCTGAAACCGCCGCTCGTATTTACGGCGTAGACCGCAGCGAAGTGACCTCGCTCATGCGCCGCGCTGCCAAAACGGTGAACTTCGGTATCATCTACGGTATCTCAGCCTTTGGTTTGTCTCAGCGCCTGGATTGCCCCCGTGGCGAGGCGGCGGCGCTCATTGAGAGCTACTTTACCCAGTTCCCGGGCGTGAAAGAATGCATGGATAAGCTGGTGTCAGATGCCCGCGAGCGCGGCTATGCGGAGACCTTGTGTGGCCGCCGCCGCATGCTGCCGGATTTGAACAGCGCCAATTTTAATCTGCGTGCCGCAGCCGAGCGCACCGCCATCAATACCCCGATTCAGGGTACGGCTGCCGATATGATTAAGATAGCCATGATTCGCGTGGCCGAGCTGCTCAAAGGCCGCCGCAGCCGCATGATGATGCAGATTCATGACGAATTGCTCTTCGATCTCCATCACGAGGAGCAAGCCGAACTCATTCCGCTGATTACAGACACCATGCGCTCGGCCATGGCTTTGCCCCATGGCGTACCGCTGGAGGTAGAAGCCAATACGGCCGATAACTGGCTCGATGCACATTAATCTGCATGGCGGAGAAAACGCAAAAAACATTTCCCGAGTTTGGCTGTAGCTTTGCGGCAAGCTGGGTGTGGCTTTGGTTGCATGCCGGGCTGCAGGTGGTGCTGTATCCGGTGTTGCTTTACTGTGGATTGTGTACGTTTTGGCTGCCTGCCACGCTGTATATCATGTGTCGCCTCGCAGGAAGTTTGCGTGGGTATGTCTTGCTGAATCTTCCAATTTTACTGTTCCTGGCTGTTACATGGTGGGTTGCGTGGCCATTGGGCTTTTTGTTGTCGCTGCAGTGGTTGCCTTGCTTTCTGTTGGGAATGTCTCCTTTGAACGCGCAGAAATCTTCACTCTCTTGTTGGCAGAGAGTGTTGGTGTATGTACTGGCCTTGTGCCCCTATGCGCTTATCCTTCCCTTTGTACTGTGCGTTTACCAAGCCTGCCATCGGTAAAGGGTTATTTGTAGCGCATTCTGTCCGCCAAATTGCTATTTCTCAAATGCTTTTGCCTGGGCTCGCGGGGAAATTGTATTGACTTTTTTACTCCAATAAGTTATCTCATTTGTCTGTAAGAGAATTGCAAGAAAAGGATGAATCTGATGAAATGGCATGGTTTGTTGATGTGCGCGTGTTGGAGTGTGCTTTCATTTCCATTAATGGGCGTCGATGTGTTGGATTGCCCCTTTGCTCCGCGCGATAAAACGGCAGCTGATGAAGAGTACCTTTCAACTCTTCCTGCATGGTACCGTGAAAGGAATATGCCGGAACCGCCTGTGCTGACGCGCCAGCAAATCAGAAAATTGGTGGTCAATGCATTCAACTGGAAATGCATTCACCCGACAATCAAGTCTTGGATTGATAAAAACCAAGATAGATATTTTCAAGTGGGGAAAGATAGTGCTGTATTGTACACAGATGCGAATTACGGCATTCGTATTATGCTAGCGCGATATCATGATGGCTCAAGGATTTATTTACACCGAATGCGTTGGTTTGATGATGATGCCGCGTGGGAATATAAGAAAGAAGCCGCCCTCAACCCCGTTACTAAAAAGCCGTGGATTGAATTGTCCCGGGAGGAGCGGAAGAAAATTCAGGCAAGCACCAATGCAAAGCTTTCTCCGGAAGAGGAGCTGTATGTGAAAGATGTTCTCAACATTGTGAATGAGAATATTCACTACTATTATGGCATGCGTGTCGTGAATTTTCGCGGCAATCGTAAGATTGATAGAGAAAAATTAATAGGTAAGTTCATTCCCCCTAAGCATTTATGTTTTGGTAAGAGGCTCGAATTACTTGATTTATCCGGGTATACGGAGCAACAGAAAGATATATACAAAGCGCTGGGGCACCCCATCTATTCCTATAAAGGAATGATAAATTCTGAGTCTGAGAGTTTTGGCTCTAGCTATTGTAAGTCAACTGGTATAGATCATATGCCTTTGAAAGATGGGACGCGAATGCAATTGCCATTTTACCACTATGTGAGTACGGATGAGTATGAAGAGGTTCCGGATGACCCAGTGTTTCAAGTGTATACTTTGCTTTCTTATTATCCCAAAATGATGAAGCGAATGGAGCAAATGTTGCAGGAAAAGGGGTGTGACCTTCATTGCTCAGCTGCAAACAAAACGCCCCTTGCACAAGCGTTGGAAATCATTTATCGCAAAACAAAATACATGGTAGATGCCATCGTGTCGCATCCTTGGGTGGAAGCGCAGTATGCCGACTTCTTTTTTGAAGAGGGTATCACAAGCGTGTGCGATGCGGTGAAAATTCCCGGGATAAAACGCCACCTTCGAAATACAAACTTGGAACGGCTGCTCAACAAAAAGGCGAGCGCTCTCAAAAACAGATTCAAGCTGAGCATACGCATGATTGCTGGATGGAGGCTAAAAATCGAAAGAAAATCGGCCTCTAGTGAGTGGGCGAGTTTAGTTCATCATTCATCGCTGCCGGGAACATGTAGCTGGTATTTTTGATAACGGCGACGGTATGACAGAGCGTGGTTATCCATAAAATGATGTTTGGAGCCAAGAGCCCACCATTGCAGGAAAATTGTAGGTAGTGTCACATAAAAGTGCTGTTTTTTCTGCGCGAGTGTGATAGAGTATCGTAAAGATACCACCTTTACACATCATATCATGACAACACTCGTAGGTTTAGGGTACGATATTCATCAGTTTTCTCCCACACCGCGCCCGCTGTGGCTGGGTGGGGTGCAGGTGCACGAAACAAAGGGCTTGAAAGGCCACAGCGATGCCGATGTGCTGTGCCATGCCCTGGCCGATGCCATCCTGGGTGCCATTGGCGAGCCGGACATTGGCTACTGGTTTCCGCCGAATGATGACAGCTGCGAGAACATCTGCTCGCTGCGCATCGTGGAAAAGGCCGTGTCTCTGCTGCGTGAGCAGGGGGGCAAGGTGGTGAATGTGGATTGCGCTCTCATTGCTGAAGCTCCCAGGATTTTGCCCTTTGTGCAACAGATGAAGGAAACGCTGGCTCCTATTCTGGGCATTCAGCCCCGCCGCGTGGGCATCAAAGCGACCACGAATGAAAAACTGGGCGCCCTGGGGCGCCGCGAGGGGATGGCGGCTTTTGCCACGGTATCTCTGCTTGTCCCTGATGAGGAGTGAGAAGTTATGAATCCGAATATCCCATTAATGTCCTTTGCCGCGGTGCAGCAGTTGAGCGCCGCCGGGTTGACGGTCGCCACGGCTGAGAGTTGCACAGGCGGGCTCATTGCCGCCGCGCTGACGGAGGTCCCGGGCGCCTCTGCCGTCTTTCGCTACGGCTGGGTGACTTATTGCAATGAGGCTAAGGAACGCTTGCTTTATGTGCCCGAATCTCTGATTGAGGCCCATACCGTGGTGAGTGAAGAAGTGGTGGCCGCCATGGCCGAGAGTGCCATGCGCCAATCCGGGGCTGACATAGCTGTGGCGGTATCCGGCAACGCCGGTCCCACCGCAGCAGAGGGTGAGCCTCCCGTGGGGACCGTCTGTTTGGCGTTGTGCCGACGCGCCGCTCAGCGGCCCATGCATACAGAAACGCTGCTTTTGCCCGGGCTGGATCGCCGCAGTATTCGTGAGCGTGTGGTGCTCCGCGCTCTGGAGCTGCTGTGTGATGTCGCCAAAGGCTGAGCCGGAGTTTTTGAAATCTTTGCTTAAACAAATCCCCCCGCTGTGTGAGCTCACGCAGCGGGGGGATGCTTTAAGGGGATATCGCGGAATCAGGCTTGGTTAGTTGCTTCTGCTTCCTCGGCTTCGAGGCGGGCATAAGCGATTTCCTCATCAGGGTCCGGGCCATGCTGTGCCTTGTGAACCTTGGAGCGGAAGAGCTTCATGATGAACACAAAGGAGCAGGGGATGAAGAAGATGCCCACAAAGGAGGCAATGGACATGCCCACCACCACCACCACGCCGATGGCATTGCGTGCCAAGGCTCCGGAACCTTCTGCCGTGAGCAGCGGTACACAACCCAGGATGAAGGCAAAGGAGGTCATCAGAATGGGGCGCAGACGCATGCGGGCGGCGGTCACGGCTGCATCCATCAGGCTCTGCCCGCGCTCCATTTGCAACACGGCGAATTCCACAATCAAAATGGCGTTCTTGGCGGCCAGACCCACCAGCATCACCAGACCAATCTGGGCGTAGAGGTCAAGCGTGAGACCGAATGCCCACAGACCCACAAAGGCACCCAACACGGCGATGGGTACAGAGAGGAAAATGGCCAGCGGCAGGGTCCATTTCTCATACAGAGCGGCCATGATGAGGAAGGCGAATACACCGGAGAGGGTGAAGATAGCACCGAGGCCGAGGCCATCCTGCACCTTCTTTTCCTGGAAGCTCATATCCACATAGGAGAAGCCGTACTTGGTCTTATCCATGGTTTCATCGAAGGTTTTTTCGATGGCGGCCATGGCCTGGGCAGAGGAGTAACCCTCTGCAGGCTTCACGCTGATGCGGCCGGAGTTGTAGTTGTTGGTGTGCTGCACGAACTCGGTATCAGCAATGTCTTTGATGGTAACCAGCGTGCTGAGGGGGACGGATTCGCCCTTGCTGTTGCTCACGTAGAAGTTGGCAATCTGATCTGTATTGACGCGGTTGGCACCGGCAGCTTGCAAGTATACCTGCCACTGCTGGCCGAATTGCGTGTAGTAGTTGACGAAGCGGGAGCCGTTGAAGCAAGCCAGCAAAGAGTTGGCGCTGGCGTAGTCTACCCCCTGGGCCAGGCATTTGTCCTTGTCAATGGCAATGCTCTTCTGGGGCACGGCGGGGAGCATCATGTCGGATGCAGAGCCAATGGCCGGATTGGCGCGCAGCGCAGCTTCAAATCGCTGCATCTGGGCATACAGGGCTGCCACACCCTGGCCTTCGCGGTCTTCCATCACGAGGGAGATGTCATTACCCGTACCCACGCCGGGAATAGCGGGGGGCGTGGTGACGAATACTGTGCCGTCTACACCGCTCATCACGAGCTTAGCCTGCAAGCGTTTGTACACATCGTCGGCCGTGGGGTGCTTGTCATTGGGCATTGTGGGGCGCTCTGCATAGTCCTTGAGCTTCACGAAGTAAGTCATGGAGTTGGTGGTCTGCACACCCAGAATCAAGTTCATGCCAATGATGGATACCACGTGTTCCACGGCGTCATCGGAGGTCAGCACTTTTTCCACCGGGATGGTTTCTTCCGTGAGGCGCTGCAGGGAAACACCCGGTTTCATGATGACACCGGCCAGCAGGAAGCCCTGGTCCTCACTGGGCAGGAAGCCGCCCGGCACTTGCTTGGATGCAGGCACAATCAGCGCGGTAAGACCAGCCAGCAAGGTCATGGATATCCACAGCTGGCGACAAAGGAATCCGCAGATGGCTGCAAACTTTTCAGCCACCCAGTCATAGACTTTGTTGAACCCATTGTAGAATGGAGTCAGCAGGGACTTGTGCTCTTTCTTCGGCTTGAGCATGAGCGCAGACAAGGCCGGAGATAGTGTCAATGCATTGAATGCAGAAATGAGCATGGATACGGCAATCGTCACCGCAAACTGCTGGAAAAGTGTACCCGTGATGCCCGGCAGCAGCACAGAGGGCAGGAACACCGCGGCCAGCACCAAGGCAATGGCAATCACAGGGCCGCTCACTTCCTTCATGGCTGCGAACGTGGCTTGGCGGGGGCTCATGCCGTTTTCCATGTGGGATTCCACAGCTTCCACCACCACGATGGCGTCGTCCACCACCAGACCGATGGCCAGCACCATACCGAGCAAGCAGATGGTGTTGAGGGAGAAGCCCAGAATCGGGAAGAAGCAGAAGGTTGTAATCAGCGAGACCGGTACGGCAATCAGCGGGATGAGCGTAGCGCGCCAGCCCTGCAGGAAGAGGAATACCACCAGTGCCACCAGCACCAGAGCTTCAAACAGCGTGTGGATGATTTCGTTGATGGAGTCGCTCACCGAGGTGGTGGTGTCCAGTGCCACGAAACCGCGCATGCCTTCAGGCATGACCTTTTCTTTTTCGGCAAAAAGCTTGCGAAGCGCAGCCACCGTTTCCAGCGCATTGGCTTCTGCGGACTGGTAAATGGCGAGACAGGTAGCGGGCTGGCTGTTCACTCGGCCGGCCAGGGAGTAGCTCTGGGAGCCCAGCTCAATCTTGGCGATGTCCTTGAGGCGTACGGACTGTGTGCCGTTTTGCAGCACAATGATGTCGCCGAACTCCTCGATGCTGCCTACGCGCCCCTTGTTGCGGATGGTGAAGGTGAACTCCTGACCATCGGGCATGGGTTCTGCGCCCACGGAACCGCCGGGGTTGATGTCATTCTGGTCAGACACGGCGTTGTAGACCTGGTTGACGGAGAGACCCTTCTGGGCCATCTTCTCGCTGTCGAGCCAAATGCGCACAGCATAGCGGCCACCGAAGACCATGACGTCGCCCACGCCGGCTACGCGCTTGATGGGGTCTACCAGGTTGATGTAGGCATAGCCCGTCAGGTCAATGGGGTTGAAGAAACCTTCGGGGGAGTCGATGGCGTAGAGCATCAGCGGCAGACCGGAGGACTGCTTGATGGTGATACCCATTTGCGATACGGTAGAAGGCAGCTGCGAGGTTGCCTGGCTGTATCGCATGTAAGTGAGCTGCTGGTTGGTGTTGGCATCGGAGCCCGGCTCGAAAATCACGTTGATGGTGCAGGAACCGTTGTTAGAGGAGGTGGAGGTGAGGTAGTCCATCCCTTCAATACCGGAGAGCTGCAACTCAATCGGCGTGGCGACAGAGTCGGCCACTTCCTGGGCATTGGCGCCGGGATAGGTGGCGCTGAGCTGAATCGTGACGGGTGCGATGTCCGGATACTGCGAGATGGGCAGCGCAAGCATGCAGATGACGCCGAGCATTGTGGTGACGATGGCGATGACACCTGCGATAATGGGGTGTTTGATGAAAAACGGAGACATAAGAATGGGGAAGGGTAGAGATTATTTGTACTGAGGTGCGGATGGCTGTTGTTCTTTCGCCGTTACCGACTCCACCACGGTGCGCGGGGCGACGTAGTGGAAGCGTGTGGGCATCAGCTTATTGGCACGGGTGTTGGCCTTTTTGTTGGTAGCCATGGTCTGGCTGGCGGCCATGATGGTGCCTTCAACAATGACGGGCACGTTGTTCATATCCTCATAGCCCATTTGCTTGAGCAGCATCTCAAGAGCAGAGCCGTGCCCGGTGAGCTGGGCCACATAGTCCAGGGCATCCTTGGCGCCACATTGCTTGAAGAGGAGTTCCTTCGTGTTCTTGACACCTTGGTTTTGCAGCAACAGCGCCTTCCAATCCGTGGCGCCTTCCGTCTGGGGCAAATCGTCCGGCAGGGGCTTGCCTGCCAGCTTCTCGGCGTATGCCTTGAAGTCTGCCACCTCAAAGCGCTTCAAGGCCAGTTCATCCCAGCTCTTCGTGCCGGCCTTCTCCAGGATGAACGCATCCAGACTGCTGGCGCCGGTTTTGGCCAGAATGAGGGGGATGGTGGAGGCGCGGTCGGCTTCAATCACGTACATGGGCTGCTTGGTGATTTTGCCTTCACCTTCGTCTACGGGCACCACAACCATCGGCCCCTTGGTGATGGGCAGCGCATCGGGCGCATTGTCTTTGCCCAGGAGCAGTAGCAAATCGCGGCCTTGTGCAGAGAGCGGGGCTCGGGCGGGCACCAGGAAAGCATCCTTGATAGTATCCATGGCGGCCAGCACGCGCACGGGCATGCCGCTGCGCAGCCCCGAATCCGTGTTTTCCACTACGCCCACCATGCCAAAGGTGCCGGTGGAGGTGCTCAGAGCGTTGTCGGTAGAGATGATTTCGCCCTTGGTCGGGTAGACGGAGCCATCCTTGAGAATCAGCTCGAAGGTGGGGCGATTGTCGGAGGTGACTTTGCCTTGGCGCAGCATTTCAATGCCGGCCAGAGCGCCTTTGCCACTGACGCTGAAATCCACGCGCATGGGATTCACGGATGAGAGCGTGACCAGAGGCTGGGGGTCGGTGGGGCTCACCAGCGCACCGATGGAGGGCTTGCTGATGCCGGCGCGGCCATCGAAGGGGGCGGTGATGGTGGTGTAGCTGAGGTTGATTTCTGCGAGGTTGACGGCAGCCTTCATCTGTTCGACCGTGGCTTGTGCTTTGAGCAAGGCGGCTTCGTTGGTCTTGAGCTGGGTGGCGGCATCCGTCACCGTTTTTTCGGATACGGCGCCCGGGGTGTGTTGAATCAACTTCTGGTAACGGTCATAGTCGCTGCGGCTCATATCCACCTGGGCTTTGGCTTGTTCAACAGCGGCACCGGCGGAGAGCAGGTTGGCTTTGGCTTCGGCCAAGGCGGCCTGATAGGGGGCGGGATCGATGGTGTAGAGCACATCGCCCTTCTTCACTAGCGTACCATTACGGAAATTCTGCGTGAGGATGAAGCCGCTCACCTTGGGGCGGATATCTGTTTCCTCCTGCCCACGCAAGGTGCCGAACCACTCATGCTGCAGGTTCACATCCTGCTTTACCAGCGGCATCACCTGCACCGGGAAGGGGGGCAAGGTTGCTTTGACATCTTGCAGCGGAGCCGCGCCGGACTTAGCTTGCGCCAAAGCCGCTTTTTCGGCTGCGCTCAGGGTGCGGCGGAAGGTGAAGGCCTCCGTCTGAATCGTCTTGCGTGCTGCTTTGTCATCCTTGGTCAATCGGCTGTTGTCCGAGGAGATATTCATGGCGCGTACCCCATTTTCATCATCTGCCACCACGGGCACTTCCGAGGCATCGTTGTAGCCGAATTCGCGGAAATAGTCTGCGAGCGGGCGGGAGTAATCAGTGATGGCGACCAATTTCTGGGTAGAGGTGTAGCCGTCTTCCTCGGTGATGGTCACATCGTACTTGCCGGCTAAGACCACAGGGACGGTATGGGGGGCATTGTCCTTGTCCACCACGATGATGAAGTTGTTGCGCAGCACGGTGCGGATAGCGACCTCGGGGACGAGCAAGGCTTCCTTGGTGCCCAGGGGAATGCGAATGCGCACGGGCATGCCGCTGCGCAGAATTTGGTCGGGATTTTCAATTTCACCTTCCACGTTGATGAGACCGGTGCTTTCCACTTTACTTTCCATGGAGAGCAGGGTGCCTTTGTGGGGGTAGATGCTTTCGTCCTCCAGAATCAAATCAAAGTTGGGGGAGGTGAGGGCCGCATTGCGCTTGGCGGATTCTACCTTGCCAAACTTGCGGAAGGAGGGGATGAGCGCATCGCTGTTGAGGGAAAAATCCACGCGAATCGGGTTCACCGCTGTGATATTGGCCAGCTTGGTGCTTGAACCAACCAAATCACCGAGGGAGGCCAGAGACGTACCCACAATGCCATCGTAGGGGGCGCGCACCACGGTGTAGTCCAGATTGATTTGTGCTTTGTCAACGGAGGCTTTGTTTTGTTGCACGCTTGCTTCGTATGCTTTTACGTTGGCCTCTGCTGCGCGCAGACTGTGTACAGCATCGCTGAGTTGCTTTTCTGAGACGGCGTTGGTCTTAATCAGTTGCTCGTAGCGGGTGACATCCAGTTGCTTTTGCTCGCACGTTGCACGGGCGGAGGTGAGTGCGGCTTCCGCTGCCTGTAAATTGGCTTTGGCTTGTGCCAATTCAGCTTCATACAGTTCCGGGTCAATCTTGAACAGAATGTCGCCTTTCTTCACATATTGGCCATCCTTGTACTCCTGTGCAATGAGGAATCCGGATACACGGGGGTGGATATCGGTGTCGTTTTTGCCGCGCAGGTAGCCAAACCAATCACCCGTGTCGGTGACTGTTTGCTTCTGGATGCGGAAAACTTTGATACCCACAGCCTGTGTTTGGCTGGTGGTCTCACTTTCGTTGCTGCATGATGGGAGGAGAACTCCCATGGTGCAGCCACAGAGGGCCATGGCGATGAGTGTGGTGCGAGTCATGATGATATGCTGAAAATGATTTAACTGCAGCTGCGGAGGATGAAGAACAAGACAAAGATGATGAAAATGATGGTACCGGCGCCGATGCCGGCTTCCTTCTTTTCTTCTTGGATAGGTTGATGGTGTGTCTCCTCATCCCATTCTGCCGGAGGATAATCGTAGATGGGTTCGGCCGGTGGCAGGTGGTGCTGTTTTGTGTCCGGGCGTGGGCCATTGGTGATGCCCCCTTGTTTTTTGGGACGCTGCTGTTTGAGCAGCCCTTTCAGCGGAGTTTGCTCCACTTGGGGAACGCTGACTTGAGGAAGCTCCTGATGGAGCCGGGGCAGGGAGGAAAGGGAGTGCTGGTGTGCGGCAAAGTCGCGGGCTCGGGCCTCTTGCTCTGCCACCATGGCGTTCAACTTGCGTACCAGGTCTTCCGACATGGCGTCCAGAGCCCGGCGCTGTGGCTCTGTGGAGACTCGTTCGAGGTCTGTTTCTCCGTACTCGTTGAACCCGTGTTGAGACATTGTTTATTATTCGAGGTTGAATTCGCGCTGGATGGCAGGTGCCGGAGCTGCAGCGGGATGGGTGGACTGGGGTGCCGGGGGTGTTTGCTGCTGGGAGGCCGTGCGGATGGCATTGAGCACGGCGGAGACCAGTTTTTGTTTATCGCCGTGGGCTTGCCAGGTCAGGTACAGGAAATCGGCGGGGTGAATGTTGCCGTGCTCGCGCAGGAAATGGCGGTCCTTTTCATCGTAGTACATGATGGAGGGGTCCAGCGTGCCAAACAGCTTGGCTGCGGCCTTACTGATGATGCGGGGAAGATACGGAATCTCCTGGAAATCATCTGTATCCGGCGGCAAGTCGATGGCGCGCACCGGGCGCGCGTTGCCGGAAATGCCGCGCTGCTGGGTCAGGAAGAAGGAGCGGCGCGCTGCGGCAATCAACAAAATGGTGGAGGGGCTCGGGTCTCCCTTCACGGCGTATTCCTGCACATAGGCGTGCATTTCGGCGGGCTGATAGCCCATGTCCGACAGAATCTTGAGTTCTTCCGGCAAAAAGAAGCGGTCTATGCTTGTTTGCGGTCGTTCATGATAACGTTCTACCGCATTCCTGAAGAGCTGCATGAAGCTGTCGTTCCATTCCATGGGTCAAGTATAATAATCCCCACTTGCCATGGCAAGCGGAAAGTGTGTTTCAATGTGTTAATTTGTGACTGTAAAAACAGCCCTCAGCGGTGGGGCTGAGGGCTGTCGGAAAAATGAGTTATGCGTGTCAGGCCAATTTCTGTTTCCAGTAGGCAATGCGGCGTTCCGTGTTGTCCGGATTGGGGGCACCGGGATTGGTGCGCACTTGGAAAGCGCGGTCCAGGTTGAAGACGCTGTGGACGTCCTCTCCGTATTCCGGGGAGATAG